>JAIXMJ010000002.1 GCA_022836975.1 Wolbachia sp.
AAAATAATTGCAGATCGCTATCGAAATCGACGAAAACGTTTTAGTCTGAGGTTCAACTTAATTGCTGGAATTTACAACTTTGAGTTGATAAAATGAGTTATGCAAGAAGTCCAATCTTTAGACCCTCTGCAAAGCTACAAAAAAAAGCTACAAAAAAAATAAGTGAAAAGAAATAAATAAGGGAGTAGAATATTATTTTTAAAATAAAGAAGATGGGAATGAGTTACAAAGAAATAGTAAAAAGACCGCACACTTTAAGGCAATTAACTGGAATGAGTGCAGAAGAGTTCCAAGAAGTGGTAGAGAAAATTAGACCTGGATGGGAGAAACTAGAGAAGAAGAAATGCTATGGAAGGAAGTCGCATATTGAAAGCCTTGAAGATAAAGTCTTGTGCTTATTAATTTATTACAGAACCTACATAACACATCAATTTTTGGGATATTTATTCAATTTACACAATTCAAATATCTGTAGGCTACTTAAGAAAATGGAACCACTACTGGCCAAGAGCATTAATATAACGAAAGACAGAACGATGACGCAAGAAAAGATATTGAAGCTTCTGGCTGACGTAACGGAACAACCTATACAACGACCAAAAGATAGTAAAAAACGGAAGAGAAGCTATTCTGGAAAGAAGAAAATGACAACGATGAAAACTGAGATTGTGATAGAAGAAAATGGGAGAATTTTGTCAGTTTCAAAAACTCATCGTGGAAGGATTCACGATTTTAGAATAAGGAAACAAGAGAAAATGCTACCTACAAAGAGCATGAAACATGCTGATTCTGGATACCAAGGGTGGCAAAAGCAACGTTGTATTACCATACAAAAAATATCGCAAAAAACCTCTAACAGATGAACAAAAAGAGCACAATCGAGAGCTTGCGTCGTTTAGAATNCGTGTAGAAAATAAGATCCGGGAGATTAAGATTTATGTCGCATGTTTACCGTAATTTTCAAAAGAAATATAACATGAGGTTCAACATAATAGCTAGTCTCGTGAATCTAAAACATGGTTTTTAGCTAATTCTACTTTTAGGCTACTCCATACTCACAATACTTCGCAGTGCTTCGCAAAGGATCTATGCTTGTGATGGGGGTTGCCGTTTTATTCATCTCATAACATGCTCTGTTTCTTAGCCGCTCCGCTGAATAAATACATTACTAAACTTTCAACTGATTATAATATCCAAAAATATCAAGTGGTAAGTTTGAATATTCACTGAGATCTTCTATATTTATTAGATCAAACAGTTCTTTATCTTTAGATAGGTCAGCAAATTTAAATCCTATATGTCCAGACTGTTTTGTACCTACAATATTTCCGCTACCTCTCATCATAAGATCCTTCTCAGCAATATAAAAGCCATCTTGCGATTCACAAATAATTTTTAATTTCGTTTTATTTAAATAACCATTATATAATAATATACAAAAAGAAGGCTTATTACCACGCCCTACTCTACCACGTAGTTGATGTAGTTGCGATAACCCGAATTGTTCCGCATTTTCTATAATCATAATTGTTGCATCTGGTATATCTATACCTACTTCTATCACAGTTGTAGCAACAAGTAAAACTATCTCTCCTCTTTTAAAAGAAAACATAACCTGATTCTTCTCTTCCTGAGTTAATCTGCCGTGTATCATTCCTACTTTATTGGCAAAAATTTGCGTTAATTTTTGAAAACGCACCTCTACTGCAGCAATATCAAAGCTTTCATTTTCTTCTATATAAGGACATATCCAATATGCTTTTTCTCCTATTTCAATAGCGTTTTTCAATCTACCAATGACATTTTCTACTTTCTTTACATTAATAGCAACAGTTTTGATTTTTGATCTCGATTTAGACTTTTCTTTTAAAATCGAACATCCAATATCACCGTATATAGCTTGTTGCAGTGTTCTGGGAATCGGAGTTGCAGTCACAAAAAGTATGTCTGTGTTATTCCCCTTCTCTATTAAACGGTATCTTTGCATTACACCAAACCTTTGTTGTTCATCCACCACTACCAGACCAAGATTTCTAAACACAATATTATCCTGAAATAGCGCATGAGTACCTATAACTATACTCACAATACCACTTGCAAGTTCATTAACGATCAGCTTTTTTTCTTTCCTAGCAGTTTTGCCTGTTAATAACGCAACCTTTATATCAGTACATGATAAAATCTCCTCAACCCAATTATAATGTTGTTCAGCTAAAATCGTTGTAGGTGCCATAAAAGCTGCCTGCAATCCATTTTCAACTGCGTTTAGCATAATAAAAAGTGCCACTATAGTTTTACCGCTTCCTACATCACCTTGTAATAAATTTATCATACGATATTCAGACTGTTGTTTTGCTGAAATTTCTTCTACTGCTTTAATTTGGTCATTGGTTAATTGAAAAGGCAGCTGACTTAAAACTTGATTTCTATACTTATTGAATATTGTAATTTTTTGCTCTCTTTTCTTTAAATTATCCTTTCTTACTAATTTTAATGCCATTTGATGTGCATACAATTCATCATAGCTAAGTCTTTCTCTACATATCTCTATTTCTGACAAAGAATTTGGTTGATGTAAGCGCGTAATACTCTCTTTCCAACTAAACCACCCTTTTCTATCAATAATCTCTTTATCTATCCATTCTGATAGATCAGGTAAGTCTTTAAGACAAAAGTTTATCATATTTTTAATATTCTTACTGAGAAGACCTCGACTTGTTTGGTATACTGGCTCTATACGTGCAATCTCTTTAAATTGATTGAGATCAAGTAAAATATAATCAGGATGAGTGATTTGTAGTTGCCCAACAAAAATCTCAAGCTTACCACTAATGATTACATTAGTATCTGGAAGGAATAATTTGCGCAAATATTTGACCGAATAATTAAAAAAAATAATAGATATATATTTATTACCACTTTCAACGACAATTTTATATGGTCTTCCTTTTACATTAGTAGGCTCATGCTTGTAAACTCTTGCGATAAAAGTTACAATTTCCCCAATTTTAGCATTTGATAGTGACTTTCTTCTATCTATATAGTTAATAGGCCTATAAAATAATAAATCTATTACTCTAATTCCGCCACAAAGCTTAGTTAATACTGTAGTATGAAATTTAGATAAAGTGAGCGTCAAAAATAGTTGTTCATACACTATCATTCACCTTATTATTCTTAAGATGAACTAATATATTTACTATAGCTACTGGAGTCATACCTTGTATTTGTTTTGCAACTCCTATAGTAGTAGGCTTAATAGACTGTAATTTTTCCAATATTTCATTTGTCAAACCTTTAACTTGTGAATAATTAAAATCTGATGGAATATTTGTATTACTTTCTTCTTTAAAAATTCTTATGTCTTCTTCTTGTCTGAGCAAATAAGGTTTATATTTTGCCTCAATCTCAATGATTTTACACAATTCATCCTGTACTGCTCTTAATTCAGGCCATATTTTTTGGAGATCATGAAACGTTACATGTGGATAGCATAGAAGATCTAATGCTGTCCTTCTGACTCCATCATAAGACACTTTAATCCCATAAAATGCAACCTGTTCAGGGATAATAGTTAAGCTCATTAACTTTTCTTCAATGTGTTTAATAGATTCCAGCTTTCTCGTGAGAGTAGAATATCTCTCATGTGAAACAAGCGAAATATCATAGCCCTTCTTTGTCAAACGCCTATCAGCATTATCTGAACGAATCGATAATCTATATTCCGCACGTGAAGTAAATAATCTATATGGTTCTGTAACACCCTGTGTCACTAAGTCATCTATCATTACACCTATATACGCATCAGTTCTATGAAGAATAAAATTTCCACATACTGCATTAATACCTGCAATTATTCCTTGTCCTGCTGCTTCTTCATATCCAGTAGTACCGTTAATTTGACCTGCAAAATAAAGTCCGCGAATTTTCTTGGTTTCTAAAGTATGATATAATTCTCTTGGATCTACATAATCATATTCTATGTCATATCCAGGTCTTAATATTTCAACATCTTCAAGACCTTTGATACTTCTCATCGCCTCATACTGTATCTCAACAGGCAATGAAGTAGCAGCACCATTGGGATATATAGTATCGTCATCCAGCCCTTCTGGTTCCAAAAATATTTGATGGCTATTTTTATCTGCAAACTTTTTAACTTTGGATTCAAGTCCAGGACAATATCTAGGAGACATAATATCATCCAAATATGCAGATGCAGCTCTATGCAAATTTGCCTTAACAATCCTATGTGTATTTTCATTTGTATGAGTAATAAAACACGAAATCTGTGGCTGATTAATTTGCTCTGTTAAATATGAAAATGGAGCTGGTGAAGTATCACCAGCTTGTTCTTGCAATACCTTCCAATTTATAGTATTACGATTCAATCTTGGAGGAGTGCCAGTGTACAATCTTCCTAACTGAAAATTATATTGTTTTAAAATATTAGCAAGCTTTACAGATGGCTTATCTCCTATTCTTCCACCTGGAGTAACACTTTCCCCTATACGCACTACACCACGTAAAAAGGTTCCTGTAGTAAGTATAACTCTATTTGTCAATATACATTCTCCAAAAACTGTAATGACTGCTTTTATTGCATCATTCTCTATAACAAAGTTATCAACAGAATCCTCTTTCACTACAAGATTTGAGTAGCTTAAGATTGTCTGTTGCATTGTTTTCTTATATAACTTACGGTCTGCTTGAGCACGTGGTCCCCATACCGCAGCACCTTTGCTTCTATTTAAAATTACAGAGTGTATACTCGCCTGGTCAATTACTCTTCCCATTACTCCATCAAGAGCATCAACCTCTCTTACTACAATACCCTTTGCAATTCCTCCAATAGAAGGATTGCATGACATTTCCCCTATAGTAGAAATCTTGTGAGTGATAAGTAAAGTTTTCGCACCAAGACGTGCGGATGCAGTTGCAGCTTCACAACCTGCATGTCCCCCACCTACTACAATTACATCATACATATCTAAGATAAAAGAACCTAATCAATACTACATCCCCTCTTCTTCTCACTCACAGGTGAAGTGTTGTGAACTACTAACAATTGTGTATCAGGCTGCGCTACTTCTTTATTACTAATTAATTCCCTGTCTTGCGTTCTGGCATAATATTTTACAGCTTCCAATACTACTTTCTTATGTTGATGAAATGCCGACTGCCAATCTGTACGCTCAAAACCCACACGCCCAGTATTTTCAGGAATGAGTACCTGATACATCTCTCCAATTTTTCCAGGGTACACTTAGTCCCTCCTATTTATTTCCATACTACACGAGCCTTATTTTTAAAAACCTTGTACTATGTTATCATAAATGAAATTTTTCTAAACAAATAATTAAATCTTTCTTTAAATCTTGATAACTTGCTTGCGTAACATTTCTATGAGTTATTATCATATAGTAGTAACCTAAATTATTTAAAGTCATTATTACTTCCATAGCAAGCATCCTTAGCCTTCTTTTAATTTTATTCCTTTGTGTAGCTTTCCCTATTTTTTTACCAACAGCCAACCCTATTCTGATTGTATCCTCATACTCTTTAGGGTCTAATTCTTTTATAATGTATAATGATATATAGATCCCACGGGAAAAAGACCTATTAAACAGCTGCTTGTTTTTAAATACAAATGAAAAATCTTTTTTTTTATACTAGATAATTTTATGCACACAATTTTTTACACCCAAGAGAACGTCGCCCATTCAAAATTTTTCTACCAGCTCTTGTAGCCATACGTGCACGAAAACCATGTCTACGTTTCCTTATTAAATTTTTTGGTTGAAATGTTCGTTTCATTTTCTTTAATATTGATATATGAATTTCAGTTTAATTTATTTTACTCTATTGTCAAATTAGTTCAACCAAAAGATTAATGTCACAACATAAAATTAAACTTTATTTATGCCTAAGTTCTCTCTGGATATTATTACCTTTTTTAATATTTTATAATCATCATATTACACTTAAATATGTTAACTATGTCATCATATTAGTATCTTTATTGATACTTTTCTCTATTTTCATAATCAAAAAGTGTCAACTAATAAAATTAGTTATATTTCTAGCTCTAGCTATATCATTTTTTATTACCTTATTTATCATGTTATCCATTCTTACCCAAGCCATCAATTTCTTTCACAAAGTACCTATGACAGAATTCTTATTCTGCTTAAACTGGAGCCACGATATAGTAACCATCAATAACGAAAAAATAGGATGTTTTGGAATTGCTCCACTGTTAATTGGTACATTGCTTATAACTGTTGTAGCAGTAACGTTTATTATCCCTTTAGGCCTATTTTCTGCAATATACATCAGTGAATATGCCAGCAAGAGAACACGCTACATGATTAATACTACGTTGCAAACTCTATCTGCAATTCCTACGATTGTTTACGGATATTTCTCCATAGTCTTCTTATCTTCCTTAGTAAAGGAAACAGCAAATTTATTTAACCTAAGTGTACACTCGGAGAATGCTCTAGTTGCAGGCTTATCCATTGGAATAATGATTTTACCATTTTTTATTTCCCTATTAGAAGATGCTATCAGGTCTGTACCGAAAAGTCTAAAATATGGGTTTATGGCATTAGGAGCAACTCCAGCTGAAACTATATGGCATATCATAATACCTTATGCCATGCCTACAATTTTAAGTGCAATTTTATTATCTATTTCTAGAGTGATAGGCGAGACTATGATCGTATTAATGGCTGTTGGAATTGATGCAAATTTGACATTTAATCCTCTTCATTCAGTCACTACTATTACAGTACAAATTGCTACACTATTAACTGGTGATCAAGATTTTAACAGTATACAAACTCTTGCCGCTTATGCACTTAGTTTAGTTTTATTTATTGTAACGTGGTTGCTAAATGCGTGCGCATTGTTTATAATAAAACGTAATTAGTTTGCAAAATTTCTATTGATAATATAAAATTTGTTTTTTTAATATTATAGTGCCAAAAAATAAGAAGTTAAACATAGGTAAAGTAGTTAAAATCACACAAGCAGTTATAGACTTACAGTTTGATAGTCAGCTGCCTAAGATATTAAATGCCTTGGAAAGTAGATCTAAGTCTAAAGGTGAGAAATTAATTTTAGAGGTTTCGCAGCACATAGGTGATAATATGGTGCGCTGTATTGCTATGGACAGTACATATGGTGTTGCCAGAGATGACGAGTTTATTGATACAGGAGCTCCAATCTTAGTACCCGTGGGACATGCAACTTTAGGGAGAATTTTTAACGTCATCGGCAAGCCCATAGATAATTGTGGTCCATTAAGTCAAGCATCTAGTTTGGAGCCTATACATAAAAATCCACCACATTTTACAGCACAAAGAATACAAGAGGAAATTTTAGTAACCGGAATAAAAGTTATAGATCTCCTTGCACCTTATTTAAAAGGAGGAAAAATTGGCTTATTTGGTGGTGCTGGAGTGGGTAAAACAGTAATTATAATGGAATTGATCAATAATATAGCAAAAGTTCATAAAGGATTTTCCGTATTTGCAGGTGTAGGAGAAAGAACACGTGAAGGCAATGATCTTTATCATGAAATGATCACATCAAATGTAATTAATGTAAATGAACATGAAAAGTCTCAAGCAGTACTAGTTTATGGTCAGATGAATGAGCCTCCTGGAGCAAGAGCTAGGGTAGCTTTAACAGCATTAACCATGGCAGAATATTTTCGAGATTGTGAAAAACAAGACGTTTTATTTTTTGTTGATAATATCTTTAGATTCACTCAAGCTGGATCTGAAATCTCCGCATTACTTGGAAGGATACCATCAGCTGTTGGTTATCAACCAACCTTAGCCACTGACATGGGTATGATGCAGGAAAGAATAGCTTCAACTACTTCTGGCTCTATCACTTCTGTCCAAGCTATATACGTTCCAGCAGACGATTTAACTGACCCTGCTCCTGCAACTGCTTTCACGCATCTTGATGCCACTACAGTACTATCAAGACAAATAGCAGAAATGGGAATATACCCTGCTATTGACCCGCTTGATTCAACTTCCTATGCATTATCTCCTGGGATTATTGGTGAAGAGCACTACAAAGTTGCTTCAGAAGTAAAGCGTATATTACAAACTTATAAGTCTTTACAAGACATTATTGCTATACTTGGCATAGACGAACTATCAGATGAAGATAGGGTTATTGTAAGTAGAGCACGTAAAATTCAGAAATTCCTTTCTCAACCCCTTCATGTTGCAGAAGTATTTACTGGTATATCTGGAAAATTTGTATCACTATCTGATACTATTTCCAGTTTTAAAGATATTGTAGAAGGAAAATATGATCACTTGCCAGAAACGGCATTTTATATGGTAGGCAACATAGATGAAGCAATAGTGAAAGCAGGTTTATGAAGGTTTTTAAATTAGAAATAGTCTCTCCTGAAAGTAATATTATATTTGACAAAGTTGTATCAATATTAGTCAACGGACTTGATGGTAAAATCATGATCTTAGCTAATCATGCTCCTTACATAATTTATATGTTACCTGGTATTATAGTTATAAAAATAGATAGTAACCAGGAGCAAAAAATTACAACAAGTAGTGGTATACTAGAAATTGCAAACAACTACTGTAATATTATAATAAATAACTTTTTAATATAATCAAATTAATATAATCAAAATTAATATAACCAAAGAGGGCAGTTTAGCGCATTTCATTTAAAGCTTTAATATCTAAGATAGATAATCCTGAAGCAATCACGTGTGCTACAGCTTGAACTAGAAATATCCTTGCAGCAGTAAGGTCTAAGTTATCCTCTAATATAAACCGCATAGTTACATTATTTGTACCATATCCCCATAGTACATGAAATGCTTCTGCCACTTCAAGTAAATAAAAAGTTATCCTGTGTGGTTCACACAGTCTTGCTGAAACTTCTACTACATCTGGCCACTTTGCCAAAGTTTTTATTATAAATAACTCTTCATCACTCTTTAAAAGTGAAAGAGATACGTCTGGCAGACTCTTTGGAGCATTACGCATTAGAGAATGAGCACGAGCATGGGCATATTGTACATAAAACACAGGATTATCACGCGACTGCTCTTTAACTTTAGAAAAATCAAAATCAAGAACCATATCATTCTTACGTGTAAGCATAATAAAGCGTGTAATATCACTACCGACTTCTTCTACCACATCTCTTGCAGTGAGAATATTACCTGACCTTTTAGACATCTTTACAGGCTTACCATTTTCCAAAAAGTTAACTATATTATGAAGTTTTACGTCTATTTTTGCATGCCCATCACTTAACGCAGATACTATTGCCTTTAATCTTTTAACATAACCACCATGATCACTACCAACTTCCACTATCATATAATTAAAACCACGTAATATTTTATCATAATGATAAGCAATATCTGATGCAAAATAAGTCCAACTTCCATCTTCTTTTGTTAATGCACGATCAACGTCATCACCAAATTGCGTAGAACGAAATAGCAGCTGTTCTCTTTCTGTCCAATTTTCACTTTTTTCACCTTTTGGTTTGTCAAGATATCCGTGATATATCAGATTTTTATCAGACAATATCTTAATACCTTCTTCAATTTTTCCACTTTTCTGTAGTTGATATTCTGAAGTAAAAACATCATGACTCACCTTGAGCATACGTAAATCTTCCTTTATCATTTGTAAAATGTAATCCAAAGCATAATCTCTAATTATTTTACTCCCTGGATCAAGATTACTACCATATTGTCTAGCTAGCTCTTTTCCTATAGGTTTTAAATATGCACCAGGATATAATCCCTTACCTATATTAATTTCTTCTCCGAGTGCTTCTCGATACCTCAGATATATCGACCGTATTAAAATATCTATTTGTGTGCCTGCATCATTAATATAATACTCTTTGGTAACTTTATAGCCTACCTTTTTTAATAAATTTGCCAAAACATCACCAAATATAGCACCTCTGGCATGACCAACATGCATAGGACCTGTTGGGTTAGCAGATACAAATTCTACATTCACTGATTGATCATTGCCTATATCTAAGCTTCCAAATTCGGTTTTCAATTCATTTATATAATCTAAAACTTTATACCATACTTCTACCTTTAAATACATATTAATAAAACCAGGACCTGCTATTTCTACTTTCATTACCTCATCAAAAAACTCAAATTCTTTTGCTAAAATTTCTGCAATTTTAATAGGATTTTTCTTCTCATGTTGTGCAAGTACCATAGCAACATTCGTATAAATATCACCATGTACCCTGTTACTCGGAGGTCCTACAATGAAATCTTTCACAATGGTACCTATAACGTTTTTTTTCTTTAATTCATTAAGTTTATTAGATATTAAATAAAATATCTGCTTGAAAATATTCATAAATCACGTAAAAGATTAATAATGTGTTTGCTTAGCATCGCATATGATATATGTAAATCAAAAATTGATGCTGCTCAACAAAAAACTGGAGATGAAAGTTATGATGACCGTTAAAGAAAGAGAAAATCTTATAATTCTTGCCATTATGGCAGTAGGTACTATAGCAGCATTATAATTTAGCAGCATTATAATTTATAAGTGGTACAATACTAATGAACAAGATTAGCGTCATTTTGTGAGTTCTTGTAAAATCCGCTTAATGCTACAATTATTGACTTACAGCACTTCTTGCAATAGTCAGAAGATCTTACCAGAATCAAAAGTTTGACAAAAAGATTGGAATGTTCTTTCTGGTACTGATGCAGCCTTTTTGCTGCTGTTGTTCTACCGTTTTCCTCATCCAAAGCCTACATTGCTTTTTTTCTTACTATATGCTCCTGGTATTTTGTCCGATTTTTTCTCCCTATTTCTTATCTTACATTAGACCCTCTGCAAAGCTACAAAAAAATAAGTGAGAAGAAATAAATAAGGGAGTAGAATATTATTTTTAAAATAAAAATATGGGAATGAATTATAAAGAAGTAGTAAAAAGACCGCATAATAGCTGGTCTCGTGAATCTAAAACATGGTTTTTAGCTAATTCTACTTTTGGACTCCTCCATACTCAAAATACTTCGCAGTGCTTCGCAGAGGATCTTTAATTTTTTTGCGTAAAATTTATGTACTATAGAAAGAGCTATATCATTTTACAAAGAATCATATTTGCTAATTATCTGGGTCTAACATATACAGGCCTCTGTCTTGTTGATTTATTAAACCAAATGTTGGAATTATTGTTGCTTTTAGGAAAATTACAGTTTCTGTAGTCTTAAAATTATTTCTAAATTTTTGCTGTTTATTAGGTAAATTTTGTCTATTCTTTCTATGGTCTATTAATCCACCAATTACCATTACTTCACCACTCTTAATTTTTAGTGTAGAATGCATTTCCTTCACTTCTATAATTGGAATATTGCTGTTTAATTTCTTTTTACCACGTTGTGCAATATATTCTATCCCTGGATCTTTAGTGTAACCATTAATCCTTGATAAGGTTGGATGTACGTCCATAAATATTTCACCGGTATTAAGATTAATACTTGGATGAATTGTTAATATTATACCTATAGGAATACTATTTGTTTTGGTGACAAGCATTTTATTGTTACTTTTTTGTTTGTCTACGGTAAAGTAAATATGGTTTTCGGTAAATGAAATTATAGCTTGCTGATTACTTACAGCATGTACTCTAGTGCTTGAAATTGTAGTTGAAGTACCGAATTCTTTCAAATTTTTTACTAGGCTTTCCATATTTGTACTGTTAAGTAGTTTATCTGAATGAATGCCTGAAAGGTACTTGTCATTCAGTGTAATTTCTATTACCTTTGCTTCTATCATTACTTGAGAATGTGCTGATTTTCTCACTTTGCTTATGTATTCTTTAACAGCTTTATGTGTATCTTTTCTGGCGTTTAAAATAATCATGCCAGCTTCTTTATTGGAAGAGAAAAATTCACCATCATTTGTTCCATTAGCTTCAATAATTGAATTTAAACCCTTTTCTAATGAATCCCATAAATTGCTGATGTATTGAGATTTTATAACGTTATTAAAGCCTTCCTTGGTATCGTTATTAGAAAGATCGTTATTAATAATAAAGTTGCCTTTGGCAGAATGTTGAATATTGATAAAATCAACGTAATAATTCTGCATATAAGGTAAATCCTGTTCTACTCTAATTATATCATTATTTACCGAGTAACGTAGTTTAGCACTTTGTGCTATGTTTTGAATTACTTCGCTTATGCTCTTTTCTTTCAATCTTAAAATAATATTACCTGATATTTTTGGGTCTATATCTAAACTTATATCAGACATTTTACCTATTTCAAATAATAGTTCTTTTATAGATGTTTCTTCATTAATATTAATTGATATAAGTGGACCATTGCTTGTAACATCAGGAAATTTTACAGGTAGTGGTATAATTTCTGGCCTACTATCTTTGATAATATGACCGTCATCATCTTGTTCCGCAATCTTGACATCATATTGTTTCACAGTAAAATGTGAGCAAGATGTAATAAAAAGGAGCATTAATAATTTTATAATAATCATTAGTGAGAGCTTTTCTAATATAGTTTCCATAAAGATATTAAAAATTCATTTAATTTCACTTACTACAATGTAATTGTGATCTAATATAATCTGCTAAGTTGTGCCTTTGATAATGACTGATATAATAAATGCTATACGTAGTAATCTACTAGTGTGCTTTCCAACAGAAACAGTTTATGCTCTTGCCTGTAATGCAACAGATGATAAAGCTGTAGAGAAAATATATCAGGTAAAAAAACGTGCTTACGATAAGCCATTATCTATATTTGTTAATTGTATTGATGAAATTATAAAAATAGCAAATATTCAAGAAAAGTACATTAAGCTGATAGATTGCTTTTCTCCAGGGCCCGTGACTTATGTGTTGCCATTAAATGATAATAACAGATTATCAAATAAATTTTTTAAAGACAGTGTAGGTATTAGGATTCCAGATCATCCAATAGCATCTTCGATTTTAAGTAAACTGGATTTCCCAATAATTGCAACCAGCATAAATATTTCAGGTGAAAAGAGTGCATCTAAAATTGATGAAATACCTCGATCTATAGCAGAGTATCTTTCTGCAATAATTGCAGATGATAAATTAGTGTCTGGTAGAGAATCAGCAGTTGTTGATTTGACTACTAGTCAAATGAAAATTTTGAGAAAAGGCCATGCCTTTCAAGACTAGTATTATAGGTCATAGCCAAGCTATAAAGAAATTAATAGATAATCTACAAATTCAGTCTTGGATTATTTGTGGTAAAAAGGGTATAGGGAAAGCTACGTTAGTAAGAAATTATAAATTTCAAGAAGAGAGGGATCTATATGTAATTGCAGGAGATATAATAGGAGTAGAACAAATTAGAGAAATGAAGGATTTTCTCCATTTAAGTCCTATTCATTCAGAATATAAAGTTGCTATAATTGATAGCCTAGAGGCAATAAATGATAATGCTAAAAATGCAATATTAAAGATATTAGAAGAACCTCCAAAAGATGCTAGAATATTTATAATTAGTCATAAGCCATATAGTATACACACTACTATTAAGTGTAGATGTTTTCAGTTAAATTTATCACCATTAACGTATAATGAGACGAGACACATTGTTTATTCAAAATACCAGCTTAATAACGAAATATTTGATATAATTTTCAATTTATTTCCTGGATCTCCAGGTATGATAATTGATGCAATAAATAGCTACTTAGGTAACTTTGACGAAATTATTAATAATAATGGTGTTGATATGGAACTCGTGTCTTACATCATCCAGATTTCTATATTAAAAAACATTAAGACAAATCCAGCAAATGCTAAGGTTTTTATTGATCAATGGAGAAGGATAGATGCGCTTGTTACTTATGCAAAGAAATTCCATTTAGATAAAAAGCATATATTGTCTAATATATTCGCAAAGTTAACATGTTGATTTACCTAATACAAGCATTAATTCGTTCCATTCCCTTTGACCGAGTCCGCTTTCTTTTCTATTGATTGTTTCTCCATTTATCAACTTATGCACTACTTCCAAGCCTTTTTTTGATATGTGTGCAGATTCTAACTGGTATTCAACAAAAGCTTTGTAAGTTAACGGAACCCACTTTTGCACTAGTTCAAGAATCTTTTGAGCATAAACTCTAATTTCATATTGTGCATGCTTATCAGCTCTTAATTTTAAAAAATGCAGAAGATTGTGTAAATCTATTTTCCAGTATAATTGCGTATAATAATTAATGGTAAGGTTAGTTCGTGCAGTCTCCCTTGCAAGTTCTTGCTCAATTAACTTCTTATAATGAGAATACACTAATTGAGAATCATTCTTTAAAGAATTTGCTATTTCTTTTGCGGTTACAACATCAAAAACTTCTCCACTACCCTGATTATTAACACTAGATTGTTTTGCAATATGCTCAGATTGTGGTATGTAAAATTCGTTATCAAGTATTGAGTACCTAGCCGAATACTCATTTATATTTGCAGTCCTATGCCTTATCCACTGTCTTGCAACAAAAATTGGAAGTTTCACGTGAAACTTAATTTCACACATCTCAAATGGAGTAGTATGAGAGTGACGCATCAAATAATTTATAAGAGCTTGATCTTGGCTTATCTGTTTTGTTCCCTTACCATATGAGACTCGAGCAGCTTGTACTATACTGCTATCTGAACCCATATAGTCAACCACTCTGATAAATCCGTGATCTAATAGCTTATATTCCTTGTATAGTATCTCGTCTATTTCCTTTACTGTAGTACGTCTTGTACTATAAATCTCATCGGTCATAAAAATGATGTAAAAATGGAAATATCAGCACCACACATATTAAGTTTTTCGTGCATTACTTCATATCCTCTATATAAATGAAAACAATTGTTTATTACTGTTTCTCCTTCAGCAACTAA
Source organism: Wolbachia sp. (assembly GCA_022836975.1). Taxonomy (GTDB): domain Bacteria; phylum Pseudomonadota; class Alphaproteobacteria; order Rickettsiales; family Anaplasmataceae; genus Wolbachia. The sequence continues at coordinate 14,959 of JAIXMJ010000002.1, forward strand.
AGAAGCAATAACTAAAGCTGCTGCTGATCTTAAATCATTTGCGTATAGATTAGAACTAGATAATTTGTTAGTGCCAGTGACTATTGCTTTATTCTCTTTTATACTAATATTAGCTCCTATTTTCTTTAGTTCACTTACATGTGTGAACCTATTATCATAAAGGTTTTCTTCGATCGTAGATATCCCATTAGCAATACACATTACTGATGTTAATTGTGGCTGCATATCACTCGGAAAGCAAGGATAAGGATTGGTTGCAACATTAATTGGCGAGACACAATAGCTCTTTCTAGAAATTGTAATACTATTCTTGCGTGGTTTTATGTTAGCACCTATAGCTTCTAGTTGACTTGCTACACATTTCATATCTGTTAAATTTATCTCTTCTAATGTTAATTCACCATCAGTAATAATGGCTGCTAATGAATATGTACCTGCTTCTATGCGATCTGAAATAATTTTATGGCTACAACCATTTAATTTTTCTACTCCTGTTATTATTATCTTATTTTCTTGAATGATAATATTTGCACCCATTTTTACTAAAAACTCTATCAAATTAAAGATTTCTGGTTCAACAGCAGAATTATGTATTACTGTTGTTCCTTCTGCAAGAACTGCTGCCATTATTGTGTTTTGTGTAGCTCCTACACTAACTCTTTCAAATACTATTTCCGTTCCTTGCAGTTTTTCTGCAACTGTTGCAGTAATATTACACCTGTCTACTGTAATCTTAGCGCCCATTTTTTCCAATGCTTTAATATGCATATCTATTAAGCGGTTTCCTATATTACATCCTCCAGGCAATGAAGTATCTATTTTACCAAATCTAGCAAGCATTGGACCAAGTAATAAAATAGAGGTTCTTACTCTACTTGCAATTTTACTTGATACGATATGACTCTTGATATCACCACAATCAATTTCTAAGGTGTGATTTGCTTTATAATTTTTATTACGTATAAAATCTACTTTTGCACCTATGCTTTCCAGTAATATAATCATTGAATGCACGTCAGCTATATCTGGAACGTTAAATAAAATTACAGAAGATTTACATAATATACTTGCTGCAATTATAGGCAAAGTAGCATTTTTTGCACCATTAATACGGACATTTCCAATTAAAGGTTTATAATTATTTTTTACTATCATCTTATCCACCTTATCGCACTCCAAAACTATCAAGACAAGATATAGGATAGAGAAAACTACCTTAATTGACAATAGACTATTTATGAAGAGAGCTAATAATTTTTTTCTTTCTTTCTATCAATTTACATATAAAAATGGATAATTCGTACAAAATAAGCATTGGTATTGCAAGTCCCACCTGGCTCAATACATCTGGTGGAGTTAAAATTGCAGCTATAATAAAAATTAGTACTATAGCAATTCTACGTTTGTTAGATAAGCTTTTTGCAGTTAACAACCCTATTCTAACCATTAATGTAAGTATAACAGGAATCTGAAACGCAGTACCAAACGCAAACATAAATTGAACAACAAGATCTAAATACTCACTGACAGATGGCATGAATTCTATAGGTATATCAAAGGATTTACTGCTATGCTCAAAAGTGATAAAAAATTTCCATGCTAGTGGGAATATGTAATAGTAAACTACAGTTGCTCCTGTAACAAATAAAGCTGGTGTTGCAATAAGATATGGTAATAATACCGCTTTTTCATCTTTGTATAAACCAGGTGCTAGAAACATATAAAATTGCCATATGAATATTGGGGCAGAAAATAAAAGGGCACTCATTATTGCAACTCTTAAATAAACAAAGAATGCTTCTGTTAAATCTGTATATATTAGAGAGAAATCCTTATCATCTTTTGCTACTTCTATTAGTGGAGTAAGTAAAAAACGGTATATATTCTCTTTAAAATAATAACATAAACCAAAAATGACACAGAAAAATAAGAAGCAAAAAAGTATTCTTCTTCTTAACTCTTCCAAATGTTCATAAAATTTAATCTTACTCTGTTTCATTTACACATAATAGCGCTATATCTAACATTCTAAGTGTGTATGCCCATTCATTATCATACCATGCGGCAACTCTATAAATATCACCAACATTATATGTACCTGTTAAATCTACTACTGCACTATAAGGATTATGTATAAAATCCACTGACACCAAAGGATCTTTACATACAGTAAGTATTTCACTGGTTGAATTTTTAAAAATTTCATTTATTGTTTCAACAGTTAATTTTTGGTTAGTAGTAAATTTAAAGTCAACCATAGAAACGTTAGCAACAGGTACTCTTATAGCAGTACCGTCTAATCTTCCTTTTAATTCTGGTATAACAGAACCGATTGTTTTTGCCGCTCCGGTTGTGGCTGGAATCATAGATAATCCACAAGCTCTTGCTCTGCGTAAATCTTTATGGTTACCATCCAAAATATTCTGATCATTAGTATAAGCATGTATAGTAGTCATGAAGCCATTTACTATACCCACATTAGAATGCAAGGTGTGTACAATAGGCGCAAAACAATTTGTAGTGCATGATCCTGCTGATATTATTCTATGATTTTGATCCAACATATAGTTATTTACACCATAAATTATGATGACATCAGCATCTGGAACTGGAGCAGAAACAATTATTTTGTTAGCATTATGTTTTGCTGCTTCTGCACGTTTATTAAATGCACCAGTACATTCTAATACTATGTCAGTGTCCCATGGTATATCTCCAGGATCGCGCTTCCTATATAAAGGGAATTTTTTATTGTTGATAGATAACCAGCTCTCATCATTATTGAAATCAACATCACCATTAAACTTACCGTGAACAGAATCATACTTAACTAAATGTGCATGATGACCTGCTTCACATGATCCATTTACAGCTACAAGCTCTATTTGCTTGCTATATTTCTCCACTTCAAAAATAGCACGTAGTACACTTCTTCCTATTCTTCCCAAACCATTAATTCCTACACGTATTGCCATAGTTTTGTTGAAAAATATTAATTATAGCAGTATATTTCATTATGTTTACATTTTTAATATTAGAAATCTTGCATAGCTATACATTCATAGTATACAATTAAAGTGTAGGCTTTAATATACAGTAGGAGTGATAAAATGTTAGAAGGAAAATTTTTACCAGAAAATACGCCAATAGCAATGCTGTGGCTTGTAAAAGATCCTACAAAAGTGAGATCTGATAGGCTTCCATTACCAGATAATGAGCGTCATCCATATAAAGCCAGATTATTGAATTGGGCTGAGAGCCTGTTCACAATCTTTTTAACAATAGAACAGAGAAAGCTAAAACAACCATTTGCAGGCTAGTATTAAGCTTTCTTTCACAGTTTTTCCATAACCTCCTACATTTATCTAGCCAGGCAAAAGACCTCTCTACAACCCATCTTTTTGGCAATACAACAAATGAATGTAGCTCATTGCGCTTTATTACTTTAACAGTTGCACCAATAATTGTCTTGATTTGAGTTGCAAAATTTTCCCCTGTATAACCTGCATCAACCAGTATACTCTGAACTTTGGAGAGATTTTCTCTTGCTCTACNAACCATTTCNATAGCAGCATTACGATCTCCTATATTAGCTCTAGTAATATAGATTGCATGTGGCAAACCTTGTGTGTCTACTGCAATATGGCGCTTTATTCCCGCAATCTTCTTGCCTGCATCATAACCTTTTTCTTCAGCAGTATCGGTATTTTTCACACTTTGAGCATCAAGAGACCCTCTGCGAAGCACTGCGAAGTATTTTGAGTATGGAGTAGTCCAAAAGTAGAATTAGCTAAAAACCATGTTTTAGATTCACGAGACCAGCTATTATGCGGTCTTTTTACTACTTCTTTGCAATTCATTGCCATATTTTTATTTTAAAAATAATATTCTACTCCCTTATTTATTTCTTTTCATTTATTTTGTTGTAGCTTTGCAGAGGGTCTCTTCTCTAGTTTCTCCCATCCAGGTCTAATTTGCTCTACCACTTCTTGGAACTCTTCTGCACTCATTCCAGTTAATTGCCTTAAAGTGTGCGGTCTTTTTACTACTTCTTTATAATTCATTCCCATATTTTTATTTTAAAAATAATATTCTACTCCCTTATTTATTTCTTTTCATTTATTTTGTTGTAGCTTTGCAGAGGGTCTCATATAGTTATTTGTAAAGCTATTTACTAATTTTATAAATAGGCTTATTGTATTACCAGAAGAAAAAAGAAATTTATTACAAAAACAGTGTTTAAGGATTGAATGTGATAATCTTTGTAAGGTTCTTCTACATATTACTTAAATGTATTTAGGTTTTCACAAATGTTAACAAGATTTGCACCAAGTCCAACAGGTTATCTTCATGTAGGAAATATCCGTACAGCATTAATCTGCTGGCTATATACACGTAGCAAAAACGGTAAATTTCTTCTACGCTTTGATGATACTGACCTACAACGTTCAGATGTTAAATATATAGATGATATTGTAGATGCATTAAAATGGATTACTATAAATTGGGATACACAATTTAAGCAATCAGAACGTTTTCAACTATATGATAATATATTATCAGAATTAATTAGAAAGGGATGTGTTTATGCATGTTATGAAACTAAAGAGGAATTAGAAATAAAAAGAAAATTGCAGCTAAAACGAGGCTTACCGCCTACGTATGACAGAGAAGCTCTATTTTTAACTCAGGATAAAAAAAGACAATATGAAAAAGAAGGACGCAGACCACATTTTAGATTTAAGTTGAACCAGGATGAGTTTATCAAATGGAAGGATGAGATTAAGGGAGAAATAGATGTAAAAATAAATAGCGTTAGCGACCCAATAATTAGAAGAGAAGATGGAAATTATACCTATATGCTGCCTTCTGTTATTGATGATATTGATTTTGATATAACACATATTGTACGTGGAGAAGATCATATAACTAATACTGCTGTACAGATACAGTTGATTAAAGCTTTAAACGCAAAAATTCCAATTTTTGCACATTTACCACTATTACATTTTGCGGATAACAAAATATCAAAACGGGTTGGTGGATTAGATATAAAATTCATAAAGGAAACTGGTATTGAGCCAATAACACTTAATAATTATCTAGCAAAGCTTGGCTCTTCGGATTCGTCAGAAGTTTATATTGATATGCAATCGTTAATAGATTCATTTGATATCAAAAAGTTCAGTTCTTCATCTCTACAATTTAATTTAGATGAAGTCTATAAATTAAATAGTAAAATTTTACAAAAAATGTCATTTGAAATGATGAAAGAACGTTTAAATCAGATAGGCATAAACTCCTCAGAGTTTTGGTTTTTTATAAGGGATAATATAGAAAAATTTTCTGATGTCATTGAGTGGTGGCAAATATGTAAGTCTGATATAAATACTATCTCTGCTGATAAAGAATTCATAAGGAGTGCATTAGATACGTTACCACAGGGCCACTTTGATCAAGATACATTACAGAAATGGACGAATGCCATTAAACAAAGAATGGAGATAAAAGCAAAAGAATTATTTGGACAGCTACGCTTAATATTAACAGGGAAAGAAAGTGGGCCAGAGCTTGCAAGATTATTAACTTTTATAGGTAGAGAAAATACTATTCATAGATTAAATAAAGCCATTAGTGTGGCTTAACAGTGGAGTATGGACTATCCAAAGAGAATGTTGGTATTATAACACTAAATAGTTGTGTATTATTTTCATTGAGAAACTCATATTTACCTTGCATTACTCCAGATGGAGTATTTAAATAAGTTCCACTTGTATATCTAAATGTTTCGCCAAATTTTATTACAGGCTGTTCTCCTGTAACACCAATACCGCTAATTTCATTGATTTTTCCTGTATAATCTATTATCTGCCAGTAGCGGCTTAACAATTGTATAGTTGATTGGTTCTGATTTTGTATTTTAACATTATACATCCATACGTAACAATTTTCGTAAGGAATAGAATGCTCCTCCATGTAAACTGGAACCACTGTCACTTTGACAAAATTAGTAGTTAATGTATATTCTACAACCATAGAAACTTTTTTAAAACTTATTTATATTACTTTTCAAGATGTACTGCTCGAAAATGATAGGAATAATAGGTGGTGGACAATTAGGTAAAATGATAGCCATTGCTGCTGTAAAACTTGGATACAAGACACATGTATTTGCCAACTCTAAAGATGAACCTGCTTGTCATGTTACTGATAATGTGACTATAGCACATTTTTCCAATCATAATGCCCTAGAATCTTTTGCTAAAAGTGTAGATTCTATTACTTTAGAATCTGAAAATATTCCCTGCCATGAAATCTTAAACAATGCAAATTTTTATCCAGGTAAAATGGCGCTATATGTTTCACAAAATAGACTCAGAGAGAAAAATTTTATTAGGAATCTAGGCATAAAAACCGTTCATTATGCAAGTATAAAAAGTTATAATGAATTGATTGAGAAGAGCAAAGCTTTTAGCTTTCCAGTAAGACTAAAAACAACAGAAATGGGTTATGATGGAAAAGGTCAGTATGTAGTAGACCATGTTACCTCTTTAAATTCTCTTCTAAATTGGGATAGAGAATATATTCTTGAATCTAGCGTTAATTTATCAAAAGAAGTTTCAATAGTTATTGCAAGAAATAAAGAACATAAAATAGAATTCTTCCCTATAGCAGAAAATCATCATATTGATGGAATATTAGATACTTCAACTGTACCAGCTCAATTAGATAACGACACAATTGAACAAATTAAGCAAATTGCAATAAAAATAGCATGTGCTCTTGATCTTATAGGAATTTTAGCTATTGAATTTTTCATAACTAAAGGTAATGAACTTCTTGTAAATGAGCTTGCTCCTAGACCTCATAATTCCTGTCATTGGAGTCTAGATGCTTGTAACATTAGCCAATTTGAACAGCTTGTTAGAATAATGTGCGGGTTACCAATGCAGGAAATAGTGCTACGTTTCCCTTGTACAACAAAGAATATCATAGGCAATGATGTATATGATATTCACAAATATTTGAACGACAAAAAAGCCAACTTAACTATATATGGAAAAAAGGAGATTGGAAATAAGCGCAAAATGGGACATATAAATATTATCCATTCATACTAGTTTGGTTTCGACATATAATGATGCAAAACGCCTTAAGATTCTCAAAGGTCTTTCTCTGATTAATGCTCCTGATACTTGATCCATTCCATTTTACCTGAGAACTTGTACGCGATCTATGGATATAGTAAGATAAGTGTAGTTAAAATAAGGTAAATTATGAGAAAGATATACCCAAGTGATATAGATCGTGAAAAATTCGAAAAGATTAGGTTAATTTTAGAAAGCGTACGGAAGAAGAAGAGGAAACCAAGAAAACTTGGAGTTATTTTGTGGTGTGCTGATGAAAAAGTGGCTGTCAGTGGTGAATGCTACCAAAAGAGTTTCCAAAATGGCGCAATTGTTACGACTATTTCAAGAAATGGGGTAAAAAACCGAATGAGGATAGAGAAAATGTTCTGGTTAAAAAAAGATTGTGAACAGGCTCTTAGCAGCAGACGAGGACACAGAATGGCTTATGATAGACTCAACGATAATCAGGGCGCATCAGCATGCAGCTGGTGCAAGGAAAAAATGTAGAGACTGGTAAGCAAGAACAGGANNTTTTGGTCAAGCTATTGATTCTGGTTTCATATAAGATCTGCTGACTATTGCAAGCAGTGCTATATTATGAAAGTGTTATAACATTAACCACTAAATGTAAATTAATATTTAACGGTTAAAATAAAGCAGAAAAAATTTAGTAGTGAGGGATTATGGTCAGTGAAATACGAGATAGAATACATGATAAATGTTTTGATAATGAAGAATATGATCACGATGAGAATGAATGGTGTGATAAACAACATGATCACGATGAGAATGAATGGTGTGATAAAAAACATGATGAGAATGAGTGGAATAGTGAATTGTATTATGACGAATTTAATTGTGATAGGACTTCTTTTCTATATATAGCAGAAGACCCAGTAGAGCAGTATGGGGGTTCGTACACTTATAATCTATCTGAATGGGATGATGACAAACCTAATTGGGATAGTAGTCCTTCTCTATGTATGGAAAAAGACCCAGTAGAGCAGTATGGGGGTTCGTGCACTTATAATCTATCTGTCAATATTTCTAATTCTAATTCTGATGCAATGGATAGTAAAAATAGTGGGTACATATTAGCTGCAGCATGTTGTGCAGTTATGTTATTAACTTTATTAACTTTATTGAGTTTAGCTGTTACGATGCCTTTAGTAATAGGTATGTGTGGGGCAATTGTTATGTTGATGTTGGTCAATGGTAGGAACGAGGCGGTATCTACCGAACTTTCTGATGTTCAACAACCTGTCAATATTGAAATTGAAAGTGTGAGCAATAGTATGTACGCTATTGCTCGTTAATCATATATTTAAACAGATGATACTTCCGCTTTAGCCTACAATTGGAACGACATTTTCTGCTTTATCAGTTTCTGGTCTGTGATGCTTCCTCTGCCAAAGCTGGAACATGATTGTCTGTTCTGTCAGTTTCTGATAGATAAGGACTAGGTCCATCACTTTGATCATAACGCTCTACATCCTGATAGTCATTTTCTACATGTTGTTTATAAGATTTTTCTTGCATATATGAGTAAATCAGAATAGCTGAAACACAGACCACCGCTATCAGCGCAACTGCGATGAGAGCAGTATTCAATTGTGCATGTACATCTGATAGTTGCTGCACGTTTTCTGCAGTTTGTTGTATACGTTCTGCATTCTGTTGTATGGAATCTGCATGCTCAGTTAGCTTAGCGCTAGTTTCAGTTTTGAATTCTTTTAATTCTTTTATATGTTCATCTAATATTTTCATCATCTGCTTTTTAACATCGTCTGCACTGCTTTCAATCTTCTTATCTATATCTTGTATAATACCGTTTACTTGTTTCTTAAATTCCTGTAACTCAATACGGTTTGTATCTTGCAAAATTTTTACGCTGTTGAGCTGCTCTTGCAATGCTTTAAATTTGCCTGGCAATGAGTTGTTAAGATCTCTAATAATTGAATTTAATCTATTTATTTTACTATATATTTCATCAACTTCATCGGTACTTGCTAATCCGAAAAAGTTTGCGAAACCATCTCCCATTTTTACCTCCTATTAAAAATGAATATATTATTATTTTAAATTTTAAATAGTTAAATTCCTGTTAATTTAACTTGTTTGCTTTCGTTGTTTAAATGCAATATAGTAAATAAAAATAATAAGTGGTATGGAAGAAAAATTGATATATTACTTTGGTAAAAGTCGGTGTGAAGGTAATGCAGAGATGCAGGACCTACTAGGAGGTAAGGGAGCAAATCTGGCAGAAATGTGTAATATTGGTATGCCTGTTCCTCCTGGTTTTACGATTTCCACACAAGTGTGCAAGATGTATTACCGTCATAATAAACTGCCGTGTGATGAGATTAGAAGTTTTATGGCTATCTTAGAAAGAGATACAGGTTGTAAGTTTGGTGATTCTAATAATCCATTATTAGTTTCTATACGTTCAGGCAGTGTTGATTCAATGCCTGGAATGCTGGATACAATTTTAAATGTGGGTTTAAATGATGAGACTGTAATTGGGTTGGCAAAAAAAAGTAATGAACGTTTTGCCTACGATAGCTATTGCCGTTTTATCAGTATGTATGCTAATGTTGTGCTGCAGCTCAATCATTATTTATTTCAAGATATCATTGAGAGTGAACAACGCAAAAACTGCGTAGGGAGCTTATCAGATTTGAATGTTGATACTTTAAAGCGAATAATTAATTCTTTTAAAGAAATAGTATATGATAATACAGGGAAACATTTTCCACAAAATATAGATGAACAGTTGTTAAATTCAATAACTGCAGTATTTTTATCTTGGAAAAATGACAGAGCAATATCTTATAGGCGTATAAATCATATTTCTGAAGATCTAGGTACTGCAGTTAATATACAGGCAATGGTTTTTGGGAACTTAAACAATAATTCTGCCACTGGCGTTATATTTACACGTAATCCTTCGACTGGAGAAAAAAAATGCTTTGGTGAATTTTTACTTAATGCTCAAGGAGAGGATGTTGTATCTGGCTTTTACACTCCTTTACCGATCAATGATTGTACTATGGGTAAATTAATGCCGGAAGTATATCAAGAATTATGTGCAATATGTGAAAAGCTGGAAAAGTATTATAGAGAAATGCAGGACATAGAATTTACTGTACAAGATGGTAAGCTATGGATTCTACAAACTAGATCTGGTAAACGCACTCCTGAGGCTAATATTAAGATAGTGGTGGATATGGTTAATGAAAACATTATTACTAAAGCTGATGGTATACTTAAAATTGACCCAAAAACTCTTAATAGTTTATTGCATCCCGTATTTGATATTCAATGTGATAAAACAGTGATAGGTAGCGGTCTGCCTGCTTCTCCAGGTGTTGCTTCTGGGTATGTAGTTTTTAATGTGTGTGATGCTGAAAAAGCTATAAAACAGGGTAAAGAAATAATTTTGGTAAGATCAGAAACTAGTCCAGAAGACATTAATGGCATGAATATTGCAAGTGGTATAGTGACAGCTAGAGGAGGTATGACGTCGCACGCAGCAGTTGTTACTCGTGGCATGGGAAAACCATGTATATGTAGCGTAAATGGTTTATACATTGACCAAAAGGAAAATTTCTTTTTAATAAATGAGGTAAAAATCAACAAAGGTGATCCTATTACTATTAATGGTAATACAGGAGAGGTGATATTAGGAATTTTGCCTACGATTTTGCCAGAATTATCCAATGAATTTGAAATTGTAATGAAATGGGTAGATGAAATCAAAACAATAAAAGTGCGAGCGAATGCAGATACTCCAAAAGATGTAAAAATTGCAAAAAAATTCGGTGCAGAAGGTATAGGTTTGTGCCGTACGGAACATATGTTTTTTTCTCATGATAGGATCGGTATGATGCAAAAGCTTATAATAGCTGATAGCCAAAATGAAAGGGTAGATGCGTTAGAAAAACTTGAGCAGATGCAGAAATCCGATTTTAAAGAAATATTTTCTGTGATGGCAGATAAAGAAATTACTATACGGTTACTTGACCCTCCTCTGCATGAATTCTTACCTAGTAACCCGCAAGCTATAGAAAAGGTTGCTCGTTTACTAAATAAATCTATTAGTGATGTAGTAGGTAAAGTAGAGCAATTGTCAGAGAAAAATCCGATGCTAGGCCATCGGGGTTGTAGGATAGCTGTTTCTTATCCTGAAATATATAGAATGCAGATTAGGGCAATATTAAGCACTGTGTATGAATTGCAGAAAGAAGCAAATATTATAGTTAAGCCTGAAATTATGGTACCTTTTATTATGAGTGAAAAAGAGCTTATGTTGATATGTGAAATGGCAAGAGCAGAAGCGCAAAATTTTAATGATATAAAGTATTCAATCGGAACTATGATAGAGTTACCAAGAGCTGCACTGATTGCTGACAAGTTAGCAAGGTACGCTGAATTTTTCAGTTTTGGTACAAATGACTTAACTCAAACAACAATGGGACTTTCACGTGATGATTCAGTCAGTTTTCTTGATGTTTATAAACAGCATGGAATTTTTGAGGATGATCCGTTTACGGTGTTAGACCTAGAGGGAGTAGGTGAATTGATGAAAATTGCTGTAGAGAAAGGTAAGAAGAGTTGCCCGGAACTTAAGATAGGTATATGTGGAGAACATGGAGCAGACTTAAAGTCTATAGGAATTTTTATTGATTTAGGCTTGGAATATGTTTCATGTTCTGTATACAGGGTACCAATTGCAAAATTAGTTGCAGCACATATTGCATTAAATGCAAGTCATTAGCAAGCTCTCTAAATTGACAAAAAACTGCAGAATATGTTATAATTAAAAGGAATTATTGTAACGGTTTATGATTTTCGTTTTTCCTGGTCAAGGTTCTCAGTATGTTGGAATGGGCAAGAGCTTATATAATGAGTTTTCTGCTGCTAGGCGAGTATTTGATGAAGTTGATAGTGTATTAAATCGGAAGTTATCCCATGTAATTTTTAATGGCCCTATTGAGGAATTAACTGATACGGAAAATGCACAACCGGCTATAATGGCAGTGTCAATTGCGACTTTATCTGTTTTGGAGCATATTTTTGGTAAATCTCTATTTGCAGATTATCAAGTTAAATATGTATGTGGACATTCTGTTGGCGAATATACTGCATTATGTGCTGCAAGATCTTTGACGCTTGAATCAACGGTAAAGATATTACAAGTGCGTAGCAAGGTTATGAGTGATGCGTCTATACGTTGTAAGGGTGGTATGATAGCCCTTTTGGGGGTAAAGCTTGATGAAATTGAAAATGTATTACAATCGCTTCAGCTTGATGAAATCTGTGAGATTGCGAATGATAATGGCGGCGGACAGGTAGTTGTTAGTGGTACACTTAAAGCACTTGAAGTATTGACCAATGTACTAAAAGGCTCAAATGTCAAAAGAATTATTAAGTTACAGGTAAGTGGCCCTTTTCATTCCTCTCTTATGAGGCCAGCAGACAAGTATGTGTTAGAATTTTTAGATAGTATTAAGATAGTTCGTCCTATAGTTCCTTTGGTATCGAATGTTACCGCTCAAGCGGAAAGTGATGAAAAAAATATAAAGAAGGTATTAGCTCAACAAATTGTGAGTAAAGTAAGGTGGAGAGAAATGGTTCTATATATGTTAAGGTATGGTGTAAATAAATGTATTGAAATAGGGCCTAATAAAGTGCTATCTAATCTAGTTAAGAGGATTGATCAGTCAATCGGCGTCAAAAATATAGATGATGTTGATTCTGTCAATCAGTTTTTTTATGAATTATCATTATTAACGGCATAACACAAAAGAAAAGTGGCTGCTCTTTACAGAGATTTAAGTAAATTTTCCCAGTCCGTTCCAAAAAGTAGAAGCATTATGTGTATGGATATGGGTGAAAAACAGGTTGGAATAGCACTTAGTGATAAAACGCAATTGATTGCAACTGCACATAGTGTATACTACAGACGCAATATCAGCAAGGACATTGGGTATTTTTGCAGAATGTTCAAAGAAAATGAGGTAGGGTCAATAGTGATAGGACTACCATTAGGGTTGGAAGGTGGTGAAAGTGAGTGGTGTGAAAAGGTAGTTCGTTTTGCAAATAAAATAGTAAAAAAATGTAAAGTAAATGTGTATTTACAGGATGAACGATTTTCCACATTTATTGCTGTTAATATTCTTAAATTTTACAAAGTATCATTCACTAAATCACAGAAAGTAGAAGATAAGCTTTCTGCATGTATAATTTTACAACGTACACTTGATATGATGCATAATTTGTAAAGAGTACTGTACGATATGTAATGGCATTTGAGCCAGATATGTTGAATTTTAGGTGCATATAAGTTATATTACTGACTGGTTATGCTCTGGTTAAAATAATGACAGTAAATTTTTTTGATATTAGAATAGTTGGTAGATATTTTATCAATTTGTTATTTACACTTGGAAATGCATTTATATTTTTCATTCGCTCGATATATCACAGTTTTATTCCACCGTATTATTTTAGCAGTATAATGAGGCAAATTATTGACATAGGTTTTTTCTCTCTTCCAATTATTGGGCTTACTGGTATTTTTATAGGTGCTGTGATAGTTTTACAGAGTAATTTAAATGGTTTGTTGATTAATCAAGAACAGATTGTACCAAAAGTTGTTATAATCACTATAATAAGAGAATTAGGGCCAGTATTAATAAGTTTAATTATGGTAGGTAAGGTTGGATCATCAATAGCAGCAGAAATTGGTACAATGCGTGTGACTGAACAGATAGATGCTCTAACGACTTTAGATGTTCATCCTTTTAAATATTTAATAGCACCTAGGATTCTAGCATCGCTTATAGTATTTCCTATATTGACGATATGTGTAGATTTAATAGGGATATTTGGTGGGTGTATTACTGCAATTTTACAGTTTAATCATAAATTAAGTGTATATATCAAATATACTGTTCAATTTTTTGATATGTATGACTTTATTGCAGGGTTAATAAAATCAGTTGTGTTTGGCATTATAATATCTACTGTAGGTTGTTACTATGGTTACCATTGCCAAGAAGGAGCACGCGGAGTGGGTTTTGCTGCAACATCAACTGCGATCCTAGCATCTGTGTTAATTGTTTTTACAAATTATTTGATTACTCTAGCTTATGTGTAATTCTATAATTTCTATCTCAAACTTAAGTTTATCTTTTTATAACAGAACAGTATTCAATCACCTAGATCTTGATATTTCTAGAGGAGAGTCACTTGCCTTACTTGGTGGATCTGGTAGTGGAAAATCTGTCCTTGCTAAAACGATCATTGGTTTGTTGCTGCCAGATTTAGGATCTATAAAGATAAATAGCCAAAGTAAAAATTTTGGTGTTTTGTTTCAAAATTCTGCTTTATTTGATTATATTACAGTGTGGGAAAACATATCTTTTAATTATAGAAAACGTTTTAATATTGATAAAAAGGAAGCAAAGCAATTAGCTATAGAAAAGTTGAATAATGTTGGTTTAGAGGAGAATATAGCAGATATGTTGCCTATAGAATTATCAGGAGGAATGAAAAAAAGAGTGGCGTTAGCAAGAGCAATTGCACATAATCCTGAGATTATTATTTTAGATGAACCAACATCAGGGTTAGATCCAATAATGTCGCATACAGTGAACGAAATAATAATCTCCCTATCACAACATACTAATTCCACGATTATTACTATTACACATGACATATACAGTGCGTTTAGGATAGCCAATAAAATAGCAGTATTGTATGAAGGTAATATTATATTTCATGGCACTATTGAGGAAATACAATGTAGTGATAATGAGTATATAAAAAAATTTATTGCATCTGTTCAATTCATGTAATGATTAATTATGATAAATTTTAAAGGTTTTCTTTTTGGTTTAATGTTTGCAACATCAATGCCATTATTGAGTAATGAAGTAAGGGAACATGTAAAAATTGTAGGATCTTCAACGGTAAATCATTTTATTTCGTCAGTAGCTGATGAATTTAATCGTATCTCTTCTTTTAACACTCCAGTTGTAGAGTCGATAGGAAGTGGGGCAGGATTTAAGATGTTTTGTTCAGGAGTAGGGAAGGGTACGCCAGATATTGCTGCTTCATCGCGCCCTATCAGAAAAGCTGAAGTGGAATTATGTAAAAGAAATAAAGTTGATGAAATAGTGGAAATTATTATTGGCTATGATGGTATTGTGATTGCGAATTCAAAACAAAGCGATAGATATGATTTTACAAAAAAAGATCTCTTTAATGCCTTATCTGCATATGCTATACAAGGTAATAAGTTAGTACACAATCATAAAAAATATTGGTCAAATATAAGTAAAGCTTTAGGTACAAACAAAATTGAAATTTATGGTCCATATAAGAATACTGGCACATACGATGCTTTAATTGATTTTATCATGCTTGATCCATATTCGTGCATGAATGTTAAAGTTTTTAAAGAAACCTATACAGACATCGAAGAAAGGAAGAAGGCATGTAGTAACATAAGAAATGACGAAGTATATAAAGTAGTTGGAACTAATGAGAATATAATTATACATAAGCTAAATAACGATAAAGATGCTTTAGGAATATTAAGTTTTGGCTTTTTAATGAGAAATGAGGACAAAATACAGGGCAGTACAATTGCAGGTATTGAACCAACTTATGAAAATATATCATCAAGAAAATATTTATTAACGAGACCATTATACCTGTATATAAAAAAGAGTCATATGAGCATAGTAAGTGGTTTAAAGGAATTTATTAACGAAACTATGTATGCGATTAACCATGAGAATGGCTACCTGTTTAGGCATGGTTTAATACCACTTTCAGATAAAGACATGGAAAAAACCCTGTCAGCTGTGCATGATTTAATGTAAGCTCCTTTTATTGTGTAGCATTTTCCAAATTAAACGAAAGGGTAGCTTACGAGGAAAGGATTTGTATGTTTTTGGTTTGAACTAATTTTCAATAGTGGGACTCAATTGGATGGAAACTAGAACTGTAATCCTAAGCTTCTATTTTTTATTTCAGCTGTATAGCACTTCTTGCAATAGTTAGAAGATCTTATATGCAACCAGAATCAACAGCTTGACACAAAGATCTGAATATAGGAATGTTCTTTCTGGTCATGTTTTTCCAATGCAGGCTTTGTTATTCTACCTTTTCTTCTCATCCAAAGCTGCATTGCTTTTTCCTTACTATATGCTCCTAGTATTTTTTCCTATTTTTTTCCTTATCTTACATCCTTTAGTGGAAGGGCTATATATGAAACAAGATACAGATTTAAAAGTTTCAATAATTGATAGAACGAACATAAATTACAGTTAATTAAGGTATAACGGTGCAATAAAGAAAAGGATTAAAGTAGACACTGCAGTGATAATTGGGGGTAAGACTAAATAAATAGATGGTTTTTTTATAAAGAAGTTTTTCGAAGCCTTTGCAAAGAAAGCGTTGTATATAATAGGCAAAAAATATAGCGCATTTAATATAGTACTAATAGTGAATACTAAAACTGTAAATATAGATAATATTATATCATTATGTGCAAAAACAGTTTTGAAAATCATCAACTTATTCCAAAATGTTGGAGCAGGAGGTACTCCTATCATCGATAGTGCACTGATAGCAAATGCTAACATAACCATTGGCATGCTTCGCCCTATACCATTCATTCCATCTATATACCTTTCTCCTGTTTTAATAATAATGATGCCTGCAACAAAGAATAAGGTGATCTTTGCAAATGCGTGATAAACTATCTGAGTAACTGCAATTTTTGCACCTGCTATATCTAGTATGGCAATAAAGAATACAATATATGAAAGTTGGGAAATAGTAGAGTATGCAAGCAGTGCTTTTAATTCTTTTTGCTTTAATGCGGTAAATGAAGCAATAACAATTGTAAATCCAGCTACATATGGTAGCCATTGTCCAGCCATCCAGTTTTGTTGTGCGAAATATTGCAGATTTCCTATACCAAAAATGTATAATATTATTTTTATAATAATAAATACTCCAGATTTTACTACTGATACAGCATGTAGTAATGCACTCACAGGTGTAGGTGCAACCATTGCTTTGGGAAGCCAAAAATGTACTGGCATAAGTGCAGCTTTGCCTATTCCATAAATCAGCATAGGGAAACATATTGCAACAAAAGTTTCTAGTGAGTGATCAGAGCTAAATATTCCATCATAAGATGTAAAATCTAGAGTATGGAATTTATTATATAGTATTCCTATTGCAGGTAAGAATAATATTAAAGAAGCAAAGAATAATATGATGAAATAGTAACGTCCTGCAATTTTTGACTCATCAGTCAAATTATAAACGATCAAAGGGTAAGTACTTAAAGTCAGAAACTCGTAAAAAACAAATGTAGTAAACAAATCTCCAGAAAAAGCTATAAACATTGTACAACTGATTGATATAGAAAATAAAGATAAAAATTTTGAATATGGACGATGCCCTTTCATATAATACGTTGTATATACACTAGCTAACATCCATAAAAATGCTATTAGTAAACTAAATATTGCTCCTATTTGTTCCAGTTTTAAGCTAATATGCAAATTTTCTCTAAAATCCATCACGATAAAGTGCGTGTCAACTTCCTCCAGCAGTAGACAATAAGTGCTACATATACAGACATATATAAACAAAATAACAGAGGATATAATAGTGATACTTTGTGCCCATCTATGCATAAAAAGAATCATTATTGCGCTTACAAGTGGAATAAGCGCAGTGATTAAAAGATAATTCTCACTTTCATTAATAGAAAATAAAAAGCATAAGGATTCTAATATAATACCTACTAATTTTGATATAAAATGATCCATCCCGATATGTGACAAGATTTAAATTATAAATAGAACTGAAAAAGGATCAAGAGATGCAATATTATGTTTCCCTAATAATTTTAAAATCTTTATTAAGTTGCATAGAATATATTTTCTCATTATCTTGATTATAAAAAGTAAAAGTATGCTGATTTAAATCAAGTATTGCAAAACCAAAACCAAAAACATTTTTAATTTCATCTGCCATATAATGTTTGTTTTTTGAATAACGAAACTCAACATCTTTATAAGTTGGGTCCTGGTCTTGTGCATGCAATAATGCACCTCCATTTCCAACTATAATTTGGTCTGGAGCTTCATTCATTAATAAGACTTGTGCTATATGGATATGACCTGACACTATAGCAGTAACATTATTAGGAAATTTGTTGCCAAAAGCTTTAATCTGTGCAAAATTACCATACTTTTTAAATGCAAAAAGTGTTTTTTTCGAAGATCTCCATAAAGGCTTATGCGTTAAGAACCATATAGGTTGCTTTGAATTACCGTCTATTAATCTACTAAATTGTGTTTTTAAAGTATTAATCTCATTATGACTAGTGTAAATATCTTTACCGAACGAGGAGTCAAACACAAAAAATTTCATTAATCCAATATCTAAAGACCAACTTTGAACAAAATCTTCGCATTTCTCTGGTAAAAATGGGTAAGGATCAAAATATTGAAACCATCCTTTATGAGCGTTATTACAGTTTTCATGATTACCACGTACAAATAGAAAAGGAGACTTTAGCATAATGTCTTTTGCTGGATCAAACCAATCGGCATACCAAGCTTCTGTGTTATATCCATAAATACCGCCACACTTTTTTTTATGCCTGCATTTTGACTTCCTATAATGGTAATCACCGACGTGAATGATTAAATCTGGTTTATGCAATGCTATAGCGTCAAGATTTTTTTTTAAAGGCCAGCTTTCTTCAGAGTTACATTCTTGTTGGTAGAAAGCATTTATTCTGCATCCTGTGTCTCCAATGAAAGCAATTGTATTAAATTTTTCTGGTAAAGTAGGAACCTGCATGCCACTAACACGTATATCTCTTACACCCTTTTCAATAATAAGCTCACAGATCATTTCGACATTATTACTGATACTACGTGTGGACATCATCACCTCTTTACCATCAACATGAGCAATAGGACATACGTAATCATCAGTAATTGCACGTATACTCAATTTGTTTTCTGGAATAATTTGAGACCATGCATAAAGCACTTCTGCATATAAATTATTAAAATTAATTATNAAAAANAGAAAAAAGTAGATAAAATTTAACATCGATATTTATTTTTTGAAAACATATTTCTCATTATAGAGATAATTGCCTATTATTAAAGCTTGTTAGTCTAATACTTTATACGTAAAATCAAGATTTAAAGTTTAATATGCGGNCGTGGTGGAATNGGTAGACACGCAGCGTTGAGGTCGCTGTGGCTTTATAGCCTTGGAAGTTCAAGTCTTCTCGGCCGCACTCTATTTAATGGGAAGCATAAAATAAATTATCAGAATTAAAAAATTATGTTATAAACTAATATGTTAGCAATGATGTTTTATTTATTGCGTATTAATCATAGTATGCTCTATAATGAAAAATGTTTAAATTTTTTAATTACAAAAAAAGCACTGAGCTACAAGATATAGACTGGAGTACAAGCCGTTATAGTACAATAGTAGCACAGAGAAACGTGTTATTAATACTAGCGTTATTGTTGTTAATTGTTATCTTAATAAGTGTTTTAGTGGTATTCAAAATCAGTACAAGTCGTACTGTTGAACCATTTGTTATAGAAATTGAAAGAAGGTCTGGTGTAGTGCATGTTGTGAATCCTGTTACAGTATCAGAATATTCTGCAAACGATGCAGTACGTAATTACTTTATTAAAGATTATATTCAAACAAGAGAGATTTTTGATCCATATAATTATAGATTCAATTATGAGACA
The DNA here is from genome assembly GCA_022836975.1 of Wolbachia sp. Lineage (GTDB taxonomy): Bacteria > Pseudomonadota > Alphaproteobacteria > Rickettsiales > Anaplasmataceae > Wolbachia. Next base: position 34,916 of record JAIXMJ010000002.1, read on the forward strand.
AAAATCAGGTTATTTTCTTCCAGTTCTGTATTTAGTGCATTCCGTAGCTATATAGTATCACAAGACCTCGGTAGGCTTGCTATTCAACATCGGGAATACGTAAATCATGAATGTAGGATTATCTCTATTGACAATCTATTTGATTCTACCATTCGAGTGGTTTTTACAATAAAGTATGAACATAAAAATGGTAATCAGGTAAAGAAAACTAAAACAGTAATAATGTCATATAGATTTGTTCCACTTGAACTGAACGATCAAGATAGGTATATTAACCCATTAGGGTTTCAAGTAACTTCTTATAAATTAGAGAATCNAAGGGAATAAGCAATGGTTAGAATATTATTAATATTATTATTATCAGTCAGTGGATTAAATGCATTTAGTTACAATAAGCCACTTTCTGTAGATAGTCGAATAAAAACATTTGTATACAGTCCTAATGAAGTATTTCAATTGGTATTTAGTCAAGGTTACTATTCTTATATTGAATTTTCATATGGAGAAAAAATAATGGATATTGCAATTGGCAATGTATCTAACTGGAGAGTGGAGCCTAGTGGAAATAAATTATTCGTTATGCCATTTGAAATAAGTAGCCGTACAAATATGATAGTAACGACAACCAAAAAAAGAACTTATGTTTTTGATTTAATATCCAGGCCTAATTATGATAAGCAACCTAACGATATAAGTCATGATTATTCATCTGCAAGAGATATATCTTATATAGTACGTTTTTATTATCCTACAGAAGAAGATGAATTTGATCTTGATATAAATGAACCAACTCAGGTAGAACATATACCACAAGAAGTACCTGAAAATATTATTGAAGAAAATGTCACAAAATATAATTATACATATATTAACTACGGTGATGATGACAGCATTGTTCCAATTGAGTTATTTGATGATGGATGTTTAACATACATAAAATTTCAAGATAATACCATTATACCAGAAATTTTTACAGCAGATGGTAATCCTTGTAAAAGACTACTGTTCGAAGGTTACGTTATTATAAAGGGCGTTCATTGTAAATTGTTTATGCGTTACAAGAACGATAGAGTTGAAATTATGAATAGGTCATTGTGAGGGTAGTAAATGAGTAAAGATAATTTTAAAGGACAGAATGCCGAGTCAGAAGTAGATAATAAGATAGTTACGGTTGGTTCTGGTCAAAGTCATAGGGCACTTGTTTTTGCTGTGATAGTAATTTTGCTATGTGTAGTATACTATTTCTATGTCCGCTCACCTAATAAAGAAGGCCAAGAATTAGCGAACAAAAGAGAAGTAAAAACAAAGATACAAGATCTAAAGGAAAAGTTAGAAAAAGTTCCAGACGAAGTTCCAGCTCCTGAAAGAATAGTAGTTAATACGTTGCCACCTTTACCAGACATTGTTGTGCCGAAAAATATACCAGAGGTGAAAACAGAAGCAAAAAAGCCGGAGGAGCCCAAAGAAGAAGTTACAAAGCCAAAAGAAAAACCAACAAAAGTAGATGCAGAGCCGAAAAAGTTAAAGAGTCTTCCTTCTCTCTCAACAAAGAAAAAGGTTGATAATGATTCTGTAGCTTCTCCATCTCCGTTGGGAATTAACCGTTACCCAACAGAAAGGCGTGGTGCATCAATGACAGTATTCAAGGGTGATAAACAAGCTGTGGATACTGGTAGTGTGCAACATACTACAATAGAACAAAGTAAAAGTACTAGTGTAGGAAAATTTGATCTTATCATTGGACAAGGTAAGGTTATTGATGCAGTGCTTGAAACTGCAATTCACTCTAATATGACTGGTATGACACGTGCTGTAGTAAGTAGGGATGTTTATGCAGAAAAAGGTGATATAGTGCTTGTGCCTAGAGGCTCAAGATTGGTAGGACAAGCTTCATTTGATCATAAAATTAAAAAAAGTTATATAAATGTTGTATGGCAGAGAATTATTTTGCCTCATGGGATAGATGTTATAATTTCTTCTCCATCTACAGATGAATTAGGTATACCTGGTGCTACTGGTAAAATAGATAATAAAATAATAAATAAATTATTTTCTTCAATTATGGTTGCTGGTTTATCGATTGGTTCAGCTATTGTGTCACAGCAAGCATCTGCACTGACTAAAGGTATGACTGCTTTACAGATGATCAAATCCATTACTGTGAATGAAATAGATTGTTCATCTATTAATGATGTGATTGGGTTGCCATCTGAAACTGAATTAAAGTTAAAAAGTGCTGCTGTTAACAAGATACGTAATGCAGCATCTGAAAATGAACTAATAAAAATCTTCAGGGCTGAACTTAAAAGAGTGGTTAAGGCAGCAAAAAGTACATTAGACCCCAATTGGGAACAACAGATTTCACTAGATACAATTAAGGATATATTACGTGGGCAAGGAGGTAGGTCAGTTTATGAGAATATAGTGCAAAATTCAATACAAGATACCGTAAACGACATGAGGGAAGCAGTGAAAAACAATATAGATACTGAACCCGTAGTCTACGTAAATCAAGGTATTGCACTAAAAGTATTTGTCAGTAAAGATATAGTGTTTAATCCACAAGCTGTATTATTTAGATAGACGTGAATTATGCTGCACTTGAAACATATTTAGAGCCAATAAAAAATATTTTACAAGAAGAAAATGTTAACGAAATATCAATAAACAGACCAAAAGAGGTATGGGTTGAAAAGTTAGGAAAAATAAGGTGTGAGCATATAGAAAAATTTGATCTCAGTCATTTAAAGGCTTTATGCAGACTTGTTGCACAATCTACAGAACAGAAGCTTAGTGAAGAAACACCTTTACTCTCTGCTACGTTACCTAACGGCTACCGTGTGCAGGTAGTATTTCCACCTGCGTGCGAGTCTGATAAGGTTGTATTGTCAATTCGTAAACCATCTAGTATTCAATTAACCTTGGATGATTATGAAGCAATGGGTGCATTTTCTGATACAATTACAGAAGCCATAGACAATAAAATTAACCGGCAATTATCTTTATTATTAGATCAAAAAAGAATAAAAGACTTTCTAGAGTGTGCAGTAATAAATAAAAAAAACATTATCATCTGTGGTGGTACATCTACTGGTAAAACTACCTTTACTAATGCTGCACTACGTGTTATTCCGACACAAGAAAGGGTCATTACTGTAGAAGATGCACGTGAAATCATTTTAGATCAGCATCCTAATAGAGTACATCTCATTGCGTCTAGAGGAGGGCAGGGCAGATCAAAGGTCACAACACAAGATTTGATAGAAGCATGTCTACGTTTAAGACCTGATAGAATAATAGTAGGTGAGTTACGCGGTGCAGAAGCATTTAGCTTTTTGCGTGCTACTAATACAGGTCATCCTGGTTCTATATCAACTTTACACGCAGATGATCCAATGATGGCGCTTGAACAAATAAAATTAATGGTAATGCAGGCAAATCTTGGTATCTCTCCAGATCAAATCATGTCATATATTAAAAATGTTATTGACATAATAATTCAATTAAAGCGGACTAGTGATGGAAAAAGAAGCGTGTCGGAAATTTTATTATGCAAAGGAAAACGTTAAAGAATCCAACATTTTCTTATATTTAATAATTTTGAGCTACCATTAAGTGTGGTTGGGTAGGTATGAGTGATAAACAATGCTTAATTTAATCAATATATGGTCCAGATTCTATAGATTTTAAACATATTAACCCTAGTATAACAAATTTTGTTTATAGATTACAGCCAACAGTTTTTGATTATATGGCAGAAGTTTGGAATAACCTACGAGAATATTCACAAGAATCCAAATTAAAATTAACTTTTTTCCTTATATTGTGGATTTGGATTAGAAAAAGATATAATAATAGGATTAAAAAGGAAAACTGGATTGCATTTAGAAAAAATACATCAAAAATTTTGTCAGGTAAAGAAAAAGACTAAAGATGCTTTTATATTTAATAATTTCCAGCTATTATATAATTAAAAATTTGGCTAGAAAATATGAGTAGTGGACAAAATTACGTACGCAACATTATTATAGCAGGTGTAATATCTTTTACCATACTAGAACTTTGTTTTTTCTTATCTGGTGTTTTATCCGTTTTATTAATATACGGCCCAGATTATGTAGATTTTAAACAGATTAACCCTAGTATGATAAATTTTCCTTATGGCTTATGGCCAACAATTTTTGAGGATATAGAACAGGTTTGGAAAGAACCAGACGAATATGCGCTAGAGATAAAATTAAAACTAATTGTCTCCTTTGCACTACCTCTAGGTACTCTATTAATTGTGTTATGGAATTTACGAGAAAGAATAATGGAATTGAAACTATTTCAGAAAAAAGAGTCATTACACGGAGATTCTAGATGGTCATCAGAAAAAGATATAAGAAGAGCAGGATTGAGAAGCAAGGCAGGATTACTACTAGGAAAAGATAAAAGAGGTTATTTCATTGCTGATGGATACCAACATGCACTGCTATTTGCACCTACAGGATCAGGTAAAGGTGTTGGTTTTGTAATTCCAAACCTTAAGTTTTCCGGTGATTCAGTTATTGTACATGATATAAAACTAGAAAACTATGAAATTACAAGTGGTTGGCGGAAACAACAAAAACAAGAAGTGTATGTATGGAATCCAGCACAGCCAGATGGAATCAGCCACTGTTACAATCCGTTAGAATGGATAAGTGGCAAACCAGGGCAAATGGTGGATGATGTACAAAAAATAGCCAATCTTATAATGCCAGAGCAGGACTTCTGGCAAAATGAAGCCAGAAGCTTATTTGTTGGGGTGGTGTTATACCTAATTGCTGCACCAGAGAAAATTAAATCTTTTGGTGAAGTAGTGCGTACTATGCGTAGTGATGATGTGGTCTATAATCTTGCTGTTGTATTGGATACAATGGGTAAAATAATACACCCTGTTGCATATATGAATATTGCAGCTTTTTTACAAAAAGCTGATAAAGAACGATCAGGTGTTGTATCAACTATGAACTCATCGCTTGAACTCTGGGCAAACCCACTAATTGATACTGCAACTGCAACGAGTGACTTTAACATTCTAGAACTTAAAAAGAAGAAGATCACAGTATATGTTGGGCTAACTCCAGATAACTTAAATCGTCTGAAACCTTTAATGCAGGTTTTTTATCAACAAGCAACTGAATTTTTATGTAGAAAATTACCGTCTGATGATGAACCTTATGGTGTACTGTTTTTAATGGACGAGTTTCCTACACTTGGAAAAATGGAGCAATTCCAAACAGGTATAGCTTATTTCCGAGGTTATAGGGTTAGGCTCTTCCTAATTGTACAAGATACCGAGCAGCTTAAAGGAATATATGAAGAAGCTGGTATGAATTCCTTTTTATCAAATTCAACTTATAGAATAACTTTTGCTGCTAACAACATGGAAACAGCTAACTTGATATCCCAATTAATAGGGAATAAAACTGTTGAGCAAGAATCTTTAAATAGACCAAGATTCTTAGACCTTAACCCAGCGTCACGGTCGTTACATATTTCTGAGACTCAGAGAGCGTTGTTATTGCCTCAAGAGGTTATAATGATGCCACGTGATGAACAGATAATTTTAATAGAGTCTACTTATCCTATTAAATCAAAGAAAATTTTATATTACAGTGATAGTACTTTTACTAAAAGATTGCTCAAAAAGACTTATGTACCAACACAAGAACCATATGACCCACACAAGGTTTTATCCAATAACAAAGAGGTTATAGATGATAATGATAATGACATTATAGATGAATCATCTAATACAATTCCTGCATCTGCCAAAGATGACGTATATAATGAACCAGATGAATCAAGATATGATGAATCTAAACATCATCATAAAGATGAATCTAAATATCATCGTAAAGATGAATTTGAAGACGAAAAACTTGACTATGAATTTGAAGACGATGAAGAATTTGATGATGAAGAACTTGATGATGAAGAATTTGATGATGATAAATTTGATGATGAATTTAATGATGACAATTTAGAAAAAAACAGAAAAACAAATTGACACATTATATCTTTATGAAACAATTATTACAATGATGATGTAATAGAATGCCGTTGCTTTTTCTACTTATTCTATCACTAATTGCTCAGTTCATTGAGATTGACATCTCAGTACCTAGTTTTCCTGATATAGCAAGTTATTTTCAAGTTTCCGATACAGTTATTCAATTAACAATAGCTTATAATCTTTTAGGTTTTTGCATAGGCTGTTTATCATTTGGACCATTATCTGAAAGCTATGGTAGAAGAAAAATAATGATTATAGGTAATACGTTGTTGTTGATAGGTTCCGTAGGTTGTGTGGTCGCACGATCAATTTCTTGGTTGTTAGTATTTCGCTTTATACAAGGTATCGGTGCAAGTACATCTGTGGTTGTCTTTGCAATAGTTGCAGATGTTTACCAAGGTAATAAAGCAATAAAATTTATCGGGATCATGAATGCAATTGTAACCATAGTTATTGCAATAGCACCAGTTCTAGGTTGTTTTATTAACCAAGCTGTAGGATGGCGTGGGAATTATACCAGTGTTGCAGTCATCTGTTTTATTGCTTGGATTGCAGTACTACTTGGACTACCAGAAACTAAAAAAGACTTGGAAAGTTTTAACTTTGGAAAAATGACACAAAATTATCAAAAACTTTTTTGTAGTACAAGGTTCATGATGCTATCTTTAATTGGTAGCCTATGTTCTTCTATATACATGTCATTTATCACTTGTGCACCATTTCTATATATGAAGACCCTTGCGTTGCAAGATACTGTTTATGCTCTACATCAAAGTGCAATTGTAGCATGTTATTCTCTTGTTAGCTTATTGTGTGGGGAACTTGCACGATACTTTGGATACAGATGGTGCATAATAAGTGGTACAATTATATCTGCTGCCGGCGCTTTATTACTTTGTATGATTAGTGTAGTTACACCAGGTTTTCCTTTCTTAATTACACTCTCTATGGTTATTGTGATTGTTGGCGAAACCATATATCAGACGATTATTTTCAATACGTCAATCAGTATTTTTCCCCAAATCAAAGGTACTGCCTCTTCAGCAGTTAATTTTATCAAATCCTTAGTAACGTCAATATTTATATGGATAACAAGCTATATTTACAACGGGCATGCAATGAGTATAGCATTGCTTATTTTATTTCTAGTAATATTAAACTGTATTGTCACAATATGTTTACTACGATCAAAACAATGTTCATTTGATTGTAGCCTTTAATATATGAGATACACCAATATAATATAGCACTGTTAACAAAATAATTTTAAAGTTTAGCTATATTCCATAGTTTGTATCATTTGTATTTTAACTGCGACACTCATTAGGTAGTGTCGACATTTATTCCAACCAAAGATAAATAGCAGCAATATGAACAAAAGATAAGAAAGTGATGGCTAATTTATCATAACGAGTAGCAACCCTACGAAAGTGCTTGAGTTTATTAAACATTGGACTTCTTGCATAACTCATTTTATCAACTCAAAGTTGTAAATTCCAGCAATTAAGTTGAACCTCAGACTAAAACGTTTTCGTCGATTTCGATAGCGATCTGCAATTATTTTAAATCTTTTAAGTAAACCTATCACATTTTCAACTATAACTCTTTGGTTTTCAACTATAACTCTTTGGCTAGAAAGATCTTAGACCCTCTGCAAAGCTACAAAAAAATAAGTGAGAAGAAATAAATAAGGGAGTAGAATATTATTTTTAAAATAAAAATATGGGAATGAATTACAAAGAAGTAGTAAAAAGACCG
>JAIXMJ010000020.1 GCA_022836975.1 Wolbachia sp.
AGAGAATATGATACAGAATTATATAAAGAAAGGAACTTAATTGAGAGAATGTTTAATAAACTCAAGCACTTTCGTAGGGTTGCTACTCGTTATGATAAATTAGCTATCGCTTTCTTAGCTTTTGTTCATATTGCTGCTATTTATCTTTGGTTGAAATAAATGTCGACACTACCTAGTACAAAAAAAGGAAAAGAGGAAGATAAAATAAAAGTGGCAAGGAATCTACTTAAAGCTGGGGTTTCCATAGAAGTAATAGCTAAAAGTATCGACATTACTGTAGATTGGAAGCTAAACGGCTATAAATATTTATTTTATAGCCACTCTTTTGAATGGATATGGTTTTAAGTCACTTTAAAATAGATACTTTCATATTTTTTAGCTACCATAAATAATACGATCTAATACAATGCCTACAAAAAGCAGTAACCCTATATAAGAACTATTCTTAAACATTAACATGCATTGAGCAGAATCGTCATGGTTAAATTTTTTATATTGATAATATAGTATTATTCCTATAATAGATAACACTATCAAAAAAATGTTGTTGAGTGATGATAAAACTCCTGCATATAACCACATCGTAACGGATAACATGTAAAACCTTTTTAGCCAGGTTCTTGTATTATTACCAAAATATAATGCTGTTGATTTTATGCCAATTTTCTTGTCGTCGTCTTTATCTTGGTGTGCATATATAGTATCGTAGCTTAGTGTCCAAAAAACGCACCCTATATAAAATAACACAGATTCTATACTAATTTTATTTAGTATTAAAGAGGAACTCATTAATACTCCCATATTAAAAGTTAGCCCAAGAAATAATTGAGGCCACCATACGTAACGCTTTAATAGCGGATAGATAGTGACCATACACATAGTAATTATTCCTAAGATTAATGTCGTTTTATTTGTTAACAAAATTATTGTCAAAGCTGCAGATAACAGCAATAACAGTAAAATTAAAGCCTGTTTTACGCTTAATGTGTTGTTTGCTAGTGGCCTATGTTTCGTGCGTTCGACATGCGTATCTATTTCCCTATCAAATATATCATTAATTATACATCCTGCAGGTCTCATTAAAAATGCCCCTACGGTAAATAACAGAAGATAAAAAAAAGTTTTCTGTTCTAAATGAGTGGATACTAGCATAATACTGCTTAAACATGGAAAGAGTAAAAGCCATAATCCTGTAAGACTGTGTAACCTCATCAATGATAAATAAGCTTCAAAATATACAGAGCTCATAATGTTTGGTTTAAGCTGACAAAATTATTGAATTCTAGGTCAGGCTTAAAAACTAATTCAGGTATAATACGTAAGTTAACATGATTCGATAGGCCTCTACGTATTAACCATGCAGATTTATTTAATTCATTAATCACTGCATGAATGTCATGAGCTTCTTTGTTTACTGAAGATAATATAGTGTATACATTTGCCTTACGCAGATCTTTACTTAATTTGATATTTGATACCAGTATATTTTTACTGGAAATACTGCTTTTCATCAAAACTATAGATAATGCTCTATGTAATACTGATGCTATTTTTAAACTTTTAATTTCTTTTTTCATTATAATACAGCCGTTTCTTGCACGAGTTGATAAGCTTCCAATATATCATTAACTTTAATGTCTAATTTATTATCTAACAACATTCCACATTCAAAATTTGTTCCTACTTCCTTGACATCATCTTTAAATCTACGTAACGCTTTTAACTTTTTTTCATGTAATAATTTACCATTGCGTATTATCTTAATCAAAGAGTCTTTTTGTATTATACCATTATTTACATAACACCCAATAATAGTTCCAGATTTGGATGTACCAAATACTTGTCGTACAATAGCAGAGCCTACCTGAATTTCCTTGGTTACTGGTTTAAGCATGTTGGTGAGGTACATCTTCATGTCATCAATAAGCTCGTATATTATATTATAACTATGTATTTTTACACCTTTCTGTTTTGCTAGATCTTTTATTCGCGAATTTATCTTTATATTAAACGCTAAGATTACAGCTTTAGAAGCTTCTGACAGGAGTATATCTGAGTCTGTAACTTCCCCAACTGCTTTATGCAGTATATTTAGTTTTATTTGGTCTCTACCTAGCTTATCAATTGAGCTCGAGATTGCATCAATAGAACCTGTAACATCACATTTTAGAATGACAGCAAATTCTTCCATCTTTTTACTATAATTAAATATATCTAAGTTATCCTCTTTACAATCTTCCTGCTGCTCTCGTTTAGCTAATTCTAATCTATGCTCAGCAATTTCACGTGCCTGCTTTTCAGATTGTACAACAACAAACTTGTCTCCAGCATTTGGTATATTATTTAATCCAGTGATTTCGACTGGTGTGGATGGTAAAGCCACTTTTTCGTTTTTACCAAGATGATTGATCATGTTACGTACTTTACCGTATGTTGTTCCAACTACTAACACATCACTTACTTTTAATGTCCCTTCTTCAACTATCAATGTTGCTGATATTCCTTTAGCTCTATCTATTTTAGATTCTAGTACACAACCTAATGCTCGACAATCTACTATAGCTTGCAGATCCATTAATTCAGCAATAAGTAAAATTGCTTCTTCTAACTTATCTAAGTTTATTCTTTTTTTTGCTGATACTGGAACAATTATAACATCACCGCCAAGACTTTCGGGAATAAGGCCATATTTAGGTAAGACATTGGTGATTCTTTCTATGTCACCAGGCTGTGATTTATCAATTTTATTTATTGCTACAATTATAGAGACATTTGCTGCCTTTGCATGATTAATTGCTTCTACTGTTTGCTTCATTATTCCATCATCAGCTGCTACTACTATTACGACAATATTTGTAACATTTGCTCCACATGCACGCATTGCAGTAAATGCCTCATGTCCAGGAGTATCGATGAATGTGATTTTTTGTTGATTTGCTGTTGTTATCTGATAAGCACCGATATGTTGAGTAATGCCACCAGACTCCTTTTCTGCAATATTAGACTGACGAAATGCATCTAATAAAGAGGTTTTTCCATGGTCTACATGACCCATAAAAGTAACTACAGGTGGTTTTAACTTTTTTGGCAAATTTCCCTTGTCATTTAAAGATAATAAGTCTTGTTCTTTATCAGTTTCACTCACATGTTTAGCTGAATGACCGAATTTTTGCACCACTTCATATGCTAAATTATGGTCAATCAAATCATCAGCTGTATAATGCTTTCCAACATGCTCCTTCAATAGCTTGAGTACATTTTTACTATTTTCTGCCATACGCATAGATAATTCCTTAATTGTAATACTGTCTGGTACAATTACTTCTCGTGATATATTCTTTCCTTTTATAAATTTTGACTTTTTGTTTCTGATACCGAATTTTTGTTTAAATGGTTGTTCTACTCTTTCGTCGATTGCTTGTTCAATAATTAGTTTAGAGTGTTTAGAATACGTATCTTTGTTTGTTTTAGCAGACTTTTTTGTGGTATCTTCGCTCTCTGCTTTTGATTTTTCTAGGATTTCTTCTTTTTTATCAGTTTTTTCTTCTTCAATTTCTTTCACATGTTGCTCAATTTCTTCTATAGGAATGTCCTGATCATTTTCTTTTTCTTCTGCTTTACTACTTTTTAATAGATCAGCATTCTGCACTGCATGAATGCGCGATATCTGTTCTTGCTCTGTGAGAGAGCTGAAGTTGTTGATATCAGCACTTTCTTCATTCTGCCTTTTTCTACGTTTTTTGACTATAGTAGTCCCGCTTGTTTGACCTGCTAGAGTACATGCTAACTTTAGCTTACTAGAGCTTTGCAGAGTTAATTTTTTACTGCTAATATCTTCATTACTCATATTATACCTAGCTTTTCACGTGCTTCTATTATTATTGAGTTTGCTAAATTTTTTAACTGTGCTAAATTAGCTTTTTGATCGTAAGAAGAAATCATATTGCAAAATTCATAACTTGATAAATCGGCAACATCTTCTAAGGTTTTAATACCATTCTTTACTAAGATGAATTTATAGTCTATTGATAATGGTAATGTGATCGCATATTCATCCATACCTAAGTTTTTTAATTCTATTATTTTTTTATCATTTTCTTCCTGTAAGTATTTGTGTGCCCTATTATGCAATTCATTAGCGATATCCTCATTGAAGCCTTCTATAGAAGAAAGCTCTTTAATTGAAGCATTAGCTATATCTTCCACGCTTGAAAAGCCTTCTGTAACTAAGAGTTGTCCCATAATTTCCTCTAGATTTAAAGCTTCAGCAAATAGAGCAGAACACTGGTTAAATTCTTTATTACGTCTTTCTGATTCTTGCGAAACGCTTAATATTTCAACCTTCCAACCTACGAGTTCTGAGGCCAATCTGATGTTTTGACCCTTCTTTCCTATAGCAAGACTCAGTTGATCCTCTGCTACAATTAACTCTATATAATTTTCATCTTCATCAATAATAACTTTTGATATTTCTGCAGGGGTGATTGCTCTTACAACGAATTGCCCAAGATCAGTAGAATAATGTATGACATCGATTTTTTCTCCATTTAACTCTTGTATAATAGTCTTGATCCTGTCTCCTCTAATTCCTACACAAGCTCCTACTGGATCAATATTTTTGTCATGAGAAAAAACAGCAACCTTTGATCTTGAACCAGCATCTCTCACTGTTGATTTGATAATTACTAACCCATCAGCAATTTCTGGTATTTCTTGTTTAAGCAATGCTTCTAAAAATCCTGGGTGTGTACGAGATAAAATAACTTGCCTTCCATCCTCAGAACGCTTGACGCTTTGTATATATGCTTTAATTTTTTCACCTTCACGAAATCTTTCATCACCTATTAAATTTTTTAATGGAAGGAATGCATTTGTGCCATTTATATCAACGATAAGATCTGGATACCCAATCTGCCTTACAATACCATACCTAATTTCTCCAGTTTTATCCTTAAAATCTTCGTACTGTTTTTTTAATTCCGCATCTTTAATGAGCTGTACAATTTTTTGTTGAGCAATTCTTGCTGAAGCAAGATCTGTATCAATAGAGAGAGGCTCTTGAACAGTACTACCAATCTTTATATCGTGGTTTGGGTACCTCAATTTTGCTTGCGAGAAAGTAATAAACTCAATGTTTGAGTCTAGATTATGGCTATCATCTACTATTTCTAATATTCTATAAGCATCCACCTTTCCAGTATTTCTGTCTACATTTATAACAACCTTGCTCTTGTTACCATATCTTTGATGTGCTACAGCTTCTATAGCGCTCTCCAATGCCTTAATTACAACTTCAAGACCCAAGCCTTTTTGTTCTGAAACCTCATTGGCAGTTTTAATTATATCAAAACTGCCAATTATGTTGTTTTTCTTATGTTTAGAAACACTTTTTTTCATATTCAATTAACCTATTATTGCAGCTCTGTAAGCTACTTTACATCTTAAATGATTGCCACTGGAAGTCAAGTTTTATATACTCAATAAATGGTTCTGTTGAGCATTTTATATGTAGCAGCCCCAATTGTACAGTCGTGATGTTACAACTAAAAAAACTAATCAGCAAGTGAATGAATAGATATTTTAGCTCTATAATATATCTTATAATTTTGATATATATATATATATCAGTTTTTAGTTATAATTTTCAAGACTCTTCACTAAATACAGTAACAAATACGCGAACCACAAATTTAGGTGGAGTTTTTGGTGCATATCTATCAGATATATTTGTGCAACTTTTTGGTTTTGCTAGTATAACAATAGCTACTACAGTGGTATACTTATTGGTTTTTAGACCATCTTATTTGATACTCAAAACTTTAAATTTAGTAGCAATTAATTTAGGTATATGTGCTATACTGCCTAAACTTTTTTTTACATCAAGGTATAGATATGGAGGCATGATAGGTAATATACTTGCCCAATATATTATTGTATTTGTAGGAGTAATAATATTTGGCTTTTTAGGATTAATTCGTTTTAGACAAGTAATAGGTAATATATTTCATAAAAAATTATTTTCCAAGCCAGATTTAAGCATAGCCCATCATGTAATAAAACAGCGTAAGCAAGAACGTAAGCGAGTTGTACCTTCAAATAACTTTAATTTGCCTAGCGTTAATTTACTCTCTAAAGGAAAAGAATTGTCACAAAAAAGAACACTGAATGATGTTGAATCTCACCAGACTTTAGAATTATTAGAGAAAGTGCTAAGTGATTTTGGTATTCATGGACAAATCATCAATGTTTGTTACGGACCAGTGGTAACTTTATATAAGCTTGAACCACAAGCTGGTACAAAATCTGCACGAGTAATAGGTTTGGCAGATGATATTGCACGTTCTATGAGTGCATTATCAGCACGTATCTCAATAATAAGAGGCCAAAATGCTATAGGAATAGAGTTGCCCAACAAGGAAAGGGAAACAGTAATGTTACGTGAAATACTTGAATCTTCTGAATATCAAAATTCAAATTTAAATCTTCCAATTGCACTTGGTAAAGAAATTAGTGGTAAACCTGTTGTTGCGGATTTAACAAAAATGCCGCATTTGTTAGTTGCAGGTACAACTGGATCTGGTAAATCAGTAGCAATTAATACAATGATTCTTTCATTGGTATATAAATTAAATCCTAATGAATGTAAAATGATCATGATAGATCCTAAAATGCTAGAACTTTCTGTTTATAATTCTATACCGCATTTAATTTCACCAGTGGTTACAGAGCCTAAAAAAGCAATAACTGCGCTTAAGTGGATAGTAAAAGAGATGGAGAATCGTTATCGTATGATGTCTTATTTAAATGTACGTAATATAACAAACTACAATCAAAAGATTACAGAGGCTCTCGGTAAAGAGACAGAGCTACAGCGTGTTGTACAAATTGGATTTAATTCTATAACTGGTAAACCGTTGTTTGAAAAAATACCAATCAAGAAGGAAACCTTTCCTTATATTGTAGTAGTAGTTGATGAAATGGCAGATCTAATGCTTGTTGCAGGCAAAGACATAGAATGTTCTATCCAACGTTTAGCACAAATGGCACGTGCTGCTGGAATACATATTATAATGGCTACACAGCGTCCATCTGTTGATGTTATAACTGGTGTAATAAAAGCAAACTTCCCAACAAGAATTAGCTTTGCTGTAACTTCTAAAATAGATAGTCGTACAATACTTGGTGAACAAGGTGCTGAACAGTTGCTAGGCATGGGAGATATGCTATATATGGTTTCTGGTGGAAAAATAATTAGAGTGCATGGTCCTTTTGTGAGCGATGATGAGGTACAGAATATAGTTCATTACCTTAAATTACAAGGGACACCCAACTATATAGAAGAAATTACTAAAGAAGATGATGAAAGCAAAATGACAAGTATGGATAGTGGCACAAATAACGAAGAAAATGATTTATATAATCAGGCAATTTCTATTATTCAGAGGGATAAAAAAGTTTCGACGAGTTATATTCAACGACAACTTCGAATAGGTTATAATAGAGCTGCAAATATTGTTGAAAGAATGGAAAAAGAAGGAATCGTTAGCCCGCCAAATCATGTAGGGAGAAGGGAAATACTGATTGATAAGTGAATTACTCTTGATAAACGATTCATTATCAAAATAAGCTTTTATAATGAATCGCGGATGCCTGTTGTTAGTGCAGGAGGGAAAATCCTTCACATAAAAAGCTTTTCTAGTAGAATAAGTAGATGTAATTATTGATACATTTATGCCTTTATATGTTTGTTCTACAGCTTTTTTCCTGTTTTTGATTCTGATATTATTCATTATTGTAAGACAGAAACTCAAGCTTTCGGATGATCTCTTGAATGGATTGAAACAAACTCTATCTATAAAAAATGAAGAGATAGTTGCACTAAAGATTAAAAATGCAGAACTTGAAATAATTTTACAGAAGGAACGCGAAGAAAAGAAAAGAGAAGTAGAGCTATTTACTAAAGCAGAGGAGAGACTTGCAAATACCTTTAAAGCATTGTCACTTGATGCATTGCAAGCCAATAATAATAATTTTTTGAATTTAGCTAAGGAAGTGATTGATAGTAAGCTTAAAGATACGGAAACAGACTTGGCGAAGAGGCAAGCAACGATTAATGAGGTTGTTGCACCGATAAAGGAAAAACTGGAGAAGTTTGATCATGAGATACATGAGCTTGAGAAAGAAAGGATAGGGGCATATGAAGGTTTAAGAGAACAGATAGGGGCACTAATAAATCAAACATCTAGTTTAGCAAATGCTTTAAGAAAACCTCATGTCAGAGGGAAATGGGGCGAAATACAGTTAAAAAGAGTTGTGGAAATGACCGGGATGATTGAGCATTGTGATTTTGTTGTTCAGCCAACTACTATTAGTAGAGATAATGAAAATATGTTGCGTCCTGATTTAATCATAAAGATGCCTTCAGGAAAGCAAATCATAGTAGATGCTAAAGTGCCATTGGACTCTTATTTAGATGCAGTGTCACAGAATGATTTAGCGATACAAAAAGAAAAATTAAAGGAACATTCATTAGCGATTAAAAAGCATGTTAATGAGTTGGGAAAAAAAGAATACTGGAATCAATTTAACAATACACCTGAATTTGTGATAATGTTTCTCACAGGAGAGGGGGTGTTTAGCGCAGCTCTTGACTATGAGCCTGCTTTAATAGAAATTGGTGTTGAAAAAAAGGTTATTATTGCAACACCAATTACTTTAATTGCTCTACTTAGAGCAATAGCATATGGATGGAAACAAGAAATAGTAGCTGAAAGTGCCAAGAAAATTAGTGAACTAGGGCGTACATTATATGAGCGTATTTGTAGCATGGGAGAGAATTTTAATAATCTACGTAGAAGCTTAAAGGGTACAGTGGATTATTTTAATAAAACCGCTGGTTCTCTTGAAGCAAGAGTATTTCCTACAGCGCGTGAATTCAATAAGCTAGGTATAGATACAGAGAGCAAAAAATTAGAAGTAACAAAAGAACTTGAGATAATACCGCGTAATTTAAATGTTAAAGAATTTCAAGATTTTTGAAACTTGTCTGTAAAGTATGTTCGCAAGAGGTTTACCAGATAATGATGGGTTGACTGGTAGAAGCAGAGAAAAATTGATAAAGTTAAAACTAACATCAGAATTCTTATTAATCTCTCACATTTCCAAGATAAAGGAAGTAGTTTTATAATAAAGGTATACTATTAGGGTATGTCATCGCAAGATACTAGTTGCATAGGTGTCAAAAGTGTATATAATAAAGGATTTGAGGGTTAGAAAAAGATGGATACAAAATTAAGTCATATTTTGAGAGCTACTTCATAAACTTGTAGTGCTTTGTAGGGAATCTAAATGGAAATTAAAGGGTATATAATGAAATATGAGAATAAAAAGGATCAGAGATTTAATAAAGAGAAATTAACAAAAAGAGAGCAAGTTTACAACGAGATAATGTCTCGTTAAAAGTGGTAAATCCAGAAGTAGAGCAACCGTGCAATACTCTCAAAAACTTATAGACTACTATAATATGATACTCTATAATAAAAGCTTTAGTTTTAATGGAGGAATAAAATGGATTTACATACTATTATTCAAAACGATAATTTAGACGCAGTAAAAGCTTTAGTAGAAAATGAGTCTGATATTGATGCAAGAGGTAAGGATGCATGGACTGCATTATGCATTGCTGTGTTTTATAGAAAGGAAAAAATGGTAAAAGTTTTACTAAAGGCTATAGCTGACGTTAATGCACGAGGTAAACTTGGGTGGACCGTACTACACTATGCTTGTGGAAATAAAGAATCCGCAGGAGCTTTACTAGGATTAGGGGTTAAAGCTAACGTTAATGCACAAGATAAAGATGCATATATAGAAATTATAAAAGTTTTACTCAAAGCTGAAGCTGACGTTAATTTACAAGAATATACAATGGAAAAGACTGTATTACACTATGCTTATAGAGATAAAGAAATTGTAAAACTTTTACTGGAATATGGAGCTGATGTTAATATAGAGGATCTTGATAGCAAGACTGTACTACACTATGCTTATAGAGATAAAGAAATTGTAAAACTTTTAGTAGGAGCGAAAATTAATGTTAATGTACAAGATATAGATGGATGTAGCGCACTGCACCGTGCTGCACGTATGGGATATATAGACAGTGTAAAAGTTTTACTGGAAGCTAAAGCTGACGTTAATGTACGAAATGTAGAGAGCCTGACTGTGCTACATTATGTTGTACTCTACTCTTACTCTACTCATAATAGAGCTAAAGAAATTGTAGAAGTTTTACTGAAATATGGAGCTAACGTTAATGCACAAGATAGAAATGGAGAGACCGCACTACACTATGCTGTGCGGAATAGAGATACAGACGTTGTAGAAGTTCTATTGAGGTATGGAGCCAACACTTCTCTAAAAGATAGATATGGTAGCACACCAAAAGATATAGATACCTCTCATTACATAAGAGAAATTATTGAAAGGCACGATAGATTAATGCTAAAGTACAAACGCGAAGCATTTGCTAAAATATGTGGTAATTATCGTACAATAGACGATATTCATGAGGCCAATTATTTAGTCAATACTGCAGAACATAATAAAACAGATGAAAATAAGAAGGTAAATGTAAGGAATAAAGGAAAGCGTCTGATATATGATTATATATTCGAAGTAACAAATTGTTTACCAGTGTCTGGGTTGGATAATTGCTTGCGGGCTGTATTAGCAGAACCTGTATATCTAGAAATGGAAAAATCTATACGTAATACTATCTATAGTAGCAATGAAGCAGAAATGTTTTACAGGTTTAAAGAACATTTACAAGAATTTAATAAGGAGATAATTAATAAAAAGAGAACAAGTTTACAACGAGATAATGTCTCGTCAGAAGTAGGAAATCCAGAAGTAGAGCAACTGTGCAACACTCTCAAAAACTTATAGGCTACTATAATATAAATGGATTTACATACTGCTATTAAAAACAATAGTTTAGGGTATGTCCTTGCAAGATACTGATTGAATAAATGTCAAAAGTTTATATAATGACAGAATTTAAGAGCCTGTTCACAGTTTTTTTAACAATAGAACAGAAAAAGCTAAACAACCATTTGCAGGCTCTTTCTTTCATAGTTTTTCCATAGCCTCCTACATTTATCTAGCCAGGCAAAAGACCGCTCTACAACCCACCTGTACAACAAATAAGTGTAGCTCATTGCGCTTTAACAGTTGCACCAATAATATATTAGATCTCTTTCGAAACTCATGGAAGGAGCTCAAAGTTATCAAAAGCAGCAATGAGATTCAATCTCAGGGCAAAACGTTTTCGTCTATTGCGATAACGATCTGTAATAATTTTAAATCTCTTCAGTAAACATATTACATTTTCAATAGCCATTCTTTTACTTGCAAGCTCTTGGTTTTCTTTTCTGTGCTCTTTAGTCAAAG
>JAIXMJ010000021.1 GCA_022836975.1 Wolbachia sp.
TATATGAAGGAAAAGCAAATGTTCATGTTAAAGTCGATGGTATGACTGTATTAGAACAAGCTGCACAGTCTGGAGAGTTAAACATTGTGAAACTGTTGGTAGAGAATTGGCTAGATATTAATGATACTGCATTGCAAAAGGCAGCTGATTGTGGAAAATTCAATGTTGTTGAATGGTTGGTAGAGAAAGGGGCTAATGTTAATGCTACAAATAGAAATGGTGATAGTGTGCTGCATCAGGCTGCTTATTCTGGAGAGGTGAATGTTGTTATGTTTTTGATAGAGAAAGGGGCTGATATTAATGCTAGAAATAGCATTTATGATAGTGTACTGCATGACGCTGCTTATTCTGGAGAGGTGAATGTTGTTAAGTGGTTGATAGAGAAAGGGGCTGATGTTAATGCTAGAAACAGAGATGGTAATAGTGTGCTGCATTACGCTGCTATTTCTGGAAAGTTGAATGTTGTTGAGCGGTTGGTAGAGAAAGGGGCTGATGTTAATGCTGTAAACGATGAAGGTATGACTGCACTGGATAATGCTCTCTTTTCAAAAAAGTTGGACATTGTTAAGTGGTTGGTAGAAAAAGGGGCTGATTTACAAGCTAAAACTAATAATAGATGGACAGTGTTGCACTTTGCTGCTCGTGTTGAATACTGGGACAGTGTCAAGTGGTTGGTAGAAAAAGGAGCTGATTTACAAGCTAAAAATAATGATGGAGAAACAGTGTTGCACTATGCTGCTCAGAAAGGACAGTTCGACACTGTCAAGTGGTTGGTAGAAAAAGGAGCTGATGTTAATGCTAAAGACAATTATGGAGGGACAGTATTGTCCTGGACAAATAATAATGAAGTGAAACAATGGTTAAGAGAACATGGAGCAACTGAANNNTNATTATATGAAGGAAAAGCAAATGTTCATGTTAAAGTCGATGGTATGACTGTATTAGAACAAGCTGCACAGTCTGGAGAGTTAAACATTGTGAAACTGTTGGTAGAGAATTGGCTAGATATTAATGATACTGCATTGCAAAAGGCAGCTGATTGTGGAAAATTCAATGTTGTTGAATGGTTGGTAGAGAAAGGGGCTAATGTTAATGCTACAAATAGAAATGGTGATAGTGTGCTGCATCAGGCTGCTTATTCTGGAGAGGTGAATGTTGTTATGTTTTTGATAGAGAAAGGGGCTGATATTAATGCTAGAAATAGCATTTATGATAGTGTACTGCATGACGCTGCTTATTCTGGAGAGGTGAATGTTGTTAAGTGGTTGATAGAGAAAGGGGCTGATGTTAATGCTAGAAACAGAGATGGTAATAGTGTGCTGCATTACGCTGCTATTTCTGGAAAGTTGAATGTTGTTGAGCGGTTGGTAGAGAAAGGGGCTGATGTTAATGCTGTAAACGATGAAGGTATGACTGCACTGGATAATGCTCTCTTTTCAAAAAAGTTGGACATTGTTAAGTGGTTGGTAGAAAAAGGGGCTGATTTACAAGCTAAAGATAAAGATGGAATGACAGTGTTGCACCGTCCTGCTGGGAATGGACACTTGGACATTGTCAAGTGGTTGGTAGGAAAAGGAGCTGATGTTAAAGCTAGAAGTAGTGGATTGTTCAATAGCGGATGGACAGTGTTACACTGGGCTGCTAAGAATGGACACTTAGATACTGTCAAGTGGTTGGTAGAAAAAGGAGCTGATTTACAAGCTAAAGATGATTATGGAAAGGCAGTGTTGCACTATGCTGCTGAGAATGGACACTTGGACACTGTCAAGTGGTTTATAGAAAAAGGAGCTAATTTACAAGCTAAAGATAATAATGGAAAGACAGTGTTGCACTATGCTGCTGAGAATGGACACTTGGACACTGTCAAGTGGTTCGTAGAAAAAGGAGCTGATTTACAAGCTAGAACAATTATGGAGGGACAGTATTGTCCTGGACAAATAATAATGAAGTGAAACAATGGTTAAGAGAACATGGAGCAACTGAAGAATGAACATCTCGCTATCACTCTCTCTATCACAAAATTGGGAAGAGTAGATGGAAAGCCTTCTATATTATATATAACCTTGAATTCCTTATCAGTTTCATTAGCAAATGCATTTGTTAAACAACTTTTTGTTTTCAACATAGCAAAATACCAGAAGCCAATATATGCCACTGTGACAAAGATAAATAAAAAAATAATCGTATATAGGAAAAACTTACGCATTGGTTTTATTTACTTAATGATATGTTACGAGTGCATCGAGGTATAGCAACACAGATGCCATTGATATCTTTGGTAATTTTAATTTGGCATCCAAGCCTAGAGGTTTCAGTTAACCCAAAAGCTAAGTCTAACATGTCATTTTCCTCATCTGAAATAGAACCTAGGATCTCAAAAAATTTTGGATCAACAATTACATGGCATGTGGAACATGCCAATGAACCTTCACACGCACCTTCTAGTAAGTCAGGATCAGTTCTATGAGCTAAATTAAGCAAAGTTTCACCCTCTACGGCTTCATAACTTTTTTTGCTTCCGTCAGGTAGAATAAAAGTAACATACGGCATACCACTCCCCATTCAATTAAAAGTATTGTAGTACCTTATATAAATTTTTGCAAATTTTTAAATATTTCTTATATTATAAGAGTACTTTGATGCTTTACTCAGTCAGAAAATATCTTGAATGGCTATAATTCTTTTAGATACACAAACAATTAATCGCATAGCAGCAGGAGAAGTGATTGAAAAACCTGCAAGTGTAGTAAAGGAACTAGTAGAAAATTCTATTGATGCAAAAAGTAAGGAAGTAGAGATAAAAATAAAAAGTGGTGGACGTAATCTTATTTCCGTAACAGATGATGGGATTGGCATTAACAAAGATGAAATAGAAATAGCATTTATGCGTCATGCCACTTCTAAGCTACAGAGTGGAGATAACTTAATAGACATAAAATATTTAGGATTCAGAGGAGAAGCTTTACCATCAATTGCTGCAGTTAGTAGAATAACCTTATCATCTAAGGTAGCTGAAACTGGAGAAGCGTGGTCAATAAGTTACGAAGGTGGATATAAAATGGAAGAACTGGCTCCATGTCCTTTAGCACGCGGTACGTGTATTGAGGTACGTGATCTCTTCTTTGCTACACCAAACAGGTTAAAGTTTTTGAAAACTGAGAGGGCAGAAACTCAGCATATAGTTAATATTGTCAATAACGTAGCAATAATTAACCATGAGATAGGGTTTACTTTGATTTCAGACAATAAAAGACTTTTAAGGTATTATAATCAGCCATCTCTACTTAATAGATTATGTGAGGTGGAAAAAGAATTTAGCAGCAGTGCCCTTGCAGTGCATGAAGAGGAATGTGGTACTAAATTAACAGGATATATATGTAAACCAACAGCTAATTTTGGTAGATCAAATCTGATGTATATTTTTGTGAATAAAAGGCCAATAAAAGACAATTTACTCACAGCTGCTATTAGATACGCATATCATGACCTAATACCAAATAACAGATACCCTATTGTAGTATTGAATTTAGATATACCTTATGACCAAGTAGATGTTAATGTGCATCCCAATAAGTCTGAGATAAGATTTCAGAATAAAAAACTTATATATGAAATAGTCACAAGAGGATTAATCAAGGCATTATCAACAAGAATAGGAACTAATGTAGAGGAAGTTAGGGACATTCACAAAGATTTAGAGCTTAAGGAAAGTGAGGATGAAAAGAAAAAAGATTTAGGACTTAAAGAAATCGAAGATGAAAAGGAGAAAGGTTTAGAATGTCAGAATAGTAAACACAAGGAGGAAAAGAATTTAGAATTACAGGAAAGTAAACGTGAGAAGAGCAAAGATTTAGAATGTCAGAAAAATGAATATGAGAAGGGAAATAAATATAATGAAAATCAGAACAAGAATAGTTTATTAGAGCAGTCAGAATCTTTTGGATCAACTAGATCTAACTATTTCATCTCCTCATCTAAACATACTGGACTGATAGATTTGAAAGAACAGATAAGGATGATAGAGGATTATCCATTGGGGTTTGCACGCTGCCAAGTATATTATACATATATAATTGCACAGACAAAAGACAATCTCATTATAGTTGACCAACATGCTGCTCATGAAAGGTTAATTTATGAGTATATGAAAGAAGTAGTGGAAAAGAGTATAATCAAAAAACAGACATTGCTAATTCCCGAGGTAATAAATATTCATGACCAAGAAAAAATGGAGATAATGGAAAATTATAAGGGAAACTTAGCTGAAATGGGCTTTGAAATTGATATTATACATAATGCTACAATATTGGTGAAGGAAATTCCAGCAATTTTAAGTGGTGCAAATATACAAGAAATGATAATTGATATAATAGATAGGTTAGTAGAAATCGAAGATACTTTACCTATAGAGGATAAAATAAACAGAATTTTGTCTTCTATAGCTTGTCATGGATCTATAAGAGCAGGAAGAGAGATGAATATAGAAGAAATGAACGCACTATTGCGGCAAATGGAAAAGACACCATATTCTGGACAATGTAACCATGGTCGACCTACATACATTGAGATAAAATTGAGTGATATTGAAAAACTTTTCAAACGAAAATAGTAGAAGACTTTAGGCAAGCACATTTACACGAGTTTCACGAAAAAAAACTAAGTCTAGAGTTGTATTATATTATGAGGAGTGTACAGTTCCAAGAAGTAATGGTATAATAAAACTATCAGTAAATGAGGAACTATGGGACAACAGTTGTGCCAGAACAACAGAGGAGGTGCGTGAAGGTTTCCTCCAATTAAAATTATAACACTTCTCACAATAGTCCTAATAAGGTATTCTGCATCTATGTCTTGGGTTAGCCTGAATGTCTGGAACCTTCTGGTTCTGACCTGCATACCATGCGCCTTTGCCCTTTTTGTTCTACTAATCATTTGATCTTTTTCTTTTGCCACAAGTCCAGCTTTATGTACTTTAACATAGCCACTCAAGATCAATAAAAATTTTCAATAAATATCACGCCACCTGAAAAATCCCCTGCTTCCAATGGCCATAATCAGGTGGTCCATGGTGCACCTGTACTAAATATCCACATTACTGCATTTATAAATGTCCTATTATTCTTTACTATTCCTTCCCACTTACCCCTTCTTCCAGGCAAGTGACTTTCTAATTTATCCCACAATCTATCGATTACATCATGCCTTCTGTATGTTATCCACCTTTCCTAACCATTAAATTCTGTCATTATATACACTTTTGACGTCTATTCAACTGGTATCTTGCGACGACATACCATAGAATATCACCGGTGCTTTTATTTTTCAAAGATCGTGGAAAGCTTACTTACTTTAGCTATCATTTCTCTATCTCATTACCTTTTGAGCCTGACTTGCCTATGCTTTATTTTTTAACTCCGCTGAACGGATACTTCTTTTTCTTAGTGATCTGCCTTTTTCTAGCAATTGCAAGGCTACTTTCTGGAACATCATGTACTATGACACTTCCTGCTGCGACTGTAGAATTATCATCAATATTAATTGGAGCAATTAATGAGCTATTAGCACCAATAAAGCAGTTTCTGCCTATATATGTTTGATGTTTGTTCTTACCATCATAATTACACACTACTGTACCTGCACCTATATTGCTACCATGTTCTATCTCAGTATCTCCTATATAGCTTAGATGTTTTATTTTGACATCTTTATAAATTTCACTTTTTTTTACTTCCACAAAATTACCAACAATTGCATTATCGTGAACTGTTGTATTGCTTCTTATTCTAGCAAATGGACCAACGGTAGCACCCTTCATAATTAAACAATCTTTCAGATGGGAGAACGAAAGTATTTTTACGTTAGATTGAATTTTTACTCCTGGCCCAAAGAAAACATATGGATCTACAATTGTGTCTTTAGAGATTTCTGTATCAAGGGAAAAAAACTGAGTGTATGGAGCAACAAGTGTGACACCTAAAGCAGTGAAAAACTTTCTTTGATGTTCCTGAAAATAAGCTTCAGCTTGTACCAGATCATCTCTATTATTGATGCCTATTCCTTCTGCTTCATTAACAACAACATATCCAACATTTAGACCGCTTTCAACTGCAATAGACACTATATCAGTTAAATAATACTCATGTTTATGTTCTATTTTTTTTACAAGATCACGTAACACTTTTGCATATGCTACAATTATTCCAGCGTTTGCGAGATTTGTTATATTATTTTCTGCTTCAATAATCTTTTTTACAGAACCATTATCAATGATTAATCTTCCATATGATGGATTATTAGAATGAAATCCTAAACAGATTAAAGCTTTATTTTGTAGGGAATCGATCATTTTTGTAATAGTCTTACTTTTAATTAGTGGAGTATCACCATATTGTATTACAACTATGCTTGAATCTTGTAATGCTGTAAGATTTTGTAAAGCAGCTTGTACTGCATGACCCGTACCAAGTATTGGTGCCTGTATGATTAGTTCTATATCATGCAAATCATTCAATTTTTCTTTTAAATGTTGATTCACTACAATAGTGATGTTTCTTGGAGATAATTGTTTTGCGTTATGGATTACATGTTCTAATATCGAAAAATTACCTATCTTATGCAAAACTTTAGGTAAATTTGAATTCATACGTTTACCATGACCAGCAGCCAGTATAATTACTGTATGAACTTTGCTCATTTTAAAGATGCAAAATGAAAACTATAGTGGTTAAGCCAATTAATTTTATTATCGTAGAAATTTCTTAAATCATCAATTTGGTATTTTATCATTGCCAGTCTTTCTATACCTATACCAAATGCAAACCCTCTATACTTAGTATTATCTATACCAATATTTTGAAAAACATTAGGATGTACGATACCACACCCTAACACTTCTATCCATCTATTTCCTTTATAGTTTATATCTACTTCTGCAGAAGGTTCAGTAAAAGGGAAAAAACTATTACGAAAGCGTATCTTTAAATCCTTTTCTTCAAAAAATTTCTTAAGAAAGTAATGAATAATGAATTTTAATTGACCCATATTTACATTTTTGTCAACGTACAAGCCTTCAACTTGATGGAACATAGGTGTATGGGTTGCATCGAAATCATTTCTATATACCTTTCCTGGAGCTACTATTTTAATAGGAAAACTTTTTGCTTTTTCCATAATTCTAACTTGTACGGATGAAGTATGAGTGCGTAATAGCATCCTCTGGTTATTTATCTTATTGCTCAAATAAAAAGTATCTTGTGCTTCTCTTGCAGGGTGATGATTTGGAGTATTTAAAGCATCAAATACGTGAAATTCATCTTCTATATCTGGTCCATCAACTGCTTTGAAACCCAAACCTGCAAAAATAAGCTTTATCTCACTGATAACTTTGCTTAATGGATGAACTTTACCGATCTTTTCTGGTCTAGTAGGTAATGTAATATCCACTACTTCATTCTGTAATCTAAAATCAATTTCTTTTGCTTTTAGTATTTCTTCTTTTTCTGTTATTAAAGTAATCAATTTATTATGAAAGGCGTTAATGACTGCGCCGAATTTTCGTTTTTCCTCTGCACTTTCTGTGTGCTTTAAATTATTCAGGTAAGATTTGATGATCCCCTTCTTTCCTAAATACACTAATTTAATCTTTTCTAATTCTTGTATTGAACTAATATTTTTAATCTCAGGAATAACTTTGCTTTCAAACAAAGTTATTTCTGTTTGTAATTTATTATTCATTTTAAAAGATTATATAAAATAAACTATGCCAATGTTATCTGACTTATATGCTAACACTCACCTTTATTACATAGGTCCTTTGTGTAGTTTCATACATGCACTTGTTTACACAACTTTACCAAATGCATAACTCTACTATACCATATTAATTAGAATAGTTTGTAAACACTATCTACCTAGTATACACCATTTTTTAGTATAGCAAACTTAAAACTGCCAAAACAATACAAAAATTTTACAACCTTATCATTTAGGATTACTCTTATATTAAAAAATAAGATGAAAAATGCTTTTTGATAGTATAGTGATTTTTGTAATTGTGTCGTGCATTATCATTTCCATTATGCGAGGTTTTATAAAAGAATTATGTTCTTTAATGTTGCTATTCCTATCATTTTTTTTGACTATTGATTATTACGATTTCTTTACAATAAATTATAGTAAATACTTTGGTTCTGAAATTATAATTAATCTACTTTCTATAATCTCTGTTTTTATACTTCTTAATTTAGTTCTCATGACTCTAAACAACTGGGTGATGTATTTGTTGTTGCCTATAAGGCTAGGACTCACAGATAGATTCACCGCAGTGATAATAGGTACTATTAGGGGAGTTTTAGTATCTTATCTATTATTTTCTGTAATATATTTATATTGTTATGTAGTTTATCCAGAATCTGAAAAAAAGATTAGTGACAAAAAAGAGGTATTACCTGATGTGGTATCAAGTTCCTATTCTTATCAAATGCTATTTTCTAAAATAGATGACTCGATTGATAGTTATATATCAGACTCATTAATACTGAAAATAAAAGACATTGGTCAAAAAATTATTAAACCAAAAGATCAAGAGATTATTAAACTAGGTAGTGTCGACATTAAATAAAAACAGAGTTAAAATAGTATTTTTTGAGAGGGAAAGATGTTATACGATCTGAAAGATGAGCAATGGGAAAGAATAAAAGATAAATTACCTGGGAAAGAAGGAGATAGTGGCAGAAGAGGAAAGGATAACAGAAAATTCGTAGCTTCAGTAATATGGATAGGAAGGACTGGAGCGCCATGGAGAGCCTTACCTGCAGAATATGGAAAATGGTTGAGTGTACACAAAAGGTTCATAAGGTGGGCAAGAGCAGGTGTGTGGCAAATGATTTTTAATACCTTAGAGCCTGTACGCGATCTATAAATATAGTAAGAATAAGTGTAGTTGAGATAAGGTGAATTATGAGAAACATATACCCAAGATCGTGAAAAATTCGAAAAGATTGGGCCAATTTAGAAAGTACACGAAAAAAGACGAAGCCAAGAAAACTGGGAGTTATTTTGCAGAGTGCTGAAAAAGTGACTACCAGTAGCGGATGTTGCCAAAAGAGTTGTTACGACTATTTCAAGAAATGGGGTAAGCCGAATGAAGATAGAGAAAAAGATTGTGAACAGCTTCTAAAGAAATTTAATACGATATACCAGCAGTTATAAGACTGTTATTTTCCCTTAGTTTTCCACCGCTTTCATGCAAGAAAAGTTTGCCAATCAAAACCTTATACTTATTACTCTCAGCATAAATTACTCCGTTATGCCTACCTGCAGCAAGATATGTAAATCCCAAAATTGTTGAACCAAGAGAACACACATTATTGATCGGTAATTTGTTAAGCAAATTTCCACTTACATCTATTAAACCTTCCTCACGATTTTTCACACGCATTTTTATGTGACGAGATCTACAATCCTCAAGAAATGCTCCCCTTTTTTCTTCTGCCCAAAAAGTTTCTTTAAGAGCAGGGGCATCAACTACAGCTGCTACAACCCTATTATTGTGAACCAGACAAACCGATATTGCAAAATAAACTATACAATTGATAAAATTTGCTCTACCATCCATTGGGATAATAAGCCAAGTATAATCATTTTCCTTTATCTCTTGATCATCATCATCTTCAGAGATAACCTGATAATCACTCCTGTAATTGTAGAGTGTAGTATGTATTATTTCTTTAGACCTTGAGTAAGATTTATTAATAAAATCCATTGATTTAATATTGGAGATTTGAAGTTCATTAAAGTCACGCATAACCTGCCTGGAAGCACGACGTACTGAATCAAGCATCATATCGATTCGTGGTGATGAAGTAGACATTTAATCTTTTACTCGTTCATAATAGGTGTCATCCGGTGCAAATACTACAACTTTATCTCCTTCTTTTATAAATTGTGGTACATTAATACGCACTCCATTTTCTAATGTTGCGGGCTTGTAAGAAGCAGTAGCAGTTTGTCCCTTGACTACAGTTTCAGTTTCTTTCACAGTAAGAACGATGTAATTAGGTACATGTGCTGAAATTATTTTTTCTTGATACATAACAATACTGATTTTCATGTTGTCCTGTAAATATACTTTTTTTTCTCCCAATAGACCTAAATCTACGACCATCTGCTCATAAGTTTTAGGGTGCATTACATGCATAATATTTCCTTCAGTAAAAAGATAAGTATATTCTTCTTCATCTAATATTGCCCTTTTGATCGGTGCATCGGAACGAAATCTTTCATAATGTTTAGCACCAGTTTTGATGTTTTTCATTTCAGCCTGTATATATGCACCACCTTTACCAGGTTGAGTATGCATAATACTAATTACTAAAAATAGACCATTATTGTGCTCAAGCACTTGGCCAGGTCTGATATCATTAGCTTTTTCTACCACGTTTATTACTTTAAATCTTATTAAATTATTATAAATATGTTTACGCGTATATCAAAGCTTTTGTTAATCGATAAACTGAGGCATATTTAATACTATATATCTTTGTACTATGTTTATGTAGGGAAATACTTCCTTGCTAAAAGGAAACATAATATTTTTTGTTTTATCGATTACACTAATCTCTAGTATATCATCTGAACCAAAATTATGTATAGACTTTACGTAACCATATAGTTGATCATTTTCCAATCTAACCGCCATATTAACAATGTCGTTTCGATAAAATTCATCTAGATTATTTAATGCTGGCAATTTTTTTCTTGCAACATATAACTGTTTATTTCTCATGAATTCTGCAGCATTACGAGAAGCAATACCATCGATCGTAGCAATTACTAAATTAGTATTAATGATAGATAGTGAATTTATTGTATAGCTCTTATTATGATCATCTCTTAGATCACCATATAAATTAATATTTTCAGGCTTTTCTGTAAAAGTTTTAATTTTTACATTTCCTTTGATTCCATGTGGAGAGAGAATAACCCCTACACATATTTTTGTTGAAGTTAACATATACAGCAGCAGCATATCTCATATTATTAGTTTAATAGCTTCTGTGTTTTATATCAATAAAATAACATTAGATGTATAGTTTCAAGGCAAACAAAATATAGCTAGGTAGTGTCGACATTAAATAAGATTAGAGTTAAAATAGTATTTTTTGAGAGGGAAAGATGTTATATGATCTGAAAGATGAGCAGTGGGAAAGAATAAAAGATAAATTACCTGG
>JAIXMJ010000022.1 GCA_022836975.1 Wolbachia sp.
CCAGGTAATTTATCTTTTATTCTTTCCCACTGCTCATCTTTCAGGTCGTATAACATCTTTCCCTCTCAAAAAATACTATTTTAACTCTGTTTTTATTTAATGTCGACACTACCTAGAACAAAGAACTTTTTCATGTGAAAAACCATTCTCATAGATCTAGTATTAACCTATTGTTCTAGCAAGCGTTAATACACGCACCTCTTGTGCTCCAGAATTTATCATTTCTTGAGCACAAGACCTTACAGTTGCTCCTGTTGTTACAACATCATCAATTAGTACAATGATGCTACCTTTTATGGTTTCTTTATTAAAAATATTAAAGGCCTTTTTTAAATTTTTTTCACGTCTTTGTAGAGAAAGTCCAGATTGTGGACAAGTATTACGCACCCTTTTTATAACAAAAGGTGCATAAAATAGATTTGATAACCGACTTAGTTCTTTAGCAAGTAAAGCTGCTTGATTGTATTTACGTTTAAATAAACGTAACCTATGTAATGGCACAGGAATTATCATTTTTACACCCTTAAATATATCTTGATTAGCGTTATACATCCACTTTGCAAAAACCTTCACATGACTTAAATTATCAAAAAACTTAAACCTTAAAATCATACCCTTGCTGTGCTGATCATAGGCGAAAGCTGACCTTAATACTTTAAATTGTGGAGGATCAAAGATACATTTACCACATGTATAAGTACTATGAGCAATCACTGTACCACAAACATTACAATAATGTCCTGTTAAAAAATTAATTTTTTTATTACATTCATCACATAAATTATAATCCCTATCTAAAATAGACTCACAATTTACACATACATTTGGAAAAATAAGATTTTTAACTGCATTTAGCACTATTTAAGTTTAAAAAATGTATAAGATAAAGTAATTTCACTTAAACTTTTGGTATCAAGATCAAATAAAATTTCTGGATCTATAAAAAAGGACACAGGCATAACAACCTTTTGTCCTGGCAATAACACTTGCTCATTAAAACAAAAACACGCAATTTTATTGAAATACTTTCCAGCTTTAAAAGGTGTCACATTATATACAGCCATCCCAGATATTGGATGTTCAGATAAATTTTCAGCATAATAAAAAGCCAAACCCTCTTCACCTATTTTCATGTCAATATAAGAAACTTCTGGACTAAACTTCCAAGGTAAATCAGACATAAGATCTGCATTAAAATAGACTCTAATATTCTTGTTAGTTTTATTTACTGTAATATTATTTACCTGCCTTATAGTACCACCATAGCCAGTAGCTTTACAAAAAATATTATATAAAGGTACAGATGCGTATGCAAGACATAACATAGATAACACTAAAGATATTAAAAAGAATACTATAGAAGTATTATTTTTTTTTGATACATCCTAATCTCTGTCATTTGGATACACATGCAGCAAATTAAGTAAATGTAAGAATATATTAAGAAAGTTAAAATAAAGAGTAGTTGCACCTAACACAGCTAACCTTGTAGATACTATCTCTGAACCATCATTATACTTGTAGTAGATATCCTTAACCTTTTGAGCATCATACGCAGTTATTAAGGTAAATACTATCACTGCCATTAACGATATTGCAAAATAAAGTGCACTACTTCTAAAAAATAAATTTACTATAGATGCAATAATGATTCCTAAAATCCCCTGAAGTAAGAATGAACCGAAATCTGTCAAATCACGCTTAGTATTATTTCCATATAAAGCCATAGAGCCAAACATAATGGACGCAATGAAAAACGCCCTAGCTATATTCTCCTTAGCATAGATTAAAAAAATATATGATATAGAAACACCCATGAGTGCAGCAAACACAGCAAACACAGCAATGATAGCTTGCATACTAAGATAGGCGATCCTATATTGCATAAAGATTACCAAAGCCATAGGAGAAAGCGTTACTATAAGAGATAAGAACAAATTACTATGTACTACCACGCTTAAACCAGAGCTAGCAACAAAGAATGCAACTATCCCCGTTATACCAAGAGCAAAGGCCATATAATTATATACCTTAACTAAATAATTTTTTAGACCAACATGATAATAAGCACCTTGAGTCCGCTCACTTTTTGAAAAAGACATAAACATAACTCCTTATTATTACTAAAGTACATCAATTATAGTGAAAAATAATACTTTTATCAAGTATAAACTTAATAAAAAAGTACTGCAAAAAATAAGTAATCCTTTCTTAAATTTCGATCAAGTTCGTATAGGCATAATAATAAATAATGTATTTATATTATCCTCATCTGTTATTTTTGCAGCACTATGGCTATCAATAAAATGAAGTTTGCATTTATCTTTAATACATGACAAAGCATCAAGCAAATAACGTGCATTAAAACCAATTTCTATAGGGGTACTATTATAATCTACATCTATAGACTCAACTGCATTACTACATTCCTGATGGCTTGAGCTGAGAATTAACTTACCTCTTTGCAAGGAAAGTTTGATAGATTTTAGCTTATCTGATATAATAACAGAAACTCTGTCAATGATGTCTGAAAGTTTTTTACTTTCAATAATTACATATCTATCCTGAAATACTGGAATATATGTCCTGTAATCTGGAAAAATACCATCTATAAGTTTTGATATCAAAACATATCTTCCGCATGTAAACTTGATCTTTCTTTCTGAAAGCTTTACATTTACTTTACCATTGTTATCTAATATTTTTAGTAATTCTGTAATAGTCTTACGAGGAATAATTGCATTTAATTTTCCATTAACTTCAACAGGTTTAGATACATTGACACAAGATAAACGATGACAATCTGTTGCTACAAAATATAAGAATTGTTCATCAGAATGCAAATATATTCCATTGAGATTATACCTTGTATCATCCAAAGATATTGCAAACTTAGTTTTAGTTAATGAATCTACTAAATCACTACTTAATACAGTAAATCTATATTTATAATCATCATCCTCCACAGTAGGCAATTTACTTGTAACTATATTTGGTAAAGAAAAATCTGCATTACCGCAGGATATACGCAACTTTTCTTTATCGCACACTTTAAAAGTTACACCTAGATCAGCCGGCAATTTTCGTACTATATCATGCAAAGTATGAGCTGGAACTTTTACCTCTCCTTCTGCAAATATGTTTGTAGAAATAGAAGCAAATATCGATATATCACGAGCAGTAGCCATTAATTTTATCTTATCATGTTCTGCTTTAATATTTACACATGCTAAAATATCTATAGCATTACGGCTTTCAACAACTCCACTAACTTTAGACAACGTATTAAGAAGATCTGTCCGACTTATATTAAAATGCAATCGTTTAATTTCTGTAGTTTGTAACATGGTAATAAAGAATACCCCATACTGTATTCTATATGATAACTCATGTACAGCAAACTTTATTTTGTTATTGCATAATGCAATCATTTAATTTTTGTAGTTTGTAACACGGTAATACAGAATACCACAGATTGGATTCTATATGATAACTCATGTATAGCAAACTTTATTTGTTATTAAATAGTTAATAAATTATCTATAAAATTAAACTTATAAATTAATCGTTGTAAATATGACAAATGACCCTGAGAGTAAATTCACTACACTAAAAGCTTTTATGACAGAAGCCGCTATTTTAACTGCAGCTCCAGACAATAAAGATGCAAATAGTGGTGTACAAGCATATAAGGATATTATCAGATCAACATTTACCATCAATAGAAAAGAGATAAGTAAAAAAGTAGTCAAACAGTTATATGCAAAACATGGAAGCTTAAACCCAGAAATAGTAGAATTAGAGGAGAGTAAAAACGAAGACTATCGTTCTTTTGCCAAAGAAATCTTTAAAGAAATGTTTATTCGTGCCAAAGCACCTATACCAACTTCTTCTATTCTAGATGAAATGGTTACTAATTGTAATCAAACAGGGCATGAACTTATGCATCACAAATTAGGACTGGAATTTTGTTCTAAATATTACTTAGCTTGTAGTGTAGCAAGCAGCAAAATAGAGATAGAGTGCAAAAGTCCAAAGTCTGTAAGCTTATGCATTAATTCCATAATGGCTATAAAGGACCCTTACAGTCATATGAAATGCAGCATGCCTTTCTCAGTAAAATTTACACTTGAATCAGATCAAGAAAAAATAAACTATAAAGACATAGAGATGTCCGTTATTCTTCCTGAAAAACTAGAAAGACATGTAGGAGATCAGGCACATGAAAGCCTAGTTAATACTATAAGAGAATTTCTTTACGAATTGTTTGAAATGATCTTTAGTCGTCGCAAGGTAATAGAAAAAGATGACACAATTAAAGTAACAAAAAGAGGTAGCAAAATTGAAATAACAAGTAAATCAAACAGTATTTCGGAAGATATACAAACACCAATTAATGATGTTAAAATAGATAAGCTACAAAAGACTGTACAGCAACAGAAATAATAACAGGAGTATCGCAGTTGAAGGCTATAAGCAATTTGATATTTTGAGCTACAATAATTTATAGAGTTCTACAAGTGTGGTAATATCAAATCATTTTCGTAGCCATTCTTATAATAATAGAGACAATTAAAGGAAAACAGAACAATAATTTGGCAAAAAGATTAAAAGCTAGAAATGTTCTTTCTGACACTGACAAACTAATTAATCACCTTACTATAATCTTTAACTGCAACATTTCTGATTTTAACTGCAACATTTCTGATTTTTATATTATTGTATAATTAATAATTTAGTTATATAATTTAAATATATTAAATTAATTAAGTGTAGATATGGCAAATAATTTTGAAAGTAAATTCACTACACTAAAAGTATTCATGAAAAGTGACGTTACTTTAAGATTAGGTTCAGATAATAAAAGCGCAAATAGTGGTGAACAAGCACATAGGGATATTCCTAGATCAAAATTTATTATCAATGGCAAAGAGATAAGTACAGAAGTGATCAAACAGTTATATAAAAAGCATGAAAGCTTAGACCCAAATTTAGAGAAGATTAAAAAAGATTACCGTCCTTTTGCTAGAGAAATCTTTAAAGAAATGTTTATTGAGGCTAGTGCACCTATACCAGTTTCCTCTATTTTAGATGAAATGGTTACTAATTGTCATCAAGCAGGGTATGAAAATATATACCGCTTATTATTAGATGGATTTTGTAAACATAATTCGCATCTCAATATAAGTGATAAAAAAATATATATTAATTGTGAAAACTCAGACTCTATAAATTTTGAATGCAGTAGTAATACTATAACTGTAATAGACTTTGCAAAAGATTCTGAATGCGATATATCTTTTTCAATTAAATTTACACTTGCATCAGATCAAAATAAAATAAGATATAGAAATGGTGAAATGCATTTAGTTTTCCCTGAAGAACTAAAAATAGGGGATCAAACAAATAGAAACCTAATCGATATAATAAAAGAAATCTTTTATGAATTAGTAGAGAAATTTTTTGGTCGTTGTCAGGTAAAAGAAGAAGGTAATATAGTTAAAATGACAAGTAAATTAAAAGATGGCCCTTTAAATAGTTTGTCGGGAGAGACAACTGATGATAGACACGATGCAAAAAATAGCACAACTGAAGTAACAAATAAGACGCAAAACAACGCTTTAAGTAGTAGTGTTTTGGAAGATGTAC
Source organism: Wolbachia sp. (assembly GCA_022836975.1). GTDB lineage: Bacteria > Pseudomonadota > Alphaproteobacteria > Rickettsiales > Anaplasmataceae > Wolbachia. The sequence goes on from JAIXMJ010000022.1 coordinate 5,650, forward strand.
AGCCACTAACTAATGATAATGATTTATCGAGAAATAAATACTTATAAGGCTCTACGAATATTTCTAGATATCCTTTAAAACATAGTCTTGGTATAACATAAAACTAGGCTAATATATTTAAAGATGCAAAACAAGCTTATAGGTAATAAAGAACTATATCTTTCCTATAAACACATACTTTTGCCTCTATATCACATGTTCTCTAAAAACTTCTTTGTAACTCTTTACAAAGAGCGAGTTTCTTTGTTACTATCCTTATCACTATTGCTCACTATTGTGATAGCATATGCACATAGCTCTGTGAAAGAAACTCCGTTTTCTTGAGACAATGCATGTAATTTTTGTAAGCTTTCTTTAACTTTCATTGGAATATTTCCGCCACGTTCCTTTGCAAGCCACGAATCTTGATGATAAATTGGGTGCACATCATTTTTTGGGTTTCCTATATATATTGCAAAAGGTGAACTTTGCCCATTAAAATCGCACTGCACAGTAAATTTTTTAACAGATTCTGCCATTTTAAATACCTCTCTTTTTCTTTGCTCTAATGGACTTTACGTTAGGTAAAGCAGGTATGCTTTTTGCAAAGTTATATGTAATTTTGTTTTCTTTACCTTGTAAAACACGACGTACGTCTGCTTTTGTTAATTGAGATTCTTTTGATATTTTCATACCATTTTTAACAATAATTCTTGCATGCATTAATACTTCCTTTACTAACTCCAAATCTCCTCCAAGCATTTGAACTAATGCTTGGAATACTTCAAAAAAAGTTAGCCCATCGTTATTTATAACTTTATTTTCTATAAAACCATTGTTTTCTACAAAATCAATAAGGTCGTCCTGTTTCTGTGTGATATTATTGTTCTGTACAACATTATTTTCTAGATTCATAGTTAAAACATTACTACTTATAACTTGTAACATATATATATATATACTTCTACTATTACATATTCTAATTAACTATTTACTAATGATATGCTCACTTATATACATGAACTAATCTATAAAAATCAAGGATCAATATCTATAAGTGATTTTATGCATGCTGCTTTATATCATGAGAAATATGGGTATTATATGAAACTTGATAGTAATTTTGTAGATGATTTTATTACTGCTCCAGAAATTAGTCAACTATTTGGTGAAATAATAGCAGTATGGATAATGTACACATATGAAAAACTTGGAAAGCCACAAGAGTTCTCATTGGTTGAATTTGGCCCAGGCAAAGGAACACTTATAAAAGATGTAATAAGAGTAACTCAAAAATATAATAGCTTTTTTTGTTCAATGTCAATTCATTTAGTAGAAACTAGTCCTATTTTAAGAAGTATGCAAGAGCAAACACTTAAGGATTTTGATATTGAGTGGCATGAAAGTATTGATAATTTACCTGATCTGCCTACTATATTTTTAGCGAATGAATTTTTTGATGCTTTGCCAATTAATCAATTTGTCTATTACAATAAACAGTGGTATGAAAATAGGGTAGCAAAGTGTAATGATAATGGCCTTCAAGTTATACAAGCTGTTTTCAATGATAATGCGAGCTTGGGTAATGCCAGAATGACAAAAATTAAATACAATTGAAAAAAGAATTTATAAAAACGGTGGATCTGCATTAATCATAGATTATGGTTATATATATCCTACATATAGAAATACGTTACAAGCTGTTAAGCAGCACAACTATGTTAATTTTCTTGAAGATGTAGGAAGTAGTGATATTACTGCACATGTGAATTTTCAGGCACTTAAAGATACATTAAAGTATACATACTGCAAAATTTTAACTCAGAGAGAGTTTTTATATTCCTTTGGAATAAAGGAAAGAATGGATATCCTAATTAAAAACGGACAACAAAAAAAAAGAATTTCCAGTGAATTTTTAAGATTAACTGAGAATATGGGCACTTTGTTTAAGGCCATGCTTATTGCTATGTAATATTCATTTAAGATTTGTGCTTTTTGTGTTATTTTGAACATATGCCGTTATAGCTCAGGTGGTAGAGTACATCATTGGTAATGATGAGGTCCCAAGTTCGAGTCTTGGTAACGGCACATTTTTATGGCATGCTGGTAGAAAGAATGCTAAGAAAGACTTAGTGTGTATTTTTGTGCAGTAATCAACTCTCTTAAGTAAAAATTTACATGCAAGAATAGTAATGGAATATTGCTTTGCGTACTGCTATTCCAAAATTTACTTGTTGTAAAATAATTTTGTCAGTTATATCTCTGCCTATTTCTATTCCTCTATTAATTGGTCCAGGATGCATTATAATAACATCAGGTTTTGCCTGTAAAATTTTCTTTGAGTCAAGTCCATATAAATAGAAATATTCTTTTTCGGAAGGTATAAGATAACCATAATTCATCCTTTCTTTCTGTAATCTTAATAGCATAATAACATCGGCATTATTTATGCATTCATTTAACGAATAATGTATTGATTCAACTCCTGAAAGATGTTTACAGATAAGGGTTGCTGGTGCAACTAAACTTATTTTTGCTCCAAACATGTTCAATAATTTAATATTTGATCTAGCAACTCTACTATGTAAAATATCACCGCATATTACAACTTTAAGACCAGCTATCTGTTTTTTGTAATTCTTTATTACTAGATAATCTGCAAGTGCTTGAGTAGGATGTTCATTTTTTCCATCACCTGCATTAATTACTGAATGTTTAATATATTTTGCTAGGTTATCAATAATACCGCTATCCTGGTGTCTTATTACTATAAAATCACTTTCCATAGCATCTAGTGTTTTGATCATATCCATTAAACCTTCTCCTTTATTTATAGCAGAAGATTTAACGGGTAGAGTTAATACATTTGCTCCTAGACTTTTTGCTGCTATTTCAAATGACGATAAAGTACGGGTTGAATTCTCGAAAAACAGATTAACTACTACTTTACCATGCAGTGCACTGCTATTTTTAGCATTAATATATTTGCTAGCTATTGCAACAATATTTTCTACATCATTAGCAGTAAGATCAGATATTTTTAATAGATCTTTCCCGCAATCTCTCTTGTATTGTAAATTAGATAGTTTCATCCTTAACTTCAGGCTGAATTTTAAAGCCTGATTGTTGCAATAGCTTTTCTATTTTGTGTTCATCATTATCATGATCGCTCAAATTACCTTGCATGTATTCTTTGCATCTTCCTACTAATAAATTAAATAAATCATAAACAGATACTTTCTTTTCTGCTATTTCGTGTAAAGCAACTATAGTACTCTTATGATTTTTAAACTTAGCTACTTGGACCGGAGCACCAGAACCCACGCTTAAATCATGAGCTCTTTGGCTTGCTAACAATACTAACTTAAAATGATTACTTACCTGTTCTACACATTTTTCAACAATAGACTCAACCATGCCACTACCTAATAAGCTTTTATTCTTGCACAATAGAATTAAAATGTCAACTATGTTTTGTTACTATGCTCTTCTATTGTAATAGTTATATTATAATCTAGCTTTTTGAGAAATATTAACAGTCTTTCTAAAGAAAAACCTTCTATTTTTCCATTTTTAATCTGAGAAACTTTAGGTTGGTCAATGCCTAACTTCTCCGCTGCATAAGCTTGAGTCCAAACATTTTTTTCTATAGTACTTCTCATTATATCAAGTAATTTTCTTTTTATTTCTGAACTATTTAAGCTATTTAGTGATATCACTTCCATAATCTCTCCTTATCTTTTTAATAAAATTATTTAATATTTTATACATATCATTTAATGACATAAAAATAATTATTAATATTATATTATATATTTTAAAAAAATATAACATTGACAACAAATTTTATTATATCTTAACATCTTTACTAAATTTTTAATAACTTTAGCATGTATTCTATATAAAAAAATCGCTTACAGCAAGAATAAGTTTTATTTCTCTATTTTTTAATAAGAAAAATGTGTCAAAATAAATAATATCAATATTTTGCTTTATATGGTACAAAAAGACGTTGCAGTAATTATGGGCAGTCAGACAGATTATAGCACTATGGTTTACACTGCCAATATGTTGGAAACACTTGAAATCTCATATGATATATTGATCATATCAGCACATAGAACACCTGAGAGGTTGTTCAACTTTGCTAAATCTGCGCAAACCAATGGTTTTAAAGTTATAATAGCTGGTGCAGGTGGCGCAGCACATTTACCTGGTATGGTTGCATCTTTAACTTATTTACCTGTAATAGGTGTTCCGATGCAGAGTAAACAGTTAAACGGTTTAGATAGTTTGCTTTCAATAGTACAAATGCCAAAGGGTATACCAGTTGCAACGATGTCCATAGGGGAAAATGGAGCATATAATGCTGCAATTGCTGCAGCATCTATTTTATCAATTTATGATAGTAAAATTGCTGATAAACTAAAAAAATGGAGAGAAAAACAAACAATGGATATACAAGAAAAACCAATTCAATAAATAACTTTAAATCTTTTGCAGAACAATAAAATAAACCTTAAACTTTTTCTTTATGATTTCGTTATGGCCTTATAAATTTTCAACTACGAAGCTTCTGACTATTCTATGTTTTGTGAACAAAAAATATTTTATAGCACTTCCATTAAAGGATGTAAGATAAAAAATAAGTGTCAAAAGGAGAGAAAAATGCCAGGAGAATATAGTTACGATTTAAGGAAAAAGGCAATGCAGGTTTTGTATGAGGAGAAAAGGTAGGAGAATAGCATCACAAAGATTCAAAAGCGACATGGGAAAAACAGTACCAGAAAGAACATTCCTATATGCAGATCTTTTTGTCAAACTGTTAATTCTAGCTTCACATAATATCTTCTGACTATTGCAAGAAGTGCTATAAATAAGCCATATTAGAGCACTAACAAAATTTAAAAATCCTAAATAAACTGTTGAGATTTTGTCAAATCATAAAAAGATCTGCCTAAAATACTTTATTTTACCAAAAAACATTTAATTAAATAATATTCTTTTTGTTTGAAATTAGACTATGTTGATTCCACTCATAGATTCTTAAGTATCCACCGTATAACCTTATATTCTAACCATAATATTGCTATTATAGTAGGTACACTCATAATCTCCCACATTCATACTCCACCCATTGTTAAAACTCCATATTAACTCTATAGCCAGTAATATGTCTTACTATATACCTATTTTATAGCATTTTTTATAGAATTTCAACCAAGATGTAATATACTTAAATTTCTGGGATTGCTAACATAAGATAGATTTTCTGAATGCAAAGAGAGCAAGAGTAATATGTACCATAGTTTTAGACTTTGAGTAACCCTTAGTTTTTCATCGAAATCTGCATAAATAGTGACGAAAAGTTGCATTTATACTCTCAATCATCTGAGTATACTTTTTGCCAATGATATGTTTTCTTTTTGGTAAAATTCCACGATAAGAGCCTGTACGCGATCTATAAATATGGTAAGATGAGTATAGTTGAAGTAAGGTGAACTATGAGAAACATATACCCAAGATCATGAAAAATTCGAAAAGATTAGGTTAATTTTAG
>JAIXMJ010000023.1 GCA_022836975.1 Wolbachia sp.
ATTTAAAATAATTGCAGATCGCTATCGAAATCGACGAAAACGTTTTAGTCTGAGGTTCAACTTAATTGCTGGAATTTACAACTTTGAGTTGATAAAATGAGTTATGCAAGAAGTCCAGTACCTTGCAACAACATATTTTATTTATCTAGCAACATGCTCATTATGAAATACAATTAGCTAAATCAAGAAAAGTAAATCTATCTCTTGTGGCAAATGCTAAATTAACTACCCTATTGTACTGTTTTTTATTCCAGCCTAAATGTTCAGGTAAATATGGAATAGAGAGTTCTAAAAATACTCTTTCTAAGTGTTTACTAGATAGTAGGTTTTTTTGAATAATTTTGCAAATATCATTCCATTTTTCATGAATGATTATTTTTGCATTTTGTTGCATTTTTTTCTTTTGTTCTAATATTTTTATAAATTTATTTATACCAAAACATTCTATTATTTCTTCCTCTTTAATGGATGATAGCCGTATAATAGGGTTTTTTATCGATAGTATTTTTTCTTGTAAATTGCCCATTGTAATGGTTGTAACAGCAATTTTTTCTCCATGAAGCAAATGATTACTATCATTTAAAGTATCCATAGCATGTGCTATAATATGCTCTCCCTGACTAGCTGAATAGCTTCCACCTGTAATAACCATTCCTAGTCCTGAAATCAATAGAGCTTTCATTAATAATAATATTATTTCGCTGTTTTGTTTGCTTAAATGACGATATTCTTTCAGTAAAGTCTGTTCAATTTCATATACCATTGTGAATGGTAACTCATTGTACTGCGTACCAAGTAATAAGTTGGATAGTAACCAGTCAGCTTGAATTGTTGAACGACAGATAAAATCGGCAAATCCGCTTAATGTCAAACGTGTTGGTGCATTGACGAGTATATCAGTATCAATATATATTGCTTTTGCAAGATGTGCTGTAAGCGATGTTTTGTGTCTATTGATCGATATTGAAGCAGTGGCAGAAGCATAACCATTCATAGAAGCTGCTGTTGGAAAAAGTATATATTCTTTTCCTGTGATGTAGCTTGTATATTTGCATATATCATTAATTGTGCCACTACCAAGAGCTACTATTAAATCGCTCTCTTTTGTTTTGCTTTTTATTAATTCTATGAGTTCAAGAGAAGCAACTATGTTACATGCTGGAAGAATAATGCTAGGAATTTTATCTAATATTTTTTTATTCAAAAATTTTACGGTGTTCTGATCTGCAACTAAAAAGATATTGTCTGAATGTTGTTGAGAAATTTCGTAAATATTGCCTATAAGCTTGGGAGCGATGATTATTTCTTTGAAATAATATTGTTGTTGTAAATAATGCATAAAGTGTTTATAGTATGGCTGGTCACTGTTTCAATTATGAAAATTGATCCTGTAAAATTAACGAAGAAATTAATTGCTTTTAAAAGTATAACACCCGCAGATGATGGGGCAATAGAATATATAGCAAGCATTCTTAAAAAAAATGGTTTTAATTCTCAAATTTTAGAATTTGGTGATTGTAAGATTAAGAATCTGTATGCTGAATATGTAAATGGCACACCAAATTTATGTTTTGCTGGACACATTGACGTTGTACATCCTGGTAAATTAGAAGATTGGCTTTCTGATCCATTTAAACCAGAAGTAAGGAATGGAATGCTATATGGCAGAGGTGCGTCTGATATGAAAAGTGGAGTTGCTGCATTTATTGCTGCTATGGTTCATTCTATATCTCATATTAATGGTTCAGTGAGCGCTTTAATAACAAGTGCTGAAGAAAGTAGATCGGAATATGGCACTCAAGCAGTTTTAGAGTGGATGCAAAATAATAATAAAAAGATAGATTATTGTATAGTTGGCGAACCAACAAGTGATGAAAGATTAGGAGATATCATAAAGATAGGGAGAAGAGGTTCCATAACATTTAAATTAGTATGTTATGGAAAGCAGGGGCATGTTGCATACCCAGAACTGGCAGACAATGCTATATATAAGTTGATGGATATGTTAAATAGGATAAAAAATGTTATTTTTGATAATGGTAATAAATATTTTCAATCTTCCAATTGTGAAATTACAACAATAGATGTGGGAAATAAGAGTAATAATGTAATACCTGGTTCAGCTACTGCATACTTTAATATTAGATATAATAACTTGCATACTTCTGATAGTTTATATAATTTGATAAACGCAATATGTTTTAACGTTACTCAAGATTATAAACTTCATATACATGAAAATAGAGAATCATTTTTATCTACTTTAGATAGAAATAGTGAGATTATGCTTGATGCAATAAATAAAGTAACTAACATTGATCCGGTCTTTAGTACAAATGGTGGTACATCCGATGCTGCATTTATTAAGGATTTTTGCCCAGTGATTGAATTTGGAATGCTGAATAAAACTATGCATCAGATTAATGAATGTGTATTAATCGATGATATATATAAATTAACAAATATATATCAAGAATTTATAAAGAATTATTTCTATAATGATATAGATGAACTTAATTTAGTAGGTAGTGTACCATATGATCCATTGTTAATCTAACGATAGAGGAAGTCATATATAATGGATATTGCAACTAATTCCTGTTGGATTGAAGAATCTGAGTGCATTATAAGAGTATCTGTAAGGTAAATGTTACCATGTTTATCTTCTATTGCTCCTATTGTTCCATTATTGGAAAATCCTGCAATTTTATATCCCAAAGAGTCTAGTTTTCTTCTATTTTCAGGATTATTATTAATTCTGTTTGAGTTGCAGTGATGCAAATATACTGTAAACCATCCATTTTGATCAGGTAATAAAAATTTAGATACCACATTCGCCAGATGGCTATTGGGTACAATTTTTATTGGCTCATGGGTTTTTTTCTTAGCTTCTTCTACATTTATTATGTTATGTAAATTACTGCATATACTAAGTAGATGTATATTTTCTATTGTTTTTATCGATTTTTCCTGACCAACAATAAATATTCTATTGATATTTTTCTCTTTTACGGCTTTGTCGATATCGTAATCTTTAATTGGTATGACTTTGGCCCCAAAATTTCTCAATATATTTGCAAAATTTATTCCGTCTTCTTTTGCAATGAGCCCTACGATTACATTTTTGTGTACATTTGCGCTAGCAAAATTACTCAATAGTAATAATGCCGTTAACAGTAAATTAAGTACATTACTGTCACACTTATTGGCCATATAGTTTAATTTTAGCATGGTGGCCTGAGCTGGAATCGAACCTGCGACACAAGGATCTTCAGTCCTCTGCTCTACCAACTGAGCTATCAGGCCTAATTATATATTTATATTTAAACAAAAAATGTTATTATGTCTATTGAAAGTTTAATGAAAATGACGAATAAAAAGAAAATAGGGGTGTATCCTGGAACATTTGACCCTATTACTCTTGGACATATTGACATAATAAAAAGAGCATGTAAATTAGTTGATAAATTAATTATTGGAGTTGCTAAAAACACCAGTAAAAGTGCCGCCTTCGATCTCAAACTACGTGCGGAAATGGTAGAAGATGAAATTGAAGCATTGGGAATTAATGCTGAAGTTGTCTCGTTTGATGGGTTATTAGTTAATTTTGCAAAAAAACAGAAGGCTTCTGTTATTATCAGAGGCTTACGTGCGGTATCAGATTTTGATTATGAATTTCAAATGAGCTGGGTAAATTATAAGCTTCTTCCTGAAATTGAAACTATATTTTTGCCTGCATCTGAGGATACTCAATTTATTTCATCAAGTTTTGTAAAAGAAATTGCAAGTTTTAAGGGAGATATTAGCAAATTTGTACCAGAAAGTGTTAAAAAGAAACTATATAAAGAAGATAATATATAATTCTATCTTTATTTTACAAGATATGTTAAATGTATAGAATTTATAGACTAATGGAGCAGAGTACAATGTCTGAGATAGAATCTAGCGAAGCATGTGAGGTAAAAGTTAGTAGTAGAAAAGTCTGTTGTAATGGGAATGACAAAGATAGTACTGGCCATCCAATAATATACTTGCACGTTGAAGAAGAAGAACCAACGCGATGTCCTTATTGTAACCAGGTCTTTGTTTATGATTGTACCGTAGAACAAGTTGAAATAACAGAGTAAGGTAAGCTAGCTTATGTAGATGGCTATGAGTGGTGCGGTAAAGATAAAACTATCCATACGGTCTAGGATACCTCCGTGTCCTGGTATCATATTACTGCTATCCTTAATGCCATAAGCCCTTTTTATTAGTGACTCAGTAAAATCACCTAACTGTGCTACGATTGCCAATCCGATACCAATAACAGGTGAATAAAATAATGGGAATGAACCAAGAAAGAGTGACCATAAAACCGTTAATACTACGCTTGCTGAAATTGACCCGCAAAGACCTGACCACGTTTTGCCAGGACTAATCGCTGGACAAATTTTTGCTCCACCAAATTTTTTGCCGAATAGGTAAGCAGTAATATCAATTGCCCAGATTGTCATAGCAAACCACATTAATACATATCTCCCGTATGGTAAACTATATAAATATATTATAGATGCGTTAGGTAATGCAACTAATAGCAATGCAAAAATATATAAGATCTTGTTTCCTTGCGTTATATTATACCATTCAAACGAGGATAACACTGCTATAGAAAGAATTAAAAAATAAAACGCTAAATCACTAAAACATACTGAAAAAACAGCAATTAGCAACATCATTACCGTAGATAGTGTTCGCATAATAAAATTATCATTTGCCATATTTTCTCTCTCTCCTTGCATATTCTTGTAATGCTTTTATGAGACCTTTGCAAGAAAAACTAGGCCACAAAGTATCACAGAAGTATAATTCAGCATAGGCAGCTTGCCATAATAAGAAATTACTTAACCTTTTTTCACCTCCAGTGCGGATTAATAAGTCCAATTGCGGAAGATTTTTAGTATATAGAAAGCTCCCGAATTTATCCTCTGATATATCATTGATATTATTTTCTCTAATAATACTTACAGCATTTATTATTTCTTGCTTTGAACTATAACTCACAGCTATGGTAAGTAGTAGCCCGTTGTTTTTGGATGTTATCTCTTCAGTTTTTTTTATTTCTTGAGTGAGGTTATAAGGTAGTAGATTAAGATTACCAATAAAATTCAGCTTGATATTAAGATTATAAACCGAGTCAAGTTGGCCTTTATCAGTCAAGAAAGAGTAAAATAAGCTAAACAATTCATCAGTTTCATCTTTCGGTCTTTGCCAGTTTTCCATAGAAAATGCATATAGAGTTAAATAAGGTATAGCAAGCTCAGCACAATGTTTTATGATGCTAAGCGCAACCTTACTACCTTTTTTATAACCATCAGCTTTTGTTTTTCCATGTTTGCTTGCCCATCTACCACTACCATCCATGATGATTGCTATGTGTTTTGGTAAACACGCATTGTTAATGCTGCAGTATATCTTTTTCTTTGAGAGATAATTCATTATCTACTGTTTTGATACTGTTATCAGTAATATTTTGTATTTCTTCTTTCACGCTATGAAAATCGTCTTCTGAAATTTCCTTATTTTCTTTTATCTTTTTTAGTTTTTTTATAGTGTTTTCACGTATTTTTCTAACTGCAATACGTGCTTTCTCAGCATACTGATGTAATAATTTGACATATTTTGCTCGTGTTTCTTGTGTTAAGTCTGGTAAAACTATACGCACAGTACTGCCTTCAACCATAGGATTAAGATTAAGATTAGTATTGACTATAGCAGTTTTTACTTCGCCTACATTACTTATATCATATACTTTGATTAATAGAGTTTTATTGTCCATTAGTGAAACGTTAGCAACTTCACTCAATTTTTGGTGCCCTCCATAAGCATTGACAACTACTCCATCGAGTAATGATGTGCTAGCTCTACCAGTACGTACACCCTTAATATCATTATGGAAAATATTAAGAGTCTTTGAAATGTTTTCTTTCATTTCATTTTTTATTTCTAACATAGACTACCCATTTATTTAGAATCTGAAACTATAGTGTAAATACCATTACCTTTGATGACATTAATTATTTTTTCTTCCTTTAAAGAAAATACTATAATAGGAATTGAATTCTCTCGTGCAAGTGAAACTGCAGATGCATCCATTACTTTCAAATCACGAGACAATAGATCTGTATAAGACAATTTGTCATACATTATTGCATCCTTATTTTGTTTTGGATCAGAGGAATAGATGCCACTGACTTGTGTGCCTTTTAGTATAACATCGCAATTCATCTCAACGGCACGCAAAGCTGCAGCTGTGTCTGTTGTAAAAAATGGATTGCCTGTCCCTGCTGCAAATATTACTATCCTGCCTTTTTCTAGGTGACGTATAGCTTTTCTTCTTATATAAGTCTCGCATATAGTAGTCATTGGTATTGCAGATAATACTCTAGAAGTTACAGAATATTTTTCTAAAAAGTTTTGTAAGATGAGAGCGTTAATTACAGTACCAAGCATACCTATATAATCGCTACTGGCCCGTTCATGTCCACTTAAAAAAGCTGACGTGCCTCGAAAAATATTACCGCCACCGACAACTATACAAACTTGCACCCCTAGATTACAAACTTCAACTATGTCTTTCGACAACACATTAATAGCTTCCATATTATGGCTACACTGTTGTGAACCCATCAAAGCTTCACCAGAAATTTTAAGTAATACTCTAGAATAATTCACCCTTTTTTATTATTCAACACCCAAGATAAATAATTTATAATCCAGCAGTTTAATCGAACAATTTAAATGCGATTCATTTAATTTGATAAAGTCGAAAATGCTGAGCTTATCATCCTTAATGAATTTTTGCTCAAGTAAAACAACTTCTTCATAATACTTAGACATTCGACCCTCTATGATTTTTTGTGCTATTTCTTCAGGTTTATTTAAACTTTTTATTTGTGCAGCGACCTCAGAACGTTCATTATTTAATTTTTCTGGATCTATGTCATTTATCGATAAAACTTCTGGTTTCATGGCAACTATGTGCATTGCTATTTGCTTACCAATCTCTTTAAGTTTTATTTTATCTCCTAACGATTCTATGGAGACTAAGGCTCCAGTTGTACCTAAACTGGGTGTTGCACCATGTACGTAACCAGCAACAACTCCTTGCTTGTTTTCCATACGATGCATTCTTTTTAATTCAAGTTTTTCTCCAAAAATTGAGCTTTCATTCATTATAAGCTCATGTACTGTACCGAAATTTTCATATTGAAGATTCTTAAGATCATCTGTGTTAGTACAATGCTCCTTATGAGCAAGTAAAGCTAGATTTTTAGCTAATTCCATAAATTTTCCATTACGTGCAACAAAATCTGTTTCACAATTTAATTCTATTAGAACACCGCTATTTTCTTCTAAACACATTGCTACTAAACCATCCGTTGCTACCCTATCAGATTTCTTGCCAGCTTTGGCAAGACCAATGATACGTAGCTTATCAACTGCTCTATTTACATCACCATTACATTCCTCAAGTGCTTTTTTACAGTCGCTAATACTGGCAAATGCACCAATTTTATCACGTAACAATTTTATATACTCTTTACTTATTTTCATTTTTATTTTCCCCCTTCACTTTCTTTATGAATCTTAATGCGTTTTTTCCTAGTCTCTATAATGTTATCCTGTTTCTCTAATTTATCTTTTATACAATCACTCATGAACTCGTTATCATCTATACTGTCAATTTTTCCAGATTTAGCTAAACCTGACTTTATTCCAGCCAATATTGCATCTGCAGCAAGTTTACAATAGAGCTCTATTGATTTCCTTGAATCATCATTACCTGGTATAGGATAGGTGATATTATCAGGATTAGAATTAGTATCCAGTATTGCAACTATTGGGATGTCTAATTTTTGAGCTTCCTTAACAGCTATATGCTCTTTGTTAGTATCAATTACAAATAATATATCAGGCAATCCAGCCATATCTCTAATACCTCCTAAAGATCTATCAAGTTTTTGCCTCTTTTTCTCAATATTTCCTAATTCTTTTTTTGTTAGAACACTATCTTCATCACTTAATGCCTTTTCATACTGCACCAAAGTTTTAATTGAAGAGGAAATAGTAGTAAAGTTAGTAAGTGTACCTCCTAGCCAACGATTATTAACATAATACTGTCCGCAACGTATTGCGTCATTTGCAATGATATCTGTAGCTTGAAATTTTGTACCAACAAATAATATACGTCCACCTTGAAATGCAATATCATGTAAAGCTTTGAGAGCTGTCTTTAGTAACGGTAATGTTGTCCGCAGATCTATTATATGTATACGGTTTTCTTGATGTACCCCATATATGTATGGGGCCATTTTTGCATTCCACCTACTGGTTTTATGACCAAAATGTACGCCTGCTTCAGCTAAATTATGTATAGTTATCTCTGGTAAGTTTACCATATTTAATTTCCTCCAAATAGTTTACCTTCCATGGCATAACCCTTGCGGGACTACTTGTATAGCCATGTGTGACATTAAATTGTATATGGTAATTGAGAAAGCAACAGAAAGCAAATAAATTTATTGACAGATAATTACATAACCTTAAAATTAACCTTTTAATAAAGGTATAGATATGGGGGGTGTAGCTCAGTTGGTTAGAGCGCATGCCTGTCACGCATGAGGTCGTGAGTTCAAGTCTCATCACTCCCGCATGTAATAAAGATCGTTTTATGTTTTCAGATTATCTTAATCTAAATTTTTGTTAATATAGAAAGCTTACTCTATTTATTAGTATTATTATTACTATACTTTCGGTGTTTATCGTGGTGTTACGTGGTATAAATCTAGGTGTAGATTTCACAGGTGGCATTCTGATAGAAATAGAATCTTCAGACAGGGATAGTGCTATCCTTGAATCTTTAAGAAAAAATGGTTTCCTAATACAGAGTTCAAAAGCAGGTAATAATTTGGTCATGCGGTTTAAAGATGAAGGAAACGTAGGTGCGGTACAAAAGATAAAAAGCACTTTAGAAGGAGAGAAAATAATTTACCATAAAGCAGACTATGTTGGTCCGCAAATAAGTTCAACACAAATTTTTGAGGGTATTTTTGCTATAGTGGCTGCAATTAGTGGGATATTTTTTTATATCTGGATAAGATTTAATTGGCGATATGGTTTGGGTGGAACTATAGCTTTAGTCCATGATGTAATTTTATCTATAGGATTTATTAGCCTTATAGGTATTGAATTTAACATTTCATCTACTGCAGCTCTGTTAACTGTGATTGGTTATTCAATCAACGATTCAGTTGTAATATATGATAGAATTAGAGAATATCTGAAAGTCTATAAAGATATAAATATTGGTGAAATAATTGATAAAAGTATAAACTCTACATTATCTCGCACTTTATTAACGTCTGGTACAACTCTTCTTGCAGCTCTTCCACTGATATTGATTTGCAAAGATACAGTGAGAGATTTTAGCCTAATAGTCTTTTTTGGTATTTTGGTTGGTACTTATTCTTCAATCTTTATTTCTGCTTCTGTTGAAAGGTAGATATTGAAGTGATAGTACTTTATTTTTCTATAAAGTCTGTATGATATTAAGTTAATTAGTAATGGAGAAGTAGAATATGATTATTAATGCAGAATTACGTGATGTAACTAAAACAAAGGCAGTACGTTCATTAAGAAAAAAGGGTTATATTCCAGCAGTGATATATGGAAATGGATATACAAATATGAATTTAACGTTGTCTGTCAAAGAATTTATGAAACAACATAAGTCTTCTGAACACCTTATAGAATTGAATATATCAGGTAAAAAAGAATATGCTGTGATACGTGACATTCAATGGCATATAGTTAATGATACTGTGCAACATGTTGATTTTCAATATGTGGATAAAAATAGTGAAATTAAAGTAGACATACCGCTGATATTTATAAATGAAAATAAAGCACCTGGTATAAAATTAGGTGGGGTCTTAAATATTTTGTGTCGTTTTATTACTGTCAAATGCTATCCTGATAAAATACCTCAGGACATAGAGATCGACTTGTCTGGTAAAATGATAGGTCAATCTATACATATCAATGATGTGAGCTTGCCTGAAGGGGTAAAACTTGCAGGTCACGAAGAAAATTTTACTATAGTTACAATTTCTTCCGTTACTGAAGAGGAGCAAAGTGCAACAGAATAGTAATGTATTTAGTAGTTGGATTAGGTAATCCTGGTAGTCAGTATGAGTGTACTTATCATAATATTGGATTCATAATTGTTGATGCAATTGCTAGGTATTGGGGATTTTCAAGCTTTTCTAGGAAAGCGGACTATTTAATTGCTTCAGGTGTAATTAATGAAAACAAGGTGTTACTGCTCAAGCCCTATTCATTTATGAACAGTTCTGGTATTCCTATAGCAAAGATCTTTAATTTTTACAAGTTACAGCTTGATAATGTTGTTGTAGTACATGATGATGCTGATTTGCCTATAAATAAAATTAAAGTAAAAAAAGGTGGCAGTTCTGCAGGACATAATGGGATAAAGTCTATAGATAGTTCCATAGGTAATAATTATTGGCGTGTAAGATTTGGTATCGGTAGACCAGAAGACAGGAGAAGTTTATCAGATTACGTTTTATCTAAATTTGAAGATTCTGATAATATGAGAGAGCTAATTGAAAAAGTTGCAAAAGATATTCATTTAGTAATTGATGGATCTATACAATTTTTGTAATACACAAAAGACCTTTTTATAGTTTTTGGTACAAGATTGTTTATGGTATCTAGGTGGTGTCGACATTTATTTCAACCAAAGATAAATAGCAGCAATATGAAGAAAAGATAAGAAAGTGATGGCTAATTTATCATAACGAGTAGCAACCCTACGAAAGTGCTTGAGTTTATTAAACATTAGACTTCTTGCATAACTACATTAAAGATTGTAAAATAGTAAAGTGTAAAATAATAGTAGAGTAGGAATAATGAGGTTTGAAAAAATAAATAAGTTAGGAAGCGAAGAATTTCGTCGATTAACAGGAATAAAACGAAGTACATTCAAAAGAAAGGTCGAAA
>JAIXMJ010000024.1 GCA_022836975.1 Wolbachia sp.
TCTTATTTTATCAGTGTTTGCTTTCTATCAATATCAAAGAGAAGGCAATTATTGATGATAATAGCACTTTGATACAGTACTTTCTAGACTACCAACAGTACTCCATGGTAAAATTTTCCTCAACAAGTGCAAATAAGTCAATGATAAGAAGAATAGCAGGTCATATTTATCATTTTATATTATCTCATACTACATTAGTGAACTCTTCTGGTACACGTTACATACGTGATTTAGCTAAAATAAAATCTACTGTGGGTGTTAATCATAATAAGAGTTTACATATTAACTATTATGATACTGAAATGTATTTATGTTATTTAATTTTGATTGAGTGTTATAAGTATCGTGCTAGGTTAACAGAGTTTGTATCATTGTTTATAGATCATGGTCTGGATATTGACCGTATACGTTCTTTGTCTAAGGATATAGAATCAGAGCTAGGGTTTTTATGGATGGATTATTCTGAAGAGGAAGTAGTAATGTATACATGGACACGTGATATTGAAAATGGTTACATAGCCATTTTATCGGCCATTCAAAAGGACATAAGCCGAAATTCTGATAACCATCAAAAAATATCTAATATTATAACTAGTTTGCGTAAAACACCAGAGAATACACCAAATACGACACCTGGAAAGACGCCATCATTAGCGCTAAATTCGCCTGAACTGACCTGCACTCCCTTTAAGGTAAACAGATCAGGGAAAAAAGATCAAGGGTCGACTGATGGAGCTAGGCGAAAATTAGGTTTTGATAATCCACAAGATTCACCAGAGATCATGCCTTCTTCTATTGTAGATACTAATCTAGAGTTATTAACAGCAGAAGGTATAGATTCCAAGAAACGGAGAAAGCAAATGTAAGGTAAAAGTTAATATAAATATTTGTAAAAATCGTACAAGTATTTATATTATATTATAAATTCAAGTTACGGAATATGGATAAATCGGCATATGAAATTATAGATCACGAGTATGATGTTGTAATAGTTGGTGCTGGTGGAGCAGGTCTACGTGCTACACTCGGTATGAATGCTGCTGGATTTTCAGTTGCATATATATCCAAAATTTTTCCTACTCGTAGCCATACAGTTGCAGCACAAGGAGGAATTAGTGCAGCTCTTGGTAATATTGCTTAAGATGACTGGCGATGGCACGCATATGATACGATAAAGGGTTCGGATTGGCTTGGGGACCAAGATGCAATAGAATATATGTGTAAAAACGCAGCAAAAGCAGTGATAGAGCTAGATTATCTGGTAGGTTACAATATGGAGAAAGTAATTTTGTTTGTTATATTATCAATAGAAATTTTCACTTTTTTTCCTTTGGATAATTTTCGATTTAAAATATTCTCAGCAAGGTAACTCTTGATTTCTTTTGCAATTATTCTCTCGATTGGACGTGCTCCCATTTCTTTATCGTAACTTAATTGTGCAATATAGTGTTTTGTATTACCATCTGTTAACAGTTCTATACCTTTTTGTGCTAGTTGTTGTGTGACTTCAGCCATAAATTTATCTACAATATGTAAGGTTGTCTCTATATTTAGATCAGAGAATGTAATAATTGCATCTAGACGATTACGAAATTCTGGGCTGAAAGCAGCTTCTATTGCTTTTTCACTTTCACTACTACTACATTCAAAGCCAATGGAACTTTTGTTACGTTCACAAGCACCTGCATTGGTTGTCATAATGACAATTGCATTAGAAAAATTTACTTTGCGTCCGTAAGTGTCTGTTATACATCCATAATCCATTATCTGTAATAATATATTATAAATATCTTTATGTGCTTTATCAATTTCATCAAGTAGTACAACACTATATTGATGAGTAGATACAGCTTCTGTCAGTAATCCACCTTGATCATATCCTACATATCCAGGAGGGGAACCGATCATTCTTGATATTGTATGAGATTCTGTATATTCAGACATGTCGAAACGTATTAAATACATGCCCATATTTTGTGCCAACTGTTTTGCAAGTTCAGTTTTTCCTACTCCTGTAGGTCCTGTAAAAAGGTAATTAGCTAAAGGCTTGTTATGATTTCTTAGTCCAGATTTTGCTATTTTTATAGAGCTGACCAGAGATTCTACTGCTTCCTTTTGGCCAAAAATTACTTTCTTAAGATTATCCTCTAGCAGTTTTAAATTTTGTAAATTATCAGTACAAGGAATGTTTGTCATTCTAGAAATGGTGTTTTTAATATCCCTGCTACTTATTACTTTTATACTATTCTTATATAATTTACAGTGTGATCCTGACTCATCAAGTACATCTACTGCTTTATCCGGCAATGTTTTTTCTGTCATATATTGGTGAGAAAGTTCAACCGCAGCTTTAATTGCACCTTTTGTATAATATACTCCATGATGCACTTCATAATAATGTTTGATTCCGTTTAATATTTTTATCGTTTCGTTGACAGATGGTTCTTTAACATCGATCTTTTGAAATCTTCTTGCAAATGCTTTATCTTTCTCGAAACTATTACTGTATTCCTTATACGTTGTTGCACCTATACAACGAAATGTTCCTCTCGCTAATGCTGGTTTAAGTAGATTACCAGCATCAAGAAAATTACCACTTGTTGAACCAGCACCAATTATAGTATGTATTTCATCAATAAAGAGTATAGCTTCTGGCTTTTCCTCCACAGCCTTAATTACAGATTTAATCCTTTCTTCAAAATCACCTCTATATCGTGTTCCTGCAAGCAGTGCTCCTAAATCTAGTGCATAAACTATGCTGGACTTTAATGCATTTGGTACATTGCCTTCTATGATTCTGAGTACCAACCCTTCAACTATTGTTGTTTTACCTACACCAGGATCTCCAATATATAGTGGATTATTTTTTCTACGTCTTGATAGTATTTCTATAGTACGATTTAGTTCATATTCACGACCAATCACATAATCCATTTTCTGGCTTTTAGCATAATCACTAAGATTTTTACAATAATTTTGTAAGACTTCCTCATCTTTTAAAAGCTCGTTTTGGTTTAGTGCGGAAGAAGTATCTCTGGTTTTTATGTCATTGGAGTATATCATATGAGACATAAAATGAATCAAGTTAGGATTCTTCTGTTTTTGTAGTAGATCTTTTACATCTAGATCCTGTTCAGACAGAATTTCTACTAGAATACTGGTCCCATTTATTTCTTTTTTTCCTAAACTATGAGCCTGAATTATTGCACGATGTACTATGGATTGAAATGCTGAGCTAGGTCTAGCCCGTGACCCTTCTTGCGCGTGATCATGAGTGTAAAAATTATATTTACTATTTGTATTGATAATTTGATCGATTCTAACATTACATTGTGATAATAGGTAGATTACATCTTCATCTTCAATTAATGCTAGTAATAAGTGTTCTAAACCTGCATATTCTTCTTGAAAGTCAGAAGCAATTGATAATGCCCTATTGAGACTTGCTTCTAAATTTTTAGAAATCATATCTTCTTTTTAATAAAATTTATAGACAAATAACATATTATTATTAAAAAAACAGAACTTAGCACTGTAGATAAATTGAGTACTTGTATATGTTGTTATATAATAAATGAATTGAATAGAAAGGGAGTAGTGTCGTGGTTATGCTCACATGCTTGCAAATGTAAATACTGTTGCGCTTCAGGGAGTTAATACGGTAAATGTTGATGCACAGATTCACATGGCGAATGGTATTCCAGCTTTTAATATCGTGGGGCTGCCTGATAAAACTGTTGCAGAATCTAGAGAACGTATAAAGGCAGCTCTAAATTCGATTAATTTAATGATACCTCCAAAAAGAATCACAGTTAACCTTGCTCCTGCGGACTTATTAAAAGAAGGCAGTCATTATGATTTAGCTATAGCTATTGGATTATTAATTGTTATGAACATAATAACAGTTGGAAATGTTGATCCATACGTTGTGATGGGTGAACTTGCCCTTGATGGCAGGGTAATGCGTGTTTCCGGAGTATTGCCTGCAACGATCCATGCAAAGCAGATGAACAAGGGAATAATTTGTCCTAAAGGAAATGGTGTAGAAGCAGCATGGGTAAAATGTAATTCTATTTTGGCTTTAGAAAAATTAACAGACATCGTAAAACACTTTAAAGGTGAACAGTTAATCCAGCCAGTAGCTTTTAACCTTCCTAAAGAACGTAGATCAACTTATGACATGAGGGATATAAAAGGTCAAATTGTTGCAAAAAGAGCAGCTGAAATTGCAGCTGCAGGTGGTCATAATCTGCTTTTAATTGGACCTCCAGGTACAGGAAAGTCTATGCTTGCTAAACGTTTCGTTGGACTGTTGCCAGATTTAAGTGAAAAAGAGCTAATAGATGTTAATATAATTTCTAGTATTACTAGAATTGATAGTGAAATAACGCGTCCTTTCCGTGAACCACATCATTCATGTTCTCTACCAGCAATGATTGGGGGTGGGAAAAATGCAAAACCAGGAGAAGTTACTATGGCACATAATGGAGTCTTATTTTTGGATGAATTACCTGAGTTTCCAAGATCTGTGCTTGATTCCTTACGTCAACCGTTAGAAAATGGACATGTTACTATTTCAAGAGCAAATGCACACGTAACTTATCCTGCAAATTTTCAACTTATAGCTGCAATGAATCCGTGTAGATGTGGTTACTTAGGGGAAGCAAATAGGATGTGTTATAAAGCTCCAAGATGTAGTACAGATTATAGAAGTAAAATATCGGGACCATTACTTGATAGAATAGATATATGTGTCGAAATGCCCAATGTTAATATAGAAATATCTGAAGAAGGGGAAAGTACAGAGACTATCAGAGCAAGAGTAATAGCAGCTAGAAAAATCCAGGTTGCACGTTACAAAAACTTAAATATCAATTGTAATAAAGAAATTAACGGTAATCTGTTAGATGAATTTGCTCGGCCTGATAAAGCTGGATTAGAATTATTAAAGCATGCTCTAAAGGAAAATTATATATCCAATAGGGGCTATACACGCGTACTCAGAGTTGCTAGAACGATAGCAGACCTTGCAAAGAGTCAAGAAGTGACCATGGCACATGTTGCTGAAACTTTGAGTTATAGAGTAAAATTTTATAAATAATCAGTAAATTGTTTGACATGTTATAGTACTTACTATATACTAAAGGTTAAGTAAATTTTTATTTTTTTATTGTATAAGGAGTAAGGTATGTTTGAGACATTTAACTATAATATTGACAAAGACACAGCTTTCTGGGAAAGCTTAGGGAAAGGCTGGAAGGGACATAAAACATTGGGTCTTCCTATAGCATATGGGAAGTACGTGTGGACTCGTGAGTCAGGTCTCAAGAAGACAGGGATTATACTAGCTAACGCAGTAGTTGCTGGGTCATTAATTGCAGCGTTGTGTATGTGGACACGTATAGTTAATACGCCTTTTATGGGAGCAATATCAAATGCGGTAAGTCCTATTACTGGCCCTGTTGGCAATTTGTTCACTGGATTCTATATGTGGGCTGCAGTTAATCCATTTCTTATGGCTTCACTTATTATTGCTCTTATGGTTGCTGTTCACACTGCGACGTATATTATGAATAAGGAAGACCCTACTAAGACGGAAGCTGCAGCTATAGCGGCAAAAAATCAAGCTGAACAGGACAAAGCTGCAGCTGTAGCGGGAAAAAATCAAGCTGAACAGGACAAAGCTGCAGCTATAGCGGCAAAAACTCAAGCTGAACAGGACAAAGCTGCAGCTGTAGCGGCAAAAAATCAAGCTGAACAGGACAAAGCTGCAGCTGTAGCGGCAAAAAATCAAGCTGAACAGGACAAAGCTGCAGCTGTAGCGGGAAAAAATCAAGCTGAACAGAAGCTGGGTGGAGTTCTAGGTGCAATTGTTAGTGATCTTCGTCATTATGACGCCGGAGATGGTGTTAATTTGACTAAAGATGATCTGCCACAGACTCTTGCGCATCCTTTGGTTGTTGCTGCTCTGAATAAACACATGCAACAACGTGGCTGATACATAACCGGTTATGCATATTGAGGACATATGCATAACTTGCAAAGCGTAAATAAGAAGGGAGTGTATATACTCCCTTCTTATAGGTAAGAAGGGAATGCTAAGCTGAAGTATAGTAATATCTAATAGTTTGATAAAAAAGTTTAAGGTGTAAATTTTTAAGTAGTGAAGGCTATCAGTGCTCTGGTTAAAGAAGGGGTAAAGCGTTTATCTGTTGATCTTCCATATCTCACTGCTGAAGTGATAATGCAGTATGTGCTTGATGTAGAACGATCTTTCATAATTGCCAACCCAACTTATCCTGTACCAGCAGCTAAAGAATCAGAGTTTTGGCGGCTACTAAACAAAAGAGCAGGAGGGTATCCTTTATCACATATAATAGGTAAGCGTGAATTCTGGAGCAATGACTTTATAGTGAGCCAAGATGTGCTTGATCCTAGGCCAGATAGTGAGACTATTATTGAGGCGGTATTAAAACATTATACAAATAAAAGACAGAGGCTCAAAATTGCAGATTTTGGCACAGGTACAGGCTGCTTGCTTACTTCTCTATTGAAGGAATATCAGTATGCTGTAGGTATTGGATTTGAGAAGAGTGTTAAGGCATATAGGGTGGCTTATCAAAATTTAAAAAAGCATAATTTATTGCATAGGGCTCGCTTATTTTCAAGCTCGTGGACAAAATGTAACATGCAATTTGATCTAATAGTTAGTAATCCTCCTTATATCAGAAGAAGTAAATTAAAATCTTTACAAGATGAGGTACAAAAGGAACCACAAATCGCTTTAGATGGAGGAATTAATGGTCTAGTATGTTATGCTAGTATTTTTATAATATTACAAAAATGTTTAAAGAGAAATAAACTTGCTATACTAGAAATAGGTGAAGACCAGAATAATATTGATAGATTGATACGTTCGTATGGTTTGGTCTTTATGGGATACATATACGATCTATCAGGAGTAAAGAGATGTATAGTTATAAAGCAAAATTAGAAGATTAGATCCTCTGCAAAGCACTGCGAAGTATTTTGAGTATGGAGTAGTCCAAAAGTAGAATTAGCTAAAAACCATGTTTTAGATTCACGAGACCAGCTATTATGCGGTCTTTTTACTACTTCTTTGTAATTCATTGCCATATTTTTATTTTAAAAATAATATTCTACTCCCTCATTTATTTCTTTTCACTTATTTTTTTGTAGCTTTGCAGAGGGTCTAGTGTTAAAAAGAAAAGAAAAATGCCAAGAGCATATAAAGGTCGGAATGACGTAAGATAATGGAAAAGAAAATGCCAAGAGCATATAGTAAGGAAAAAAGCAATGCAGGTTTTGGATGATGAGAAAAGGTAGAACAACAGCAGCAAAAAGGCAGTATCAGTACCAGAAAGAACATTCCTATCTTTTTGTCAAGCTATTGATTCTGGCAAGGTCTTCTGACTATTGCAAGAATGTGCTATAACATAAACATTTTATATATGCATTTTATTCCTAGTATAGCTTTCTAGTATTATTAAAACCTTTTTGTATGTGTACACTGAAAAATAATTTTTTATTAGCGTAGCAGCAACCTCTAGAGATTCATTCTTTAAGTTATTAAATCCTGCCGGAAAGAAATTTACACCTACTGGAGCACTCTTATGGTGAGATTTTCTGAGACCTATAAAGATGTAAAATGGCAATGCACGATTATTAAATTTTTTTTCAAGCCAATTATCTAAATTTTGTGTCAATTATATTTTGTATATGATAAAATCAGATATTTAGTGAACTTAGGTAAAAACTATAGTATAATAAAGCTTTTTATTTAAGTACGCAATATGGTGCATAAACACAGTGATAAAATGTATGGTACCACTATATTATCAATTAGAAAAAATAATAGTGTTATAGTAATAGGTGATGGACAAGTGAGTCTTGGTCATACTGTGATTAAATCTGGAGCACGAAAAGTAAGACGTTTGTCTGGTGATAGTGTAATTGCTGGGTTTGCTGGAGCAACTGCAGATGCATTTACACTTTTTGAAAGATTAGAGTCTAAGTTAGATAAACATCCAGGACAGTTAATGCGGGCATGTGTTGAACTTGCAAAAGACTGGAGAATGGATAAATTTTTAAGAAAATTAGAAGCTATGATGATAGTTGCAGATAAATCTATTTCTTTGGTTATAACAGGGAATGGTGATGTTTTAGAACCTGAAGATGGCATTGCAGCAATTGGTTCTGGGGGAAACTTTGCCTTATCTGCAGCAAAGGCTTTAATTGATATTAATGAAATATCAATAGAAGAAGTTGCAAGAAAAGCTATGAAAATAGCAGCTGATATCTGTATTTATACGAATCATAACGTAGTCATCGAAACAATAGAGGAGTAATATGGCTGATCAAATTTCAGAGGAACATTTTGAGATTATTGAAAAGGATAATGAATATGTCTTATTAGAGAATATGTCACCACAGAAGATAGTAGCTGAGCTTGATAGATTTATAATAGGGCAAAATGATGCGAAATGTGCCGTTGCGATTGCATTGAGAAATCGTTGGCGTCGTAATAAAGTTCCACTTCCTTTACGCGATGAAATTATACCTAAAAATATACTGATGATAGGACATACCGGGATAGGTAAGACTGAAATAGCACGTCGTTTGGCGAAACTTGCAGGTGCGCCATTTGTGAAAGTGGAAGCAACTAAATTTACTGAAATAGGGTATGTTGGCCGTGATGTTGACTCTATAATACGTGATTTGGTTGACTCATCGATAGTTTTGGTAAAGGAAAAGGCACGTAAAGCTTTAATAAAAAAGGCTTTATGTATGGTAGACAAGATAATAATTGATTCTTTGGCCGGCGAAGATGCCAGTGAAGAAACCAAAGAAGTTTTTAAAAGGAAGTTGAAGGATAAAGAATGCGAGGATAATAAGATTTCAATTCATATAAGAGAAAATAAGAATATAATACCTTCCTTTGATATGCCAGGTGCACAAATTGGCGTTATGAATGTTACAGAAATAGTGGGTAAAATGTTTGGTGGAAATAAAAGAACCAAAACTATTACTGTTACAGTAAAAGAGGCACGTGAAATATTAATTAATGAAGAAAGTGAAAAATTAATGGATGAAGATAAAATCATTAGAGAAGCTATTAATCTTGCAAGTAACGATGGTATAGTCTTCTTAGATGAAATAGACAAAATTGCAGCACGTACTGAAGTTAAAGGCGAAGTAAATAGGGAAGGTGTACAACGTGATCTACTGCCGTTATTAGAAGGTACGACTGTTTCAACAAAGTATGGTCCTATTAAAACTGATTATATATTATTTATTGCATCTGGTGCTTTTCATCTATCTAAACCTTCCGATTTACTACCAGAACTTCAAGGTAGGCTACCAATTAGAGTAGAACTTCAGCCTTTAACACAAAAAGATTTAGTGAGGATATTAAAAGAACCTGAATCTAGCCTATTAAAGCAATATATTGCCTTAATGAAAACAGAAAATGTGACACTTGAATTTACTGATGACGGGATAGCTACAATAGCTGAAATAGCATTTACAGTGAATCGAGAAGTGGAAAACATAGGTGCAAGAAGGCTACATACTATGTTAGAAAAGCTTCTTGAAGAGATAAGTTTTTCTGCTTCTGAAAGGAATAATGAAGTATTTGTTATAGACAGTCAATATGTGAAAGGTAAACTTGAATCAATAGCTAAGCAATTAGATCTCTCAAAGTTTATATTATAATATGTTTCTGGTGTATCCGTTCAGCGGAGCGGCTAAGAGTCTGTTCACAATCTTTTTAACAATAGCACAGAGAAAGCTAAAACAACCATTTGCAGGCTAGTATTAAACTTTCTTTCACAGTTTTTTAGCCTCCTACATTTATCTAGCCAGGCACAAAACCGTTCTACAACCCACCTATACAACAAATAAATGTAGCTCGTTGCGCTTTAATAGTTGCACCAATAATTGTCTTTATTTGAGTTGCAAAATTTTCTCCTGTATAACCTGCATCAACCACGAACTTCGGAGAGATTTTTTCTCGCTCTACAAACCATTTCTACAGCAATTAGCTCTAGTAATATAAATTGCATGCGGCAAACCTTGTGTGTCTACCGCAATATGGCGCTTTCCTGAAATCTTCTTTTGCCTACATAATAACCTTTTTCTTCAGCAGTATCGGTATTTTTCACCGTCTGAGCGTCAATTATGCAGAAACTTGTTTTGGTCAACGGACCTCTCTAACCAATTTTTTTAACCAGAATACTTTCTCCATATTGATTAGGTAGTGTCGACATTAAATAAAAACAGAGTTAAAATAGTATTTTTTGAGAGCTCTTTTAGCAGCATTTGCCAATTCAACTGTGTTGTCTTCTTTTGTGCATTTTCTAAAATGGGTATAATTTTCTCTAATTTTTCACGATCTTGGGTATATCTTTCTCATAATTTACCTTATTTAACTACACTTATCTTACCATATTCATAGATCACGTACAGGCTCTTAGATGTTGTAGTATTGAGTGCAATGATACCTACGGTAAACGTACTATCATAATCGAAAACAATGGAGATAGAAAAATTTATTATAAAGAAAACAAATACTGCGATAAAGCTATTCTTGACTTATATAATGACATAAACAGAGTTCTTACCAACAACGCACAAATCTCTAATTTGGAAGATCTAGAAAAACAATTAAACCAGTCAAAATCAAAAATCCAGCTAAGTGATGTTTACATTATGAAGAGAAAGGTGGAGTTCTGTGTAGAACATAAGGTATTAGGTGTAGAACTTTTAAAGTATGCACTTAACAACCGCAACATACGTATTATAAACTTTATATTAGAAAATAGCACAACAGAACAATTAAAATCTTTTAAAAATATAATTGAATTTTTTTTACGAATAAAATTAACCACATAAAAATAGGATAAAAGCAAGGAGAACTAAGGGAAAAGAAAGGAAAAGCAAGAGGAAATAAT
>JAIXMJ010000025.1 GCA_022836975.1 Wolbachia sp.
CAAAAAAAATGAATTTACAATTGGAAATTATGCATGGTTGTTTTGTAATTTGCATTTTTTGCATGAAACTTCCACAACTATTTTATAAACTATCCAATTAACGTCTTATACGTTTAGAATACTTATTATCTTTTCCGTAGTGTTGATCATATATTGGTAGTACTTTTTGAAACAGTTGCTTAGCTTCTTGCTTTACACCTAAAGTGACTTTACAAATTCCAAGATGATCACTTGTTATAGCCACTTGAAAATGATCAGGACCATAATGTTGTTCTTTAATTTTTAATGCCTTTTCTAATAATGTTTTCTTCGTTTGATGATCGCCTAAATTACCATAGGCTACTGCTAAATCTTAAGTGTTCTTCCACTTGAAAATGATCAGGACCATAATGGTGTTCATTAATTTTTAATGCTTTTTCTAATAATGTTTTCTTCGTTTGAGGATTGCCTAAATTGCCATAGGCTACTGCTAAATTTTCAAGTGTTTTAGCCACTTCGAAATGATCAGGACCATAATGGTGTTCATTAATTTTTAACGCTTTTTCTAATAATGTTTTTTTCGTTTGATTATCACCTAAATTGCCATAGGTTACTGCTAAATTATTAAGTGTTTTAGCCACTTCGAAATGATCAGGACCATAACTGGCTTCAAGAATTTTCAATGCCCTTTCAAGCAAATCACGGTGTCTCTCTGGATCACCCAAAGCCCCATACTCACAGCCAAGATTTTCCATTATCGCAGCCACTTGATAATGATCAGGCCCATAATGGGCTTCCTTTATTTTCAATGCTCTTTCAAGCAGATAAAGGGACTTCTTTGAATCACCCAAATCCCCATATGCATTGGCAAGATTTTCAAGTGCTGTAGCCACTTGATAATGATCAGGCCCATAATGGGCTTCTTGAATTTTCAATGCCCTTTCAAGCAAATCACGTTTCCTCTTTGGATCACCCAAAGCCCCATATGCAGTGCCAATGTACGCTAGTGTTGTGGCCACTTCATAATGATCAGTGCCATAAAGGGCTTCAAGAATTTTCAATGCTTTTTCAAGCGAATCAAGTGACTTCTTTGGATCACCCAAAGCCCCATACGCAGTACCAAGGCTTTCTAGTATTTTAGCCACTTCGGAATGATCAGGACCATAACTGGCTTCAAGAATTTTCAATGCCCTTTCAAGCAAATTAAGTGACCTCTTTGGATCACCCAAAGCCGTGTATGCATTGCCAAGGTTGCTTAGTGCTATAGCGACTTCACAGTGATCAGGACCGTAATGGGCTTCCTTAATTTTCAATTCTTCTTCAAGCAAATAGCATTTCTTCTTTTTCTCTAGTTTCTCCCATCCAGGTCTAATTTTCTCTACCACTTCTTGGAACTCTTCTGCACTCATTCCAGTTAATTGCCTTAAAGTGTGCGGTCTTTTTACTAAGTCTGTGTAATTCATTGTCATATTTTTATTTTAAAAATAATATTCTACTCCCTTATTTATTTCTTTTCACTTATTTTTTTGTAGCTTTGCAGAGGGTCTCTTGATTTTCTTTCTTCCATTTGTTACACGTCACTGCTTGATATATTAATTACGATATAATATTAATTTATTATCTTTTATCATAAAGTCAAAGTACTTTAGAAAGCTCATACCTAGTAAAGAACGCGACATAGAATACGTGTTAACACTTGCTTGAACATTATTAATCAAGAAATTGCCTATTTTTATTTCTGGAATCTTGACTGTTTTAGTTTCTATCAGGCCTCTTGCAGTTTCATATACTTTAAAATTACTAGCATTCTGTACATCAATTCCAGCATACACTGCATCCTTATACGATAGAACTACATCAGTTGCACCAGTATCAAGTAGAAATATTATATCGCGATTATTAACCTGCGCTTGTATGTAAAAGTGTCCGTCATGTGCTCTATTAAATTCCACACTACCATTACCTTGAATTCTTCCTTTATCTGCAACTAAACCATACCTTCCAATTGCTGTTATATTAACAGGAATAGTACTCAATGAATCGTAAAGGATTGCAGTGACAATAATGATAAATAACCAAATGACTAAGCCCCTCACTTACTTTGCCTCACAGTTTCTTATATGCAAAACCATATCTCACATAACCATATCAATGAAACCTGGTCAATCTTGCACGACCTGAAGCAATATTCAATGAATCACAAATCATTGCAGCGGTGATAAATAACCAAATGATTAAGTCTTTTTTCATTTTCTT
The DNA here is from genome assembly GCA_022836975.1 of Wolbachia sp. GTDB lineage: Bacteria > Pseudomonadota > Alphaproteobacteria > Rickettsiales > Anaplasmataceae > Wolbachia. The sequence goes on from JAIXMJ010000025.1 coordinate 2,236, forward strand.
TAAGGTTCTTGTAAAAGTTGTTTAATCGCAATATTTAATATACACTTAAAATGAAAGGTATTCACATATGTCAGAAGAAAAAAATTTAATTTTAGCAATTATATTTTCCACGTTAATAATATTTTTTTGGCAGGTCATTTCTGATAGCTTTCTGAGCAAGAATACTAATATTCCACAAAAACCTTTAGAAAGTTTTAATGCAGACTACTCTTTGGATCGTTCTCAAGTTATTGACTCTACTAATGAGCATAGAGTTAGTATTATGAATGATATGCTGAAAGGATCAATTTCTTTAAAGGGCCCTAGATTTGATGATCTAACTTTATCTACCTATCGTGTTACACAAGATCCCCTATCGTCGCAAGTTGCATTGTTATCACCAGCAGGGTCAAAGGATGTGTATTTTGCAGAATTTGGCTGGATTAATCCAGAAAATAAAGTGCGGACTCCAAATTCTCAAACAATATGGCAAGTGGATAAGGCCGATAACGGAGAAATAAATTTATCATGGGATAATAAAGAAGGTCTTATATTCAAGACAAAAATTAAACTAGTTCATGGCTATTTGTTTAAAATAGAACAAAGTGTAAAAAATGACACAAAAGATAATATAGAGCTAACGCCCTATGGTAAAATTTATCGTAAACGCGATAACATTAACGAGTCAAGTTGGTTATCTCATGAAGGCGTATTAGGGGTTTTTAACAATAAATTAGAAGAATGGACATACAAGGACCTTGCTAAAAAAAATTTGGTGCAGGTTAACACAACTACAAAAAGTTGGTTTGGTTTTGCTGATAAATATTGGCTCACAGCTATTATACCTGAGGTGCCAGATAATATAGATATAGAAATAAAGTACAAAAATATCAATAATAGTAATAGGTTTCAAGTGAGCTTCACTAGATCAAATCTACTTATATTTCCAGGTAGTAGTACTACAAGTGCAAATTATTTTTTTGCAGGGGCAAAAAAGCTAGATCTGCTAGATTTCTATAAGAATTCTTTCAGCATCCCACTATTTGATAAATCCGTAGATTTCGGTATGTTATACTTTATTACTAAACCAGTGTTTCTGTTGCTTGAATATTTTAATAATCTATTACAAAACTTTGGCTTAGCAATATTACTTTTAACTCTAGTAATTAAACTTGTAATGCTGCCATTATCCAGCAGATCATACATTTCAAAATTGAAACGTAAATATTTGCATCCTGAAATATCACGTATAAAAAAGCTATATAAAAATGACCCACTTAAACAAAACAAGGAGATAATGGCGTTATATAAAAAAAATAATGTCAAGACAATTTCAGACCTTTTTTCTAGTATATTTATACATATACCTGTATTTTTTGCATTGTATAAAGTACTATTTGTGACAATAGAAATGAGGCATGCACCTTTTTATCTGTGGATAAAAGATCTCTCAGCTCCAGATCCAACAAATATTTTTACTTTATTTGGTTTGTTTCAATATAATTTTCCTATCTCTGTTGGTATTTTACCAATAATTTATGTTATTGTTATGCTAATGGGGCAAAAATTAAATCAAGAAGACCAATTATACAAAGCGGATGAATTAAATATCATGAAGTTCTTTCCGTATATTTCTGTGTTTATTTTTTCTTCATTTCCTGCAGGGTTATTAATATACTGGATATTTAGTAGTATAATTACTTTGGTTGAACAATTTTTAATAAAGTTAAATACAAATGTTGAGGTCATACGTATTTGATCCTTACACTATAAGAATATGGATGAAAAACCCTTAAACCGGCAAAAATACTGTACAAAAAGGAGTATGGCAAGGTTTCTTGCCGTACAAGTTGCTTATTCAAGTATCTTCATAAATTATTTTTCTGCAGGATATGCTGAATTAAACAACTATATTAACTTTTTATCTGATCTATTTAATAATACAGAGTTTGATTCTCAGCTTTTAGATGAATTATCAAACAAAGTTCTTAATGATAGTAAAATGAAAGAATGTGATTCAATAATAGAAACAAAATTACATCCTAGTTGGTCTCTTGCAAGGCTCAATCTTATCACTTTATCCGTTTTACGTGTCGCAATATGTGAGCTCATTAATTTTGATACACCTACCACAGTTGTTATTAATGAATATACTAATATTGCTTCTGATTTGCTTAACAAATCAAGTGAAATTGGTTTTATTAATAGATTATTGGACATGATAAAAAAGTAGTGAAACTTATTATAATTACTAAAAATCATGTTATAATAAGCCTTTCTTAATATGGTAAAACACCTATATGTTATAGCTAACTAAAAAAGATTTCCTCTCTTTAAATTAAGTAGTCAATTGAACAAATAAAGATGCTAAAGCCAAACAGTAATGGGAATAGCATTGAAAGTATTTGACGAAGGAAAAATGAGAATCAAAAAGATCTGTGAATTGTTTGAAATTGATAGAAACTGGTGTGGGGTGTGTCGTCATGAGATTTTTGCCCACATTAACAAAGCTTTAAGTGAAAGGGCAGCCATATACGATCGTGCATTTTTAGCATATCTGGTGGCTATTCCTCGCCATTCTTTAAATTTTTAAAATATATTTTCTATAATATGCCTGAGTTTATATAGATCCTTGTCTATTTTTCTTGGAATTTTCCTGTTCCTCTTTGGTGGAATTACATGAGACCTTCTGCAAAGCTACAAAAAAATAGGGATTGCTAATTTCAGTAGATAGGTATATAATGTATTTTTAAAATAGATCCGCTGCGAAGCACTGCGAAGTATTGTGAGTGTGGAGTAGTCTAAAAATAGAATTAGCTAAAAACCATGTTTTAGATTCACGAGACCAGCTATTATGCGGTCTTTTTACTACTTCTTTGTAATTCATTGCCATATTTTTATTTTAAAAATAATATTCTACTCCCTCATTTATTTCTTTTCATTTATTTTGTTGTAGCTTTGCAGAGGGTCTATTGTTTCTATTGTTGTAAAAGGAGTTATAACATTATTTTTATTGCAATTGTGAAGCTTATGAGAAGTAGATGTATTTCTATTTTATAGGAAAAAACCTCACAGTTAAACTTTCCACAAAAATAATTACACATTCTATCTGCCTACTTGGATAAACCTGTTTTATTAGAGTCTGATAAACCAACATTTGTTTTTCTATTTCATCTGTGGAAGATTTATTGTAGATTATAGCTATTACTTTATCTTGTGTTACACACACTCTATTTAAGTATATGAAGGTCGGTTTATTATTAAATGTGTCAGTTAATCTGACTTCTGATTTACATTTCAGATCAAACAAATATCCATAAATTTTATTAAATTCTGATATTTGATTATATATTTCATCCTTATCATCATTATTGATGGCTTCAAGATATTTTTTTAACCAGTTTTCTCTTTTTGCTTTTTCAATTTTAGGCATATACTGTAATATAGTATAAATGGTTTGAACACGTGTAGATTCTCCAGAACGTACAGATTCTTTAATATGTGTAGATTTTTCAACGTACCTATTTTCTACTGTAGTGTTTATTATATCTAAATAATCTATGGAAGAAGGTGATAGTATACTATGTTTTTTGTATAAATAAGGGTAATGTGAGTTTATACACAATATTTCTAATTCATCTTCAAACAGTATTTTTCGTTTTTTTTCATATGGACACCCACATGTGGTGATGATATCATACCAAGAATTTTTCTGCATTGGTTCTTTGCCTAAGATGTATAATTCATCTTCAGCACGTGTAAGTGCTACATATAATAGACGTAAATATTCATTATAGTCCTCTACTTTTTTTTCTTCTGTAATTTGATCGCAATAAATATTGTTGTTTTTTTTACACCAAAATGGTGCTCCTAACTCATCAAAAATTATACTTTCACTATTTCGTGGTACTGTATTTGTATCAACCAAAAATACTATAGGGGCTTGTAGGCCTTTTGACTTATGAACTGTAATTACTTTTACAGCATTACAGTTTTGACAAATATCATTCTTAATTTCTGGATTATTTTCTTTTATCCATTGTACAAATGTTTGTAAGGAGAGAAACCAAAAACGCAACAATAAACCCATAAATTCATCAATGACTTCAAGACATTCAGTACCTAATCGTGAAACAAACTTTTCTTTATTATTGTTAAGTACGTATGTAAACAATACAAGTGGAGGTTCAATCTGAGATAATTTGATCATATGATTCAATTCATCATAAGTACTTTTAGAGTAATGCTCTAAACTTTTCCATAGAGACAACTCTTTACGGTTATATGCGATGTTAAATAGATCTTCCTCGGTAAGGTTGAATAGTGGTGACTTTAAAATACTTGCAAGTGCCAAGTCATTTGATGGCAAGAGCAAAAATTCAGCTAAAGCTATCAAATCCTGTGATACTATATGATCCATTATCTTAAAATGATCTCTTCCTATAACTGGTACATCTGCTCTTTTCAGCTCACTTATTATGTAATCCACTAATATATTTCGTTGTCGTACTAAAATCATTATATCTTTTGGCTCTATACAACGGTTTTTAGCTACTAATATACGTCCATCATTTAACCATTTACGGATATTATGGGATATTGTGCGTGCAAGTAACCTGTCAGTTGTATATTCTGATTCATATTCATCATATACATTAAATCCTTGTTGTACATTTAATTTTGGTAGTAGTGGCCAGATTTCGACATATCCTTGCTCATTTTTGCGGTTGGGAATATGTTTTATTTGATGATTACTAAAAGATATTTCTTTACGAAAATGATTAACTAGTCTATCTACAAGCGTCAAAATTTCTGGAGCTGAACGGAATGATATTTCAAGTTGATCTGATAGCCAGTTTCTACCTTCAGTTTTTTCATAAAAATATTTCTGCATATAAGTAAAGAGTAGTGGGTTTGCACCCTGAAATCTGTAGATGGACTGTTTTACATCGCCAACAACAAATAATGTCCTTTTCTCATCACTATTTGCAAAAAACTCATCGCATAAACTGGTTATAATTTTCCATTGACTGAGACTATTATCCTGTGCTTCATCGATAAGTATATGATCTATTTTTTGATCTAGACTAAACAAGATCCAATCATGATTACAGGTGAGTTTTGTTGCTAAATCAATGACGTCATTATAATCAATCAATGCATTTTTCAGTTTTTCATTCTTGTAGAAAGAGGTATATACTTGAAATATATTGAGCAAATTACTGGTTCTCTTAAAGATTTGTTGAGCATCTATATCTCTTATATAAGATATAACCTTATTTTGTACACTTTCTACTATTACTGCTGCATCAGGAAATTTTTTTTCAATATCTTTTGTGATGATAGATGATATATTTTTCTTTTTATATGTATCTGATTTGATAAATACTTTGAATAGATTGTCTATGCTGCCTGTATTGCACCATTCTTGAAGGGTTTTGCCATAATTTTGATCCCTTTTACTGCCTGTACTTAATATCTCAACTAACTTTTTAATGTCCTGCAATGGTAAATCAGGAATTCTATCTGAAACATTCAATTTATCTTTAATATATTGTAGGTCATCCATTGGCCTTTTTGTATGTAAAGTATAAAGTAAGCTAGATAATTCACTTTCATCAAGTTCTGCTGCTACGGTATTGATACTATGCTGTAATGGCATATGATTTAGTGTATAATCAAATGCAATAGGATGTAATTCTTTACATTCACTCAATGTACAATTTGGTGCAATACCAGCTTCTACAGGAAAACTAGAAACTAATTTATAGCAAAAAGCATGTATAGTTTGTATAACAAGGTTCAAATCTGTTAATTCAGAAAATAGCTTTCTTGCTTTATCTATCTTCTTTTGACTAAGATTATGTACATTATGGTCTAGTTCTGAGCATGTTGCCCATCTGATGAGTGTATCAAAGATGCGATCCTCCATTTCATTTGCTGCAGCATTTGTAAATGTTAAGCAGAGAATGTTCTTTCTTCCTTCAACTAAAAGTTTAAGAACTCTGTCTATTAAAATTTTTGTTTTACCTGTACCAGCTGATGCATTTATCCATATGGAAGAGTCAAGAGGGTAGCGGTGTATAAAAGTTGACCAGAATAACATGGTGTATATAATGTGAATAGTTCTAGTGAAGAATATACAATGAAGAGTTTCTGTGTAAAGGCACCTGCGAAAATTAATCTATTTTTACATATTATAGGTAAAAAGGAAACAGGATATCATTTGATAGAAAGTTTATTTGCTTTCACTACTCTTTCTAATCTTTTAGAAATAAAGGTAGGATATAAGAAATTTAGGCATGATTATTCCAAGGTTGAATTTATTAATTCAACATCCAGAATAAATAGTAAATATAATACTGTGATGGAAGCAGTAATGTTATTGTTAAGATATGCTCCAAGTCATGCTAAAGTGTCGGTTAAAGTTATGAAGAATGTACCAACAGCGTCTGGCCTAGGTAGTGGCTCTGCGGATGCTGGGGCTGTAATACGTACTTTAGGCAAGCTGTGGGATATTGACAGACTAATTTTGAATGAAATAGCATTAAATATTGGCGCAGATGTTCCAGCAAGCATAGATAACATCCCTGTATTTGTTCAAGGTGTAGGAGAAGAGCTACATTTAATAGAAAAATTATCAATACCAGTGGATATAGTGCTTATAAAACCAAAAAAGAAATTTTTGAGTACACCAGAAGTATATTCTAGGCATCAAGGAAATTTTTCAAAACCAATTGAGTGGGATGAAAGTAATTTGTTAGATATTATTAAAAATGCAAGAAATGATCTTCAAGAGATAGCAATTCACTTAGTTCCTGAAATAAGGGATATAGTGTCAGCGTTAGAACTACAGAAAGGATGCTTGGTTGCACGTATGTCAGGTAGTGGTACTGTATGCTTTGGAATGTTTGGTAGCGAAGAAGATGCGAAGATTGCAGCGAGCAATATTCAAGAAGAGCACCCAGATTGGTGGGTATGCGTTACACAATTAATTGTTTGATGATTGAAGTATTAACACAAAGATTTTTCATTAATAGCTTAATTGCAATAGTTATGGTCAGTTTAATAACTGGTGCTTTAGGGTCTTTTATGCTATGGCAAAGGCTTTCATATTTGGGGGATAGTCTATCACATTCGTCGTTGCTTGGCATTGCACTTTCTTTAATTTTTAGAATAAGTCCATCAATAAGTATAATGCTTATAGCAGTTAATAATAGCAGTATCATTACTTCATTATTTGGTGATATATTAATGCTTGATTATGGTGATATAACGTTAATCTTTTTCACATCTATAGCAGTTGCTTTAATGTTGATATTAAGGTGGAACCATTGGTTAATGATTTCAATTAATCAAGATTTAGCAACGGTAGAAAAAGTTAATGTTAATTTAATAAGGTTAGAATTTTTGATTACTCTTGCTATATTTATAGCCATTTCTGCTCAGTTGATAGGGATATTACTTATATCTGGGTTTTTACTGATACCTTCTGCTTCAGCAAGACTTGTTTCACAAACTCCTATGCAGATGGTTATTATTGCAACTTTATTTTCTGTAGTTTCTGGAGTATCTGGACTTCTGTTGTCAGTGAATTTTGATATTTCAACAGGACCTGCTATTATACTTATATCGGCAATTTATCTATTACTTACCTGCTTTGCACGAAATTATATTAGAAGAACTAGGGTATATCGTCATAAGATTTGAGCCCACATTCTAATCATTTAACCTTTTTCTTTTTGCTCCAAGTCCAGCTTTATCTACTTTAACGTATGTGGATCAGTCACTCAAGATCAATAAAAATTTTCAATAAATATAACACCACCTGCAAAATCTCCTGCTTCCAATGGCCATAATCAGGTGGTCCATGGTGCATCGGTCCTAAATATTCACATTACTGCATTTATGAATCTCCTATTATCCTTTGCAATCCGTTCCTAGCTACATCTGCTTCCAGGCGAGTGACTTTCTAATTTATCCCACAATTTGTCTTTTATATCATGCTTTCTGTGTGTTCTCCATCTTTTTACCCTTAAATTCTGTTGTTATATAAACTTTTATTCAATCAGCACGACATACCATAACACATTTATAGAGACAAAATCAACACCTCAGGAAGAGAATGGACTTCTTGCATAACTCATTTTATCAACTCAAAGTTGTAAATTCCAGCAATTAAGTTGAACCTCAGACTAAAACGTTTTCGTCGATTTCGATAGCGATCTGCAATTATTTT
>JAIXMJ010000026.1 GCA_022836975.1 Wolbachia sp.
CTACCAAAAGAGTTTCCAAAATGGCACAATTGTTACGACTATTTCAAGAAATGGGGTAAAAAACCGAATGAGGATAGAGAAAATGTTCTGGTTAAAAAAAGATTGTGAACAGGCTCTAAGAATATAAAAATTTTGTTCATCTCGCAACATGCTCCTATTCCTATTTCCATTTTTTAAAATACAAAGTTATACCGAACTCCATGCCTAATTTGTTGGGTAAAACTATTTTATAGCTTTTATTATTCTTCGTATCTTGTAATTCTCCCTCCAGAGTATTATTTGTGAACATCAGATACCTTAATCCCATGTTAAATGCTATATTTTTCTTGGTGCGGTAATTCAAACCAACTTTTACTTGGCCTGCAAAACTGCTTCCTATTTTTTCCGTATCATAAACTGTTGTTATTATGCCAACTCCAGCACCAACATAGGGATATAATAAGTTGTCAGGATCGTCATTATCTTGCCAATCATAGTAGATATTTATCATTCTTACTCCACTGCCTATATAAATATCGTCTTTGGAGTATATACCAGAAGTCTTTAGATCAATATTTTTGATTTTAAAAGGAGTTGGCGGAAGATCAGGTAAGCGAGGGTAGAAACCCATAGATTCAAATTCGATTCTATAGTTATGGTCCGCATACTGATTTTTTAAACCTAATGCAAAAGCTCCAATATATCCTACTTCAACAACTTCTTTATATTTGAGATCTGGTATTACAAGTGATCTACCTATGATACCAGCATTAAATGACAAATAAAGCCATGCATCGATATTTGGCTCAGCAATGTCTGACTCGGCAAAGGACTGTCCTGATAATAGTAAAACTAAAACTATTAAAATCTTTTTATTCATAAAACCCTCTTCTTATTAAGATTGATACTAGTCTTCAGTTTAGGATAAATTTATTAAGAGCTGGTAAATATATTTTGGCTATCCTGATCTAGGTGAAATATAAGCCGGGTTCTGTTTATGTAGCTATTTATCTGGAGTAAATGTTGCCATTTACTTCTTGCGATTTACCCGAGTAGATATGAGGAAAACATAAAACCTACTCTTATTCAATCTTGCTCCTAGTGCTGGTTACTTCAACTAACAGTGTTGCCATTGTTATGGTGTGCTCTTACCACACCTTTTCACCCTTACCTAAAATATTAGGCGGTAATTTTCTGTAGCCCTATAACTAGAGTTGCCTCCGGCGGATGTTATCCGTCACTATCTTTCCTTGGAGCCCGGACTTTCCTCTGTAATACACAGCAGCTACTTATTTCACCTAGAGTTTTATTCTAATCGTAAGTACTACGAAATGCAAATCTTTATTAATTTTGCATAAAGCCCATCTTGTTGCATTAAAGTATCATGTGTACCTATTTCTTCTACTATTCCGTTATTAACAACTATAATTTTATCTGTTTTTGGTGCAGTAGATAATCTATGTGTAATTATTATAGTAGTCCTATTATGCATTAGATTATTTAATGCTTTTTGCACAAAATTCTCGCTTTCATAATCTAGAGCAGATGTTGCTTCATCAAGTATAAGAATTTGAGGATTCTTTAGTATTGCTCTTGCTATAATAATACGTTGTTTCTGTCCTTCCGACAGTGTTAATCCGTTTTTTCCAACAAAGGTATCAAATTTATTGGGTAACTTTTCAATAAACTCCATAGCATAAGCATTCTCTGCTGCTTTTTTTACTTGGTCATATTTTGCATTTGGTTGACCATATAAGATATTTTCCATTATGGAAGATGAAAATATCATCTTATCTTGCGGCACTAGGCCGAATAATGATCTTAAATTATTTAATTCGAGCGACTTTATGTCACATCCATCAATAGCAATAGTGCCTTCATCTGGATCATAAAACCTTAGCAGAAGTTTTAAAATAGTACTTTTACCACTACCTGATGGTCCTACAATTAACACTGATTGCCCTGCATCTATCTGAAATGATAACTTTGTTAAAGCAGGTTTATTAAAATAGCAAAATGTTACTTCATTGAAAGAAAGGTTTTTGTGGATATTACGGATCTTTTTGAAACCATATGTAATATTATCTTTTATGTTAATGAATTCCAAAACACGCGCTGTAATTCCAAGTCCTTTCTGTAAATCTGTAATGTTATCACCTAAGTTATTTATAGCTCCTGCAGCTAGTGTTGAATAAAATATAAAAGATGATAGTACTCCAGCAGTCAGGTTACCATTTGAGACTTCTTTGATTCCAAAAGATATTAAGATGATTAATGAGCTTATTACACACATAATTATTGCAGAAACTAAAATAGCACGTAGAAATGCTAATTTTATATGAGATTGTGATACTAAGTTTGAATGTTCTCTGAAAAAATTCTTTCTATTTTCTTCTAATACAAAAGATTTTACAGTGATGATAAACTTAAGGCTTTCTTCGCTAAACTCTGCTAACTCATTGAGCTTGTCTCGTGCAAAACGTGAATAGTTTCGTACTCTGCTTCCTAGTATAATTATTATAATAAATAATAGAGGTATGGCAGCAGCTATGTATGTAGTTAATTGGATGTTTATATATAACAACATAATAATACTGCCAACTAATATTATGAAATTTCTCAATATTGTTAATAGACTGCTATTCATTATTGATTGTAATATAGATGTGTCAGTGATTAGTGCTGAAACAACATTTTGTACGCTTATATTTTCAAAAAAACTTGGTTGTAAGCTGATGATATTACTATAAAGGTCATATCTCATACGGGCTATAACTTTTTCACTACCAATTCCAATAAAATATAGTCTGATAAATGCAGTAAAAGCTATGGTTAAAACCATTAGTATTATCACTAATAGTGAGTGATCTGAAATGTCAGAATCAATTATTTTACCTAATCTTGGACCAAAAGATAGAGTAATTAAAGCTGAAAATAAGACCGCAATGAATGCTATAATAAAATGAAGCCAGTAAGGCCTTATATAATGAAATAATTGTTTGGTGTCAGATTTTTTCATACATTATTTTAAAGCAACCTAGCTTTATTTGATTTCTACTGTAAGCAAGAATTATACCCAGTGCTATGCTTGACGATAATAAAGATGAGCCACCATAACTAAGTAGTGGTAGTGTTACACCCGTGGTTGGTAGAATGCTTAGTGTGACACCTATGTTGATTATAAACTGTGTAATAAACTGAATTGATATACCAAAAACTGCTAATAAACTAAATAATTCACTTTCCTTATAAACGATATAGAGCAATCTGCAAGCAATAATACCAAATAATATTACTGTAACTAGACACATAATCAAACCAAATTCTTCTGCTAGTACTGAAAATATAAAATCTGTATGACAGTCAGGAAGTAGCATTTTAACATTACCTTCTCCTGGTCCTACCCCTGTTAACTGACCGTTTTTAAATGCTTCTAAAGATTTAGTTACTTGAAAATTGTTACGGTGTGAAAAGAAAAAGAAATTATAAATCCTTTGTTTTATATGTGGAAGGAAAAAATAGGCTGCAGTTACCCCTGTCGTTATTATGCCACATATATATACATAATATAATAGTGGAATAGATGCAACAAACATCTGTCCCATCCATGAGTATGTTAAAAGTAGAGACATACTGAAGTTAGGTTGCAAAAGCAACATTACGAAAATTAAAAGAAATAGTACAATAGATATACATACTTTAAACTTTATTTCACTAGCTAATATGCTAGCAATTACAACAGAGAAAAATGGCTTCATAAACTCAGATGGTTGAATTGATATTCCAAAAATATATAACCATCTCTTTGCTCCATTGATGTTTGTGCCAAATCTTATAACAGTTACCATCAAAACAATAGAAAGGATTAAACCTACAAATGATAGGTAAGGTATTATATTTGTTTCAATAAATGAAAATACTAGTAAAGTTATTAATGATAAAATTATATAGATCATATGGCGTTTTATTAAATAGTCTGGTGACAAAGATAGACGCCTTGTGATTGCAGGGCTTGCTGAGTAAACAAGAATAAAACTAATAGTTAATAGTATAAAAATAGATAAGATTAAATAGTAATCTAGGGTCCTATACCAATATTTAATGCTCATCATTACTCAATACTTCCAGAGTATAGTGCTACTATACCACAACTTATATTGCTGAATTTAACATTTGTAAACCCTGCATTTTCTATCTCCTTTTGAAAATTAACTTGGGTCGGGAATGCACGTATACTTTCTACTAGGTATTCGTAAGCACTTCTATTTTTTGCAACTATATTACCAATTTCTGGAATTACTTTAAATGAATACAAGTCATATAAGGTAATAAATGCCTTATGTTGATAGTGCATAGGGGCAAATTCTAAACAAATAAATTTTCCTCCGGGGCGTAGAACTCTGTACATTTCACCAAGAGCTTTTTCACGATTTGAAATGTTACGTATACCGAAAGCTATAGTGCAATAATCAAATTTATGATTGCTAAATGGTAAATTTTCTGCGCTTGCACATACCCATTCAAAATTAAGTTGATTAGAATCAATAGCTTTATCACGTCCTCTGTTAAGCATATCTTGATTGACATCACATATCGTTACCTTACTGCTAGGCTCTCTTTTTATAATTCTTTTTGCTATATCTCCTGTTCCTCCAGCAACATCTAATACTCTGGCATTTTTGGTGAGGTGCATACTCCTTACCATTTTATTTTTCCATACTCTATGTATTCCTAGACTCATAATGTCATTCATGATATCGTAGCTATTTGCAACAGAACTGAAAATTTCTTGTACTTTAGTGTTTATGTTCATAACAAAAATATAGCAGAAAATGTAAATTAGTGCTTACAAAAACTATTGTTATACTATAGACTATATCTTTATTACGTGAAACTGTCAGTTGTGTTAAAAAAAGAAGAAAATTGTATTGATTTTTAGTGTAAATCTATTTTTAATCGTTTAATTATATAATCATTGTGATAATCTTATTGAGGTGTTTATGAAAAATATGTATTCTGTATCATTACCTAATTTATCTATAAACGTGGATAGTCTATGAAAAAGCCAATTATATTGATATCTTTAATAGCACTAATTATAGTGGCAATCATTGCTTACTTATACCAACCCAACAAGATGGATGATCACGAGATAGTAAATGTTTACTCATCACGTAAGGAAGAGCTAGTACGTACTTTGTTTGAAGAATTTACAAAAGAGACAGGTGTAAAAGTACGTTATATTACAGGCGATGATTCACAGTTGCTGTCCAGGATAGAAAATGATGGAGATGCAGATCTATTTTTAACTGCTGATGTAGTGAACCTAATTTTAGCAGAGAGAAGGGGCTTATTATCTCAAGTGGATTCGGAAATTTTGAAAAAATCTATACCAGTACAGTTTAGAGATAGTAAAGGTTTTTGGTTTGGACTCACAAAAAGAGCAAGGATCCTCGTATATAATAAAGAACTTGTAAATCCTAAAGACTTAAGTACTTATGAAGATCTAGCAAATCCAAGATGGAAGGGGAAGATATTAGTAAGATCTTCAACAAGTCCATATAATAGGTCATTAATTGCTTTTATGATTGCACATAATGGTTTTGATAAAACAAAAAAGTGGGTCACTGGAATTGTTGATAATATGGCGAGGAAGCCAAGTGGTGGAGATAGCGATCAAATTCATGCTGCAATTGCTGGTGAAGGTGGAATAGCGATAGTAAATAGTTATTATTTTGCAAGGATGGTAGCAGCAAAAGAGAAAGGTATCGAAAAACTAGGTATTTTCTTCCCTAATCAGGCAAAAGGAAAAGGTATAATGGTAAACATAAGTGGTGCTGCAGTTGTAAAAAACGCAAAGAACAGAGAAAATGCTTTGTTGCTACTGGAATTTTTAGTAAGTAAAAGAGCACAAGAATTATATACTAAACAAAATCATGAATACCCTATAGTTGAAGGTGTAGAAATATCTGATATATTGAAATCATGGGGGAAGTATATTCAAAGTGATTTACCATTAAGTGAGCTTGAGAAGCATTTTCTTGAAGCTGTTATGGTAGCTGATGAATGTAAGTGGCGTTAGTTTTGTCGTGCCACTAATGGTCTATAGCAAGCAAGCATTAGTCCACTGCTTGCTATGCTGAAGTGAGGTGTGTTTACTTACATAAGTTATTTGGTGACAAAGGTTATGTATCCAAAAACTTTTTCAGAATTGAAGGACTAAAACTTGTCACTAATATCAAAAAGAGAATGACAAGTATATTAAGGTTCATAAAAGAAAAGATTCTAAAGATTCTATTGCGGAAAATCGATTGTTGAAACGGTTTCCTTGCTATCTTAAAATAGCACTTGAATTTGAGCATACAAGACCATATCAATTTTCTAGTTCATATTTTTTCTACCATAATTTCATATTTCATGAAAGAGAAAAAGCCTTTTATTTCCTATACTTTCTTTGCTGGGTAATACATAGTTCGGGTTTGTAGGTTTTTTGCAGAGCCTATTGGCAAAGCCTTTATCTACTGCTTTACAAAATCCTAGACAAAACAGTATAGTGCAGTTATACTTTTCTTCATTTGTAATCTCATATATTATAAGATCCGCTGCGAAGCACTGCGAAGTATTTTGAGTATGGAGTAGCCCAAAAGTAGAATTAGCTAAAAACCATGTTTTAGATTCACGAGACCAGCTATTATGTTGAACCTCATGTTATATTTCTTTTGAAAATTACGGTAAACATGCGACATCAATCTTAATCTCCCGGATCTTATTTTCTACACGCATTCTAAACGACGCAAGCTCTCGATTGTGCTTTTTTTGTTCATCTGTTAAAGGTTTTTTGCGATATTTTTTGTAAGAGCTTGTACGCGATCTATGAATATAATACAAGAAAAGTGTAATTGAAATAAGGTAAACTATGAGACACATATACCCAAGTGATATAGGTCTTGAGAAATTCGAAAAGATTAGGCCACTTTTAGAAAATGCACGAAAGAAGATGAAGCCAAGAAAGCTAGATTTATATGAGTTATTTTGCGGTGTGCTGAAAAAGTGGCTGTCAGTGGTGAATGCTACCAAAAGAGTTTCCAAAATGGTGCAATTGTTACGACTATTGCAAGAAATGGAGTGAAAAGCTGAACGAAGATAGAGAAAGTATTCTGGAAATCGTCTTAAAAATTGGTTGGAAAGATCCGTTCCAACAATGACAAAAACAAGTTTCTGCCTCTGTTCTATTGTTAAAAAGATTGTGAACAGGCTCTTATATCATGCCTTCTGTCTGTTCTCCATCTTTTCTAACCCTTAAATTCTGTCATTATATAAACTTTTATTCAATCAGTATCTTGTGACGATATACCTCTAGACAAACAAGAGAATCTATTGTATACAACCTGCTATAACGAATGTTTTTCTTGGGGTGCCTTTTAGGCTGAGATGATTTGTAAATCAAACCCATGGAACTTGAACCAATTAGTATTGGCGTAAGAAAGAAAAGCGTTTACTAATGTCAACCTTTTATTTTCGCTCTTTACTAATTATTGACTATGCAAAGTAATAATTATATGGAGCGGCCAAATGAGCAGAGACACAAAAGCACTATCGCAAGTTATCAATACTTATTCTCTACTAAATTCTAAAAAAATATATGTAAGTGGTAAAAATTTCCCGAACATGCACGTTCCTATGCGAGAAATTTCTTTAACAGATGGAACTTTTTTTAGGGTTTATGATACCTCAGGCCCTCATACTGATTCCAAGATTAAAGTTGATGTTAATCATAGTTTACCAGATAAAGAATACAAACAACCATATAAACTCATGTTGATTACTCAACTTTATAATACCGATATTGATTCATATCTTACATTCATTAAAAAGTGTGCAGAAGGAGGTATCACATCACTGCAATTACGTGATAAACACGCTTCACCAGAATATTTATTTGAGTTTGGGTATAAATTGAAGCAGGTTTTGGCAGATTTTAATATTCCACTTATAGTTAATGATGATATTGAACTTGCTTACAAACTTGATGCAGATGGAGTCCATCTTGGTCAAACTGACGGCAATCCAGAAAAAGCACGAAAACTACTGGGTCCAGGCAAAATAATTGGTCTTTCAATTGAATCATTAGATGAGCTAGAGAAAATAAATAATTTAGATATAGAAGTAACATATGTTGCTGCAAGTGCAGTATTTGTAACTAAAACTAAACACAATATCAAAACCATATGGGAAATAGATGGTTTAAAAGAGGTGGTTAAATTGTCCAAATATCCAGTTGTTGCAATTGGTGGTATAAATCAGAAAAATGCAGCGCAAGTTATCAATGCTGGTGCATCTGGAATTGCGGTTGTGAGTGCAGTACATGAAGCAAGTAACCCACAAAAAAAAGTACAGCAACTATATAACATTATCAATGGAGTCTATGTTAGAACAAATTAAATTGTGTGTTGAAAAGATCAGAAAATCAAAACCTTTGATTTTAAATCTAACTAATTATGTCACCATGGATTGTGTTGCAAACGCGCTACTTGCAATAGGTGCTGCACCAATTATGTCTGAAGAAATGGGTGAACTTGATGAACTGATATCTTATGCACACTCCATCAATATTAACGTTGGAACACTTCATAGTTCCTTCTTAGAAAGAGCGGAATATGCGTTAGCAACTGCTAGTACATTGAAAAAGGTAATAGTACTTGACCCTGTAGGTTGTGGAGCAACGAAGATCCGTACAAATGCAAGCCAAAAGTTCATTAAATATGCTGATGTTGTTCGTGGAAATGCAAGTGAGATAATATCACTCAACGATGATAATAAAATCAGCACTCTTGGTGTTGAGTCACAGAATACCACTCAAGAGGCAGAAAATAGTGCTAATTCTTTGGTCGAGAAGCATAACATAACAACTATAGTGAGTGGTGCAACTGATATTATAGTAAAAAAGGACTCTATAAAATACCTGTCTTTTGGCTCACCTCTTATGCAATACATAACTGGAATTGGTTGTACTCTATCTGCTATTACTGCAGCATTTTGTTCTGTGGAAACTGACTTATTTCAAGCAAGTTTATTATCTACTGCATTCTATGGTTTATGTGGTGAACAAGCAGAACAGAAAGCTTCTTGCCCTGGATCTTTTAAAGTAGCATTTCTTGATGCTATATATAGCCCCAATTTTGAATTTATGAGAGAAAGATTATGAAATACAAAACTCTTTCAATTGCTGGTTTTGATGGATCGGGTGGTGCTGGTATTCAAGCAGATCTGAAGGTATTTTCAGCATTTGGTTGTTATGGAATGACAGTGTTAACTGCTTTGCCTGTACAAAATACTACGGGAGTAAAAAAGTGCTACCCACTACCACTTGAGTCAGTTAAGGACCAACTAGTAGCTATTTTTGATGATATAACACCAGATGCTATAAAAATAGGAATGCTATTTAATTCTGAAATTGTTGAGTTAGTTTCCGAGTTTCTTTCAAAATATATTACTAAAATACCAATTATAGTTGACCCAGTAATGGTAGCAAAGAGTGGTGATTATCTTCTTTTACCAGAGGCAGTTGAATCTATAAAGAGACAAATTGTCCCAATAAGCACAGTAATTACTCCGAACCTACTAGAAGCTGAAATATTGACGGGTATAAGAGCTAATACTAGAGAAAAGATGTTTACTGTTGCAAAAGAACTGTTAAAGCTCGGTCCAAAATCTGTATTGATAAAGGGTGGACATTTAAAAAGATGTAGTGAGTCGTGTGACTTGCTGGTAACAACTAACCATAATTATAAATGGTTCAGTGATACCAGAATTACAACTAAAAATACTCATGGAACAGGCTGCACATTGTCTTCTGCAATTGCTTCTTGTTTAGCTCTTGGTTTAGATCTTGTTGAAAGTTGTAACACAGCAAAAAGGTATTTAAGTAAAGCTTTAAAAGCTGCATGTAATCAACATATTGGTAGAGGAACTGGGCCAGTTCATCACTTTTATCACTTATGGCCCACACTTAGTAAAATTATTGAGGAATAAAATGGTAAAACTATCAGAAATAGCATGGAAACGATCAGAACATGTTTATCAAGAGACCCTCTGCAAAGCTACAAAAAAATAAGTGAAAAGAAATAAATAAGGGAGTAGAATATTATTTTTAAAATAAAAATATGAGAATGAATTATAAAGACCTAGTAAAAAGACCGCACACTTTAAGGCAATTAACTGGAATGAGAGCAGAAGAGTTCCAAGAAGTGGTAGAGAAAATTAGACCTGAATGGGAGAAACTAGGTAGTGTCGACATTTATTTTAACCAAAGATAAATAGCAGCAATATGAACAAAAGATAAGAAAGTGATGGCTAATTTATCATAACGAGTAGCAACCCTACGAAAGTGCTTGAG
>JAIXMJ010000027.1 GCA_022836975.1 Wolbachia sp.
AACTCAAGCACTTTCGTAGGGTTGCTACTCGTTATGATAAATTAGCCATCACTTTCTTATCTTTTCTTCATATTGCTGCTATTTATCTTTGGTTGAAATAAATGTCGACACTACCTAGGCAGATCTTTTCATGATTCAACAAAACCCCAACTGTTCATTTAAGATTTTTAAATCTTGTTGGAGCTCTACTATAACTTATTAAAAAAATTTTTATTTACAGAGCATAGTGTGTTGAGGTTAGAACAGAAAACACTTTATCCTTTGTTTAATCCGTTAATCAATTATACTGCTGCATTTATAGGCTTATTTTAATTTTTTAGTAAGATTTACTACTGCATTTACAGATTCATCAAACATCTGTTGTTCAACCATACTCATCTTAATTGTAAGTATCTTTTCTACACCGTTTTTACCTATTATTACAGGAACACCAATAAATAACCCTTTTACTCCATATTCACCATTTAAATAAGCAGCACATGGTAATATGCGTCTTTTATTATACAAATATGATTCTAACATACATAGAGTGGAAGATGCTGGTGAATAATATGCAGACCCAAACTGAAGTAAGTTAACTATTTCTTTTCCACCATCACGTGTACGTTCAACTATCTCATCAACCTTTTTTTGTGTAATTAATCCCATATTAATTATTTCTGTTAATGGTATACCAGCGATAGAAGTATAATTGATCAATGGAACCATAGTATCACCATGCCCACCTAATACAAAAGCATGTACATCTTCAACTGAAACACTTAATTCATTGGCAAGAAAATAACGAAACCGTGCAGAATCAAGTACCCCTGCCATGCCAACAACTTTATTATCTGGTAATCTAGAATGACTATGTATTACTGAAACCATAGCGTCTAAAGGGTTGGTTACTACTATTACAAATGCGTCAGAAGAATATTTTTTAATGTTTTCAGCAACACTCTGCATTACTAGAGCGTTGGTTCTAAGCAAATCATCTCTGCTCATACCTGGCTTTCGTGCCATACCTGCTGTAACTATAATTGCATCAGAGCCTTGTATATCTTCATAATTATCTGTACCAGTAATGCTCACATTGAACCCATTTATAGGTGATGATTCTGATATATCTAATGCCTTACCACCTGCAGTGCCCTTATTAATGTCAAATAAAATAATATCCCCAAGCTCCTTTAAGGCTATCATATGTGCCAAGGTTCCACCAATATTTCCTGCACCAATTAAAGATATTTTCTTTCTTTCTACCATATTATTCTTTTTTACTTCCCCATGGAGATAAACTATCAAATAAACGATAATCCTGTGGTAAATCTATAGGATTATAAACTACTTTTTGCTTATTTGTGTCATATTTCACTTCTTCATAACCACTCAAGGGAAAATCTTTTAATAATGGATGCCCTACAAATCCATAATCAGTAAGTATTCTTCGCAAATCTGGATGAGATGAAAATTCAATTCCATACATATCAAATATTTCACGTTCAAACCATGAAGCAGCACTAAAGATTTTTGTTACGCTTGGTACTACTACACCTTCATCAACTGGTAGCTTAATACGTATTCTAGTATTGTGTACTATACTGAGCAGATTATATATAACTTCAAATCTCTTATCATGGTTAGGATAATCAACACCAAAGATATCAACCAGAAGCTCAAATCTACACAATTCATCATCACGTAAAAACAACAAATACTCTTTAACAGTATTTATAGTCGAATAAACTTGAATTGTGGAACTACCTAGCTGAATGCATTTGCATTTAAGCTTCTTTTGTATATGTTGGTCCATTTTTGATCTTATTTTGTAAACATAACATCCCATGTAATAAAGCTTCAGCAGTTGGAGGGCATCCTGGAACATAAATATCAACAGGTACTATTCTGTCACAGCCACGTACTACAGAGTAAGAATAGTGATAATATCCACCATTGTTTGCACAACTACCCATAGATATCACATATTTTGGATCTGCCATTTGATCGTAAACTTTACGCAATGCTGCTGCCATTTTATTGGTCAACGTACCAGCAACAATCATCAGATCTGATTGCCTTGGACTTGCACGAAACATTATCCCATATTTATCAAGATCATAACGACTAGACGCAGTATGCATCATTTCTACAGCACAACATGCTAAACCAAACGTCATTGGCCATAACGAACCAGCTCTTGCCCAATTCATTACATAATCCACCAATTGACCAAATTTCGTAATAAGAAACCCTTCCTTTTTATAATGACTCCAATCGTTACTAGATAAAACCTGATTAGTTATGTTTCCCATTCTAATGCACCCTTACACCATTCATAAATAAATCCAACAATAAGTATTATAAAAAATACTATCATAGACCAAAATCCATCATAGCCTATTTTAGATAATGAAATACTCCAAGGGAATAGAAAGATAACTTCCAGATCAAATATTATAAATAATATTGAAACCAAATAAAACTTTATATCAAAACTTTTTCCTACACTTGATAGAGGATTAAAACCACATTCGTATGCAGAAAGCTTTTCGGCATCTGATCTGCTTGGCTTTAAAACCATTGGCAATATACATAGAACAATAGAAATTAGAGACGCAATGCAAACAAAAACTACTATAGCAAAATACTCACTCATAAAGGTTTACTTGTTTCCCTAAATTTTTCCCACCTAAAATATGAAAGTGAAAATGCGGTACCACCTGTTCACCATGCTTACCATGATTAGTCACAAGCCTATAGCCTGTCTTTTCCAGACTATACTTATGTGTTATTTCTCTGACAATTTGAAAAAAACGAACTATTTCTTCTGGCGAACCATTATTAATAAAATCATCAAACGATACATACTGCTTCTTTGGAATTATTAGTAGATGCACAGGTGCGTCAGGATATTTATCGTGAAACACCAACACATTTTGATCGTCATATACTTTATCACATGACAACTCACCCCTTAATATCTTAGCAAAAGTGTTGCCATTATCATAATACTTCATATATAAAAACCACCTATCCGCGACCGCGACCACCTTTTTTGGCACCCTGAGGCTGAGGATTAGTATGTGTAACACTTGTTGGTAACATGACATTTGCCAAACCACATGCTTCCTTTCTTATTGTTTCTTCTGTTATTTCCTGAACAGGTGACTCTACTTGTCTAAGCTGTCCTTCAGTGCTGCGAGAATCATCTTCCGAACGCTTTTTTATCTCAGGTGGAAACATTTGTGGGTTACTAAGATTAAACGCTTCTTCATTTTTACCATTGTCAACATGCTTATGCTCTTGGCATCCTCCATTTAACTTAGCAGTGCGTATCTTTTCCTTATTTTCACCATGGCTAATTTCCTTATCTTTACCATTGTCAACATGTTGATGCCCTTCATATAGTTTTTGAGCAATGCCATACACTAACTTTAAGTCTGTATACCTTTTTAATTCTCCACCAGTAGCTTTTGCTACTTCTTTTATGCTACTGTCAACAGCCTTGACAATTTCTCCTATAATAACCCTTTTTCTTTGTTCATCTGACATCTTAGAATATTCTTTATATTTTTCTTTTACATTATTTTCGATTGTTGCTACATCAATCCCAATATCAACCACATTCTTATCTTGATTAATAGTTAAAGAAACAGATCCTTTCGTTAACTCTTCATTTAATCTCTTTATCTCCTCATTACTTAATTTTAATATATCTCCTAAAAGAAGTTCTGTTGCTCTTAATGTGATTTTTCCTTCCGCGGGTTCTTGTACACTGAGACCAAGATTTTTACTGTATTTTAATATAGCTATATCATTACTCCGACCAAATAGCCAAGGCCAAACATTAGGTGTATTTTTAAGAAAAGTACCAATTATTTTTATTCCACCTTTTACCTTCTCACCCGCTGTACTAACCCAGCCACTACTATTCTGTTTGTTAGGCCTGCTATGTGACTTACCTGTTTCCATTTATGTACCTCCAAAAAGTTTACTATAGAATAAATAAATTTTATATTATTATAAATCTAAATTCTATAAGTTTCAACTATTATTTCATGATTAGTGATTTAAATATTAGTTTACCATTTACAATAAATATACATTATGATAGAATCAAATCAATTTATTCCTCGGTAGCTCAGTGGTAGAGCAGTTGGCTGTTAACCAATTGGTCGCTGGTTCGAATCCGGCCCGGGGAGCGTTTTTTTATAGCATGAGTATTAAATCGGTTGTTTTATGTATACTAGATGGTTGGGGTATCGGAACAAGTAACCAATATAATGCTATCCATAATGTAAATCCAGCTTGTTGGCAGTATATTTCGTCTAATTATCCTAAATGCAGTTTATCTGCGTCTGGAAGCGATGTAGGCTTACCTGATGATCAGATAGGTAATTCAGAAGTTGGTCATATGAATATAGGTAGTGGAAGGGTAGTAATGCAGAGTTTACAACGCATTAATCATGAAATTAATACAATAGAAAATAATAGAAACTTAAAAAGTTTTATCAACAAAATAAAAAGCAAAAATGGTATATGTCATATAATGGGCTTAATATCTAACGGTGGCGTGCATTCACATCAAAGACATATTGAAATTATAACGAATAAACTGTTACAACAAGGGATAAATGTAGCTATTCATGCCTTTTTAGATGGAAGAGATACATCACCATATTCTGGGAGGCAGTGTATTCAAACATTCCAAAATGAAGTTACAGATAGTAATATTGTTACTATATCTGGCCGTTATTATGCAATGGACCGTGACAATAGATGGGAAAGGACTATTGAAAGTTATAATGCCATAGCTTTTGCACAGGCGCCTAAATATAATGATGTATTGTCACTAATAGATGACAATTATAGTAATAACATTACAGATGAATTCATTAGGCCTGCGGTAATTGATGGTTACCAAGGAATAAAGCCAGAGGATGGTATATTATTAGCTAATTTTCGTGCCGATCGTATATTACAGCTAGCACGTATATTGTTAACCTATTCCAAAGCTCTAAAATTTTCTGCGATCTTAAGTATGATGCAGTACAGTAAGGATCTAGATATTCCTTACATTTTCTCTCCTATTAATTTTACTAATACTTTGGGTCAAGTTATATCAAATAATGGACTAAAACAATTACGCATTGCTGAAACTGAAAAGTATGCTCACGTAACTTACTTTTTTAATTGCGGAAGAGAAGAGCCTTTTCCTGGTGAAGAACGGATACTTATTCCTTCACCAAAGGTTAGAACTTATGACTTACAACCAGAAATGTCAGCCTTTGAGCTCACAGAAAAACTAATAAAAAAAATACGTTCTAGAGAATTTGCATTAATAGTTGCAAACTATGCGAATCCTGATATGGTGGGACATACAGGTAATATAAAGGCAGCTGAATGTGCGGTTAAAGTTGTTGATGATTGCTTGTTAAAAGTGTTACAAGTTGTTAAAGAAACGGAAAACACTATACTTATTGTTACTGCAGATCATGGTAATATTGAGTGTATGTTTGATGAGGAGCATAATATGTTACATACTGCACATACTTTAAATAAAGTGCCGTTTATTGTCTGTGCTGATTTGCACATAAAGCTAAAGGATGGGAAGCTTTCTGATATTGCTTCCACAATATTGCATTTACTTAAAATAAAGAAACCTGCTGAAATCACAGGAAGTTCATTAATTTCTAGATCTTTTGAGATAGCATAAAAAATATAAATTGGCTGCAAACAATAGAAACGAAAAGACTTGGTGAAAAACAGCTATAATGATTGGCCTGTGCAGCAATAGAGTTATTACTCCTAAGCTTGCTTGAATAATCAATAAAAATAATAATATCTTTGTTTCTGGGATTTTTATTACAAGTATGACTGCTAGGATTAATATCAGTAATGCTAATAATCTATGCACAAACTGTACAGTAACCCTATTCTCAAAAAAGTTCAACCAAATGGGCTGTATAAAAAACAAGCCATCAGGGATAATTGTTCCATCCATTAATGGAAAGGTATTATAAATTAAACCAGCATTTAGTCCTGCTACAAATGCACCAAGAATTATCTGTAAAATTAAAAGGATGGAAATACTGTTGATGCAGTATATGCTACCACTGGTAATCCTATATTTTATCTCTGGAGATTGTATTTTGTAATCATAAAACTGATATAATAATAGTGCAAATATTATTAATGCTAATAATAAGTGAAACGCAAGCCTATAGTGACTGACATAAGGTACAGTTTCTAATCCGCTTTTAACCATATACCACCCGGCAAAAGCCTGTAATGTTCCTAGTAAAAGCACTATCAACAGTCTTGCCAATGCTTTATTAGCGATTTGTTTTTTTAGAGTAAAATATGCAAGGGGTAAAATAAAGATTAGTCCTGTAATTCTTGCCATCAATCTATGCATATACTCTATTAAGTAAATCACTTTAAATTCTGCCATGCTTATACCATAATTATATATTTTATATTCTGGTGTAGCTTCATATTTTATTTTTTCTTCCATCCATGACATTTTATTAAGTGGTGGTAATATTCCAGTAACAGGTTTCCATTCAGTAATCGATAGTCCTGCACGAGTAAGTCTGGTTACTCCACCAATTCCTACCATTACTATTACCATGAAGCAACATATCAAAAGCCAGAGTTCCCGAATATTTTTCATCCGTGTTGATCGAATTTTTTGCTGAATAGTTAAGCTAATATATTCCTTATAAATTGCAATTCATTGTTCTGCAAGGCAATTTCTAAAGAATTTTTCAGATTTTTCCATTCTTTACTATCTTGATGATCTAATATTAAGGAATTTTCTATTTTTTCCAGTATTCTGCCTTGTGGTGATGTAGTTAATTCCTCATACATGTCATTGTTTATCAATTGCAGTATGATTAGGAACGGAAGTAAATTTGGATATAATAGTTTTGCTTTATCGTGAATTAATTTTATTTTTTTTATACAGTATTCAATTGCTTTTAATGATAAAGAAAGATTAGTTACATAAAATATAAAGTTATGCACTACTAAACCACTATTTTTTTTAGTTAACATTATATCTTTGAATAGTTTTTTTACAAACCTATCTACCGGTTGTTTTGGCAAATGCAATGCAAAGTCTATGAAGGAGCTTATATTAAAATTTGATCCAAGTATTTTATTTATTGCATTTTGTAGGCTACTATCGCTGGAATCATCGGAATATATAGAAAACTTAAGAAATTTTTTATAAAATCAGTATCTAAGCCAGAAAAAAATTTTTGAGCGAGTTATTTCGGAACTAATAAATCTTGAATATTTTCTTTTCTTCTCTTTATAACATTTAGTTCTTTCAAAACATAACTAATATCTTTCCGGTCGGCTTCCTTGGTGGTGCTAAGCAATACGGAAAACATAGAAAGTGGAGATTTACTAATAATTTTTTCTAGGGTATTTAAAGAGAACAGTTCTTGATCTATTTTTATAAACTGGTTGATGATGCTTCTCTTTATTTTATATGATACAAATAGGTTTTCAAAAAGAAAATATAAGAAGGAAGCTAATGGCTTATCTAGTGCGCTTATATCCCATGCATCATAATATGCAGCAATTTCGTTCTGTTGTTTTAACTCTTTGATCCACTCTTTAAGAAAAAAAGTTTTACCCGATCCACTATATCCTTCTAAAGAGATAATAGTAAATGAATTATTTACACTCTTTATTACAGTATTAAATTTATCTGCAAATTGTTGGTAACCAAGATAGTCATTTTTCCACGCCTTTTCTATGATCGGCTTTTCCTTTTTACAAGATATTATCGACGATATAAGCTTCTGTAGACACATCTCACGTAATATCTCTTAACATTTTATCTGAGATTTCAGGTCCATTCTCAATTGCGAAATCTCTAGCTAAAAATAGTGACCCACAAATTAATATAGTTCTCACATTCTGGTCAATAGTTCTTAATATATAGTTCAATATGGCATCTCTTATAGATTCACACTCAACAGCATTTATTCCTATTATAGACGCTGTTTCCCTAATTAAAGCTGCATTAATTGCATTAAGTTCCGACTGCACACAAACTGCACACAACAGTTTAGTATATGGTTTAAAGTGCTGTAAAAACCTTTCTATATTTTTATTGCGAGTAAGACCAAAAATTACATATACCCCTTCTGGAAAGTTACATGCAATCCATTCAGCTAGTACTTTTGCACCATCTTCGTTATGCGCCCCATCTAAGAAAAGTTTCCAGTTGTTTGGTAAGAGTGAAACTAATATTCCTGCCTTTATATGTTCTAATCGCGCAGGCCAGTAAGCATGTTGCAGACCCTTAGCAATATCTTCTTCACAAATATCAAATCCATATTTTCCACTTAAAATACTGCAAGCTGCTATGGCATTGCCAGCGTTTATTATTTGGTGATTACCTTTAAGAGAAGGTAAGGGAAACTCAGTTGATTGTATCAATGATTGAAAGATCACTTTTCTATCTTTTTGATAACAATGCCATTCTAATCCACCTCTGTATAAAGGAGATTTTTTTAGTGCTGCATGACATCCTAAAACATCCATTACAGATTCTTTCTGTGATGCGATCACACAGGGGACATTGTTTTTCATTATTCCAGCCTTTTCTCCTGCTATAATTTCTACGGCAGGTCCAAGATATTCTGTATGATCTAGAGAAATAGATGTGATTATTGTTAAGATTGGATTTTCTATAACGTTTGTTGCATCAAGCCTACCTCCCATCCCTACTTCTATTAGCACAATATCAGCTTTATTACGTGCAAAAGCTAAAAAGGCTGCGATAGTTGTAGCTTCAAAAAAAGTAATTGGTTGATCATTAATAACTATACGGCATTCTTCTAATAGATTGTATAATTCATTATCACTGATATATTCACCTGCAACTACTATTCTTTCATTAAAATGTATTAGATGTGGAGAAGTGTATGTATGGACTCTGTATCCTGCTGCCTGTATTATGTATCTTATGAACGCTAATGTTGAACCTTTGCCATTAGGTAAAGGTCTACCCCGAGCCAATGTTGCGTTTGAATTTTCAAATTTCCCGCAAATTGAACCTGGTAGCAATCAATCGTGTTAATACACGACTCGATTGATTCATTTTTCGTTTATTTTTTATTCGAATTAAATTTGCATAATTAAATTTTCAAAATTTTTGTAACAGATGCGGGAAAATCCGCAACATTGGCTCGGGGTAGACCTTTAAAAAACTGTTATTGACTGTGGCGTAAAGTTAGAAAATATAGAAGTTAGACAATTAGCAAATATTTCTTTCAAAAATACCTAATTAGCAAACGCATCTCCTCTATTCTTCAGCATTCTAGGCACTTGAAAATGATCAGATCCTTATTATTGTTCACCAATTTTCAACGCCCTATCTAGCAACGTTTTCATCGTTTGGAAGTCGCCTAAATCACTATAAGCACTTGCTAAATTTTGAAGGGTTTTAGCCACTAGAAAATGATCAGGTCCATAATGTTGTTCTTGAATTTTCAACGCCCTTTCTAGCAACGTTTTCATCGTTTGAGGATCGCCTAAATCACTATAAGCACTTGCTAAATTTACAAGCGTTGTAGCCACTTGAAAATGATCAGGTCCATAATGTTGTTCTTTAATTTTCAACGCCCTTTCTAGCAACGTTTTCATCGTTTGAGGATCGCCTAATTCGTCAAAAGCCCTTGCTAAATTTCCAAGCGTTGTAGCCACTTGAAAATGATCAGGTCCATAATGTTGTTCTTTAATTTTCAATGCCCTTTCTAGCAACGTTTTCTTCGTTTGAGGATCGCCTAAATCACCATAAGCATTTGCTAAATTTTCAAGCGTTGTAGCCACTTGAAAATGATCAGGGCCATAATGGAGTTCTTNAATTTTCAATGCCCTTTCCAGCAACGTTTTCTTTGTTTGAGGATCACCTAAATAACCATAAGCATTTGCTAAATTTACAAGCGTTGTAGCCACTTGAAAATGATCAGGGCCATAATGGAGTTCTTGAATTTTCAATGCCTTTCCAGCAACGTTTTCTGAGTTTGGGGATCACCTAAAGCACCATAGGCATTTGCTAAATTTCCAAGCGTTATAGCAACTTGAAAATGATCAGGGCCATAATGGAGTTCTTTAATTTTCAATGCCCTTTCCAGCAACGTTTTCTTAGTTTGAGGATCACCTAAATCGCCATAGGCATTTGCTAAATTTCCAAGCGTTGTAGCCACTTGAAAATGATCAGGGCCATAATGGAGTTCTTTAATTTTCAATGCCCTTTCTAGCAACGTTTTCTTCGTTTGGGGATCACCTAAAGAGCCA
>JAIXMJ010000028.1 GCA_022836975.1 Wolbachia sp.
ATAATTATATTGTGCTAGATGAAAATAAGTATGCATATAATTTAGTAATGAATAATCTATCATGGCAATGTTTATTGCTTTTTGGACCTAAAAGTTCAGGTAAAACGCATCTTGCCTATATTTGGAAATCAATAAACAACGCAATCTTTATTAATATCAACAATTTTATCAGCGATATGAGATATAGTGACGCTTTTATTTTAGAAGATATTCATAATATACAAGATGAAACATCTCTATTACACTGCTATAACTATATAAAAGAAAGTAACAAAAAGATACTTCTGACTTCTCCAGTCTCACCATACGAACTGAAATTTAAATTAAGAGACTTAAGTTCTAGAATACTATCAACCACTAGTGCAAATATTCCTCCTGCAAGTGAAGAATTATTAAGAATAATGCTAATTAAGCGTTTTACAGATAAACAACTCAAAGTTGATCTAAAGGTAATAGATTTTATTTTAAAAAGAATAGAGCGCTCCTTTTACAGTGTTAATCGAATAATAGAGGAGATAGATAATAAATCTGTAGGTGCAAATATCACTATTCCTTTTGTAAATTCTATATTGCGTGAGATAAACTCAGTATTTTGATAGAGTGCTCTATATGCTTAGCAAGAGGAGCTGTTAGAGTGATCTCTCTATCGTTTGCTAATTTTAAAGACAATGAATATGCATGAAGATGTATTCTGTTTGTTATGCCACCAATAAAAGCTTTTTTACCACCATATTTACCATCACCTAGAATAGGACAGTTTATGTGGGTTAGATGTACACGGAGCTGATGCGTTCTTCCAGTAATAGGCTTGAGTTTAAGGTAGGCCACATTGTACCTGAATTTGTCCAAAATGTAGAAATATGTTGTAGCATTATGCAATGAGTTTGTATCAACTACTACTTTTTCTTGACCAGCAATATATTTTTTCACTAATGGGTAATCTATAACTCCACTGTCTTTATCTGGTACACCTACAGTAAGAGCTAAATAAGTCTTGTCAATTTTACGTGTTTTAAATTCCTCCATTAAATACTTAGCTGTCATTACATTACGAGCAAATATCACTATTCCACTAGTATCTCTATCTATTCTATGTACTATTCTAAGTGTTTCTCCGCTTTTGATATAATTGAGTACATCACTAATACTATTTTTTCCGCCTTGTACAACAACTCCTACTGGCTTATTAATAGCAATGATATATTCATCTTCATATAAGATATTTTCTTCTAATACTTTTATTAACTTAGTATTTGGTTTCGATTGCGACTGCGACTTTTTATATTCTGGATTAATACCGTAATTATCATTATCTATATATTTTATTGTAATGGTTTTTCCACAACTTACCATATAGCTAGCTTTAACCTTTTGATTGTTAACTTTAATTAATCCTTTCCTTAAGAATTTTTCGATTACAGATTGCTTTAAATTAGGAAAAATTGTTCTTATATACTTATCCAATCTAACATTATCATCATTAACTACTAAAGTTTTAATTGCAGAATTGTTACACATTATAAATTATCAATTGTTAAATAATAAGTTACTTCAACATCATCCACAAGAATTAAGTACCCTTTAATTGGAACTATATGTTCTGACGCTTCTATCCTTATCTTACATTAGATCCTCTGCGAAGTATTGTGAGTATGGAGTAGTCTAAAGTAGAATTAGCTAAAAACCATTGTTCTTCTTCTCTAGTCTCTCAAATCCAGGTCTAATTTTCTCTACCACTTCTTGGAACTCTTCTGCACTCATTCCAGTTAATTGCCTTAAAGTGTGCGGTCTTTTTACTACTTCTTTATAATTCATTCCCATATTTTTATTTTAAAAATAATATTCTACTCCCTTATTTATTTCTTTTTACTTATTTTTTTGTAGCTTTGCAGATGGTCTACTTTTGTAATTTTTTACTGTTTTGCAGCTGCATAGTTTTGTATATGAAATATTTCCTTTTGCATTCTTAATAAAAATAAGGTATTTTCTGGTTTGAAACCTTTATAAAGGGCATTGATGATTTATAGATTATTTTACATAGCATTATTCTGCCTACCCTTTAGTAGTGCATACAGTGTGGATAGCTACCTTACTGGAATAAATGATTTTATGAATGGGGCATTATTCTTTGAAATCTTTCATATACCATTCATACTGCTCTTACTGTCTTGTGGGTATGTGTTTTTAACTATACGTTTTAGATTTATTAATATAAGGATGTTTAGGCACGCGCTTGCTATTTTGTCTGGAAAATATGATACAGATCACCATGATGGTCATATTACTCATTTTCAGGCATTTGCAACTGCTCTTTCCAGTACTGTAGGACTTGGTACTGTTGCAGGTGTTGCAATTGCAGTATCAATGGGAGGACCAGGAGCAATACCATGGATGATCATCACTGGTTTTTTTGGAATGTCAGCAAAATTTGCTGAAGTAACATTGGCATTTAGACATAGAACAGCAGGTAAAGAAAAATTATTCAGCGGTCCTTTCTGTTATATTCGCAACGGACTGGAAGAGCTTGGCTTAAAAAAGCTAGGTGTTGTATTAGCTGCTATATATGCAATTTTCTTTGTACTTTCAGGTTTAGGTGGAAGTGTTGCATTTCAAACTAATCAGATGGTTTCTATATTGTCTAGTCGAATAGATACAGACTCATGGCTCCTTTCCTTAGTCATCTCCCTATTGCTTGGTATGGTAATTATTGGTGGGATTAAAAGAATAGCAAAAATTTCTTCAGCGTTAGTACCTATCATGTCTATTATCTATATATGTAGTTGTCTTGTTATTATTGCATTTAACTTCCATAATTTTGGTAATACATTAAAAGTACTATTTACAGGTATGACAAACTTTAATGCTGTTAACGGCGGAGCAGTTGGTGCATTTGTTGCTGGAATTCAAAGAGCAATTTTTGCCAGTGAAGCTGGGGTTGGATCTGCATCAATTACTCATGCAGTGGCAAAAGATAAAGAACCTGTAAGAACAGGGCTTGTTGCCATGATAGAGCCATGTTTTGATACAATGTTAGTGTGTTGCTTAACAGGGATTACTATAGTGATAACAGGTGCATATCAAACAAGCACAGGAGAAGGAATACTGATAACATATAAAGCATTTGAGACAGTTTCTTCATGGTTTCCTATGTTTTTGACTATTGCAGCACCGCTTTTTGCATTTTCTTCAGTCATTTCATTTGTCTATTGTTGTGAAATGGGATGGTTGTATTTATTTGGTGTAAAAAGTATTATTGTATACCGTATAGCGGTTATTATGGTAGCATTTATTTTTGGATTATCTAAAGATATTATGACTATCGCTAACATAGGAGGAACTTTATTTGCTTGTTTAGCATTTATCAATATAATAGTACTTATATTATTTAGTAATCAAATTAATAATGAAACAAAATGCTACGTGAGTAGATTAAGGAATAATAAAGTTGATTAAGTGTGGATATTTACTTTAGCGTTGTCCTACATACTTGGTTCTATACCGTTTAGCCTAATGATCACAAAAATTCAAGGCACAGACATAAGAAATATAGGTTCTGGCAATGTTGGAGCAACAAATGTCTTGAGAACTGGCAACAAGATGCTTGCAGCTTTGGCTTTGTTCATGGACTCTTTAAAAGGATTTATTGCGGTTTGCGTTTCACCTTCACAGCAATATGCAGCAATTTTAGCAGTATTAGGACATATGTTTCCTATATGGATAAAATTTAGAGGAGGCAAAGGTGTTGCAACCACTTTAGGAATTTTATTATGGTTCAACATACAAATAACCTTAATATTTTTATTGACGTGGGTAGTGGTATTTTTTGTCTTTAGGTATTCATCACTTGCTTCATTAAGTGCTACCATAATGGCTACAATAGCTTCTTTTTTTTTATCTCAAGATCTTTTTTTAACTCTTTGTGTCATAACTGTGCTTGTTTTTTGCAAGCATTACCAAAATATCATTAATCTATATAAAGGATCAGAATATAAATTCTAGACACAATTTACATGCTCAATTTCAACTGAGGAGTGTGCAATTTTAAATTTTTCTAATAGTATTGTCTTTATGCCACGTACAATTTCATTACTATGTTTGTCTACTTTAACGTGCATGGTAATCACGAAATCATTATCTGATAATGACCACGCGTGTACGTTACATACATCTATAACCTCTCGAAATTCTGACATAATTGTATCTTTAACTTTTTCTATGGATATTTCTTCAGGTGTGCCTTCTAACAAAACGTGGCAAGAATTTTTGATAATCTTATAACCACTGTTCAGTATTATTATACTGACAAATATAGACAATATTGGATCAGCAACCTGCCATCCTGTATACATTATAATGATAGAAGCAAGTATTGCAGCAACTGAGCCCAATATATCACCTATTACATGTAATACAACACTCTTTATATTTATATTATTTTCACATTTATTATGTAAAGTGAAGAAAACTATTATGTTAGAAACTAGGCCAAACATAGCAGCTGTGAACATTATTTTCCATTCAACCTCAAATGGAACGATAAATCTTTTTATTGACTCAATTATAATAATAATTGCAATTAAGAATAATGTTAGACCGTTAGTTAATGCTGCCAATATCTTTAATCTATGGTATCCATAAGTTCTGCGTAAGTCAGGCTTTTTTGTTGAAAATTTCTGTGCTAACCAACTTAAAATCAGAGTAAAAAGATCAGTAAACATATGGCCTGCATCTGACAATAATGATAATGAGTGTGATACAACTCCGGCTACTGCCTCTATGAGCATGGTTACTGTAACGATTATTATAGAATAAATCAAATGCTTCGACATATGGAACTTCCTATTATAATTACAGTGGGTAACACTGGACTCGAACCAGCGACCGCTTGCACGTCAAGCAAGTGCTCTACCAACTGAGCTAATTACCCATTGCGGCATATAGTATAGTAATGTAGTAGCACAAAAGTCAAATGCAAACTGCATATTCAAATAAAAGGTTTGACAATAACCATGATGACTATTACTACTACCAGCACTGTCACAGTTTCATTTAAAATGCGGAAGTAAGTACTATTTTTTTTGTTTGAGCCTGTAACAAAATCTTTTCTATGTTTAGCACATAACATATGAATAATTATCATTAAGAATACCGCCGAAGCTTTGATATGAAACCATGCATAATAGTATGTTCCTTTCATCACCATCAATGTTACCCCTAAACCCACTGAAAAGCACATTGCAGGATTGATTATACACCTCAAAAGCCTCCTTTCCATTATTTGCAATAAATTGTCGCTTTCTGAGCCTGGCTTCACAGTAGTATGATATACATACAGCCTTGGTAAATAGAACATTCCTGCCATCCACATTATAACAGAAATAACATGAAAAGCTTCAATCCAATGATAATAGTACATGTATTTTAAATTTCTGGTACCATGTTAATTTATTTAATAGCAAATATCAATATGAAAGTGGAACACTTTACTAAAGAAGAAATAATTGGATTCTACACAAAAATGCTGCTGATACGTAGATTTGAAGAAAAAGCTGGCCAACTGTATGGAATGGGCTTGATAGGAGGGTTTTGTCACCTATCTATAGGGCAAGAAGCCGTTGCAGTAGGTACCTATGCTGCGTCGCAATCAGGCGATGCATTTATTACAAGTTATCGAGATCACGGATTAATGCTTGCGTGTAATGCAGATCCGAATGTTATCATGGCAGAACTCGCTGGCAAAGAAACAGGGTGTTCAAAAGGTAAAGGCGGCTCTATGCATATATTTGATATCAAGAAAAAATTTTTTGGTGGACATGGAATAGTGGGTGCACAAGTGCCAATAGGCACAGGAATAGCTTTTGCCAATAAATACAAAGAAAAAGACAATATTGTATTTACATATTTTGGTGATGGAGCAATCAATCAAGGGCAAGTATATGAATCATTTAACATGGCATCTTTATGGAAGCTGCCTATAATTTACATTATAGAAAATAATGAATATGCAATGGGAACATCTGTAGCAAGATCTACTACAGTAACAGAGCTGTATAAAAGAGGAGAAAGTTTTGGTATTACTGGAAAACAAGTTGATGGTATGAATTTCTTTGCTGTATATAACGCTACTCATGAGGCAGCTAAGTATTGCCGTAGAAGTAACGGTCCAATACTCCTTGAAATGAAAACTTATAGATATCGTGGCCATTCAATGTCAGATCCTGGAAATTATCGATCAAAAGAAGAGGTTGATAACATGAAAAAGCATTATGATCCGATAGATGCACTGAAAAAATATATGATTGATAATAAAATTGTTTCAGAAGAAGAGTGTAAAATTTTTGATAAAGAAATACGAAGTTTAGTGAGAGAATCAGAGAATTTTTCTAGAAATAGCAAAGAACCAGAGCTTAATGAATTATATAGTGATGTGTATAAATAATTTAAGAAAGATTACACCAATTACTACACTTAAACTTGTCATAAATAATAAACATAAAAGCATAGGCAACGGTACTTTAGTGATATGAAAAGTAGCATTACCAAAATACATTTTTTCTATAACTTTTAATATATATATTAATGTAATAAATGATCCTATAGCACACGTCACAAATGCAACCCATGCGCGAGATTCTATAGCTGCCTGCATGATGTACCACTTACTGACAAACCCTCCTGTTAGTGGTACTCCTACCAACACTAAGCCCAATATAGTAATTGCTAGTGCTACATGTGGCATAGATTTTTTTAGATTGTTTATCGTGTGAGACTGATATGAAGTACATCCGATAGCCATAAATAACGATGCCTTGGTTATGCTATGGTTTAACATGTGAAGTACTGCTGCAACTTTTATATTTAAACTTAACGCTAGTATTATGTAACCGATTTGGCTAACACTAGAATAAGCTAGCAATTTTTTCATATCATTGGTAAGCATTGCGTATACTGAACCCATGATAATTGCACCAAGTGCAAGAATAATTGCAACATTATTAAGTACAGGAGGATTGTAAATCGAAAAAATTCTTATAAAAACATATATCATTACCTTAGTTACTGTACCTGAAAAAAACACGCTAACAAAAGTTGGAGCGTGACTATATGCATTAACCATCCATTTACTCAATGGAAATAATGCCATTTTGATAGCTAATCCAACAAAAACAAAGGCTAGACCAAGATGTATTATTGTACCTGGTTTTATCCTTGTCGCTAAATCATGCATATTTAAAGTACCGGTCATTGAATATAAGAGTCCGATACCAAACAAATAGAAGGTCGCTCCTATAGTACCACTAATCAAATATTCAAATGCTGCAACTAAAGCCTCTTTATTTTTTTCTTTCATTGTAACAAGTACGTAAGCAGAGAGAGAAGTGATCTCTAGAAAAACATAAAGATTAAATATATCATTTGTAACTAGAATTCCTAATAGTCCACTTAAACACAGTAGAAATAATGCATAGAAACCAGAAATTTTATTTTGAGCTATCTCTTTTGCATTAATGTGAAAACCATATAGTATACTCATTAAAGCTATAAAATTGACTAGAGTTAAGATTAAGGAGTTAAGCAAATCTATCCTTAATTCTATACCATATGGAGGTATCCAGTCTCCTACATTATAAGTAATAATCGTACCGTCATACGTTTTGATTAGCAGCATAGATGATATTGCTAAAGTAGTAATTGTTGTTATGAGAGAAATAAACCAAGAAGTTGTCTGTTTTTTAGTGAGAAAGCAACAGACTGCTGCGATTATTGGTATAATAACTTGTAAAATTGGTAATTGCATGTTCACTGTTAAAGTATTAGTATATATAATGCTTTTTATTTAATCATTATGTTATTTAACAAAGGAAGATTAATTGGTAAAGATGAAAATGGAAATTCTTATTATGAGTCGTCTACAGGCAAAAGGTGGGTAGTGTACAACAAAACTCCTGATCCTACAACAGTGCAGCCAAGTTGGCATATATGGCTTCACTATAGTGACGATGCATTGCCTGTTCCTAGCAAAAAGAGATGCGTCAAACGTTTGCCTAGTACTCAAAACAATAAAAATTATTATAAAAGTTGGAACCCTGATACAGTATGAAAAGATCTAATCTACTTGAAACAATTGCTGGAATATTTGTCTTAGTTTTTACTGCTTTTTTATTCAGCTTTGCTTGTAATAAATTATATCATGTACGGAAAAGTTACACAAATTGTTATAAGGTATATGGTACTTTTTCTGATGCTAATGACATAGATAATGGAGATAGTGTAAAAATCTCCGGTGTAGAAATTGGAAGGGTAATTGGCATATCACTTGATCAAACCAATTATGTTGCACGAGTTGATATGTGTATCAATAATGATATAAAGTTATCAAGCGATAGTGCTGCCACTATTACTAGAAATGGTGTTATAGGCGATAAATTTATTACTATTTCACCTGGGTCAGATAGCAAGTTGCTAGTTGAAGGAGATAGATTACAACATACTCAATCTGAAGCAAACATAGGTGGGATTATAGACAAAATTTTTGGTCTTTTTTCACGAGGCGGATGAAAAATATAATGCTAGTTGGTGGTGGTGTCGGAAACGCTGTATTATTTTCAATTGGTAAAGCAGCTCTAGCCAAAGCTAACAAGGTTTTGTATTTTGCAGGCTATAAAAAATTAAATGATCTATTTAAACGCACTCTTATAGAGAATGCATGTAATATAGTGGTCTGGGTATGCGAAGAAGGCTTTATAGAAGCAAGAAGAGCTCAGGATCGCTCTTTTCATGGTAATATCATTGATGCAATGATTTCCTATAAAGATCAGCTACATGTTATTGATAAAATGATTGTTATTGGGTCCGATAAAATGATGAAAGCTGTAAATCAGGCAAGAAAAACAGTGCTAAAGTCATATTTTAAATCAGGGGGGTGTGAGGCAATATCATCAATTAATTCCCCTATGCAGTGCATGATGAAAGGAATCTGCGCACAATGTATTCAGCGGCATGTCATAGATGACAAAGAAAGTTTTGTCTATAGTTGTAATGCTCAAGATCAAAGTATGGAATCTGTTGATTTTGATTTTCTTAGTAGACGTTTAAAGAAAAATAGCTTACAAGAAAAGTTAACTGCAAAATGGATTCTGCACAACGTTTAAAACATGAAATAAGAAAATACTATAGAGATATTAGAAGAAGAATTATAGATTGTGATGATACTGCAGAGTCATTAATCAATGCATTTAATCAAAATTTGCACTATATTAAGGGCAAAATAGTAGCTGCTTATATTCCCATTGATGGTGAAATAAATGTTGTACCTTTAATGCATAATCTACTTAATTTAAGTTACAAAATAGCTGTTCCTATTAATTTAAGTTACAAATCTACGCTCTTGGAATTTAAAGAATGGAACAAGACAAGTATGACAGTCATTGTACCAGATACAATCATAGTGCCGATCGTTGCATTTGATGATAATTGTAACAGATTGGGTTTTGGTAGTGGCTGGTATGATAGAATAATACAAAAGCTATTACCACAAGGAAAAATCTTTATAGGTGTAGCATATGAAGCACAATACTGCCGATATATACCAGTCGAAGAACACGATAAGCAACTAGATATTATTATCACTGAGAAGCGCATCAGAATAAACAAATCTAATCGTATCTATTCGGCAGACTGCCCATACAACTTCCATTACTCACAGGATAAATAAGGAACGCTACAGACTTGCTTAGGTAGTGTCGACATTAAATAAAAACAGAGTTAAAATAGTATTTTTTGAGAGGGAAAGATGTTATACGATCTGAAAGATGAGCAGTGTAAAAGAATAAAAGATAAATTACCTGGGAAAGAAGGAGATAGTGGCAGAAGAGGAAAGGATAACAGAAAATTCGTAGCTTCAGTAATATGGATAGGAAGGACTGGAGCACCATGGAGAGCCTTACCTGCAGAATATGGAAAATGGTCGAGTGTACACAAAAGGTTCATGAGGTGGGCAAGAGCAGATGTGTGGCAAATGATTTTTAATACCTTAGGANCAGACGAGGACACAGAATGGCTTATGATAGACTCAACGATAA
>JAIXMJ010000029.1 GCA_022836975.1 Wolbachia sp.
TTAAAATAATTGCAGATCGCTATCGAAATCGACGAAAACGTTTTAGTCTGAGGTTCAACTTAATTGCTGGAATTTACAACTTTGAGTTGATAAAATGAGTTATGCAAGAAGTCTAATCTAAAACATGGTTTTTAGCTAATTCTACTTTTAGACTACTCCATACTCACAGTACTTCGCAGAGGATCTATAGATCGCGTACAAGCTCTGAGGATAATAAGAAGGCAAGGTATAGCCGACTCTGCTTTTATGCAAGCGATTTGTTTTAACTTAAAAAGGCTGATAGTTATTCAAACTTCCTATACATGTTTAAATTAAAAGGGCTAATTACACCAATAACCAGAGAAATATAGCAAAACTAATAAAAATATGTAAGTAATAGCCATATTTAGCAATAAAATAAGTTCTCCAAATTTATACTTGGATGATTATATTTATTCAAAAATTAGTATCTAATCACAGTCTTATTCTGTTGATTGACTTTATAAAGCTTAATAGTTTATTAATGTAAGTGCACATATTAAAGCAAAATTATACATAACTATAGCAATATAAACTGAGCATGTTATATTCAGGCTTACCTCACTATTAAAGCTATCGTTCAGGTTGGATTAATCCAACCTGAACGATTTAATATAACCCTCTTAGTTTCATTTATAATTATATAGTAATTAATTTAATTAGTGGTTAAGGCAAGTCTCAGTTTTTGTTTTATGCAATTTTACAAATTATTATTACTATCTTTACTGGCCATACTAGCTGTTACTTTAGCACTCAATGATTTTAATCTACAAAACTTGAGTCTATCCATTTTTACTCTATTTACACCTTTTTTATTATGTTCTGCATTAGTTGTATTATCAGCGCATAAAGTTTCTTTCTCAGAAATGTTATTCTTTTGGTTTTATACTATTAGTTCATTAGGAGCACTACTATTTCAACAAATTGAATTAATTACGGTATTCATTGAATTAATGAGTCTTAGCGCATCTTTCATTATTGCAGCTGGTTGTAAAAACTATGGACCAGCAATAAGATACGCCTGTACACATTTTTTTATAGGAGTACTACTAACAATTAGTATATCTGTTGGTAACAAAGAGCTATCCATTTTAATGATGATATTCTGCTTGTTAATGAATTGTGCTTGTTTCCCATTCTCATTTTGGGTGACAGATGCATACCCAGCTGCATCACTACATGGTGCATCATACCTTTCTTTGTTCACAACTAAAATTTCTTTTTTAGTAATGATTCTCTATACTTATAAATTATGGAGAATCCACTCTGAAGTGATAGCCATCTTAGGAGCTACTACTGCAATTTATGGTATTACACTTGCATCCTTTGAACAAAATATACGTAGGTTCTTATGTTATGGCATTATAGCACAAATGGGGATGTTAATATTGACAGGAAGTTTAATTACTCATTCAGAAAATGCTATACCTTTACTTATATCATATGTTATTGTTTCATTATTTTATCAATTATTAGTATTTTCCGTTGCACACTCAATCATTCTAAAGACAAAAGCTGTTAGCTTTAATAGAATGACAGCATTTCTATCAATAGAAGGTATATGTGCCACAATTGCAGTGCTTACAATGGCAGCGTTTCCTGGAACTAATGGATTCTTTATTAAATCTTATATCACTACTGAAATTGAAGCATCTACTTCCGTTAAATACTTATTTAAAATTTTAAATCTTCTACTTTATACAAGTATTGGATTAAAATTTATCTACTATACATTTACCTTTAAATTTCATAAAAGATCTATAATAATCAATAAAGATAGCATACTCATGCTAGTACTTTCGTTAATATGTATCAACCCATATCTTATAGATCTGTATCTATCCAATTCATATATACCTAAGTCACTACCAATTTACAGTCAATGTAGCTTATTACTCTGTACTACTTTACTGTTTATTCCTTTACATAAATTATTTTTACCTAGAATAAGCTTTCAGATGGACATTGATTGGATTTTTAGAGCATTGATACCATATATTGTTTCAAGATTAACTATAAGAAAAAAAATGTTA
Source organism: Wolbachia sp. (assembly GCA_022836975.1). Classification (GTDB taxonomy): domain Bacteria; phylum Pseudomonadota; class Alphaproteobacteria; order Rickettsiales; family Anaplasmataceae; genus Wolbachia. Next base: position 2,052 of record JAIXMJ010000029.1, read on the forward strand.
CAAAACTTGACTTTTGGTTCGTATTTCAATAGCATAACTAAGTATGAGAAGGTATCAGTAGCACCTGCTTCTCTTATTTTAGTCACTGTTCTCCTAGTTTTATTATGTTTAAATCATTAACTGATAATTTAAGTGCTATATTTAATAAATTAAAAGGTAAAACCCTTATTTCTGAGGATGATTTTAACCTTGCTATGCGTGAAATACGTATAGCATTGATTGAGGCAGATGTTGCTTTAGAGGTGGCCAAAAAGTTTATTAATGACGTAAAAGACAAAATTATAGGAGAAAAGGTTATAAAAAGTGTTTCTCCTGAGCAAATGATAATTAAAATTGTTCAGGATAATTTGGTTAATATTCTTGGGTCAGAAAAAAGCGATTTAAACCTTGCAGTTAAACCTCCAATTATAATTATGATGGTAGGCTTACAGGGTGCAGGTAAAACAACTACTTCAGGAAAGCTCGCTTTAAAATTAAAGAAACAAAAAAAGGAAGTATTACTAGCTTCATTAGATATTTATAGACCTGCTGCACAAAAACAGCTTGAAATATTAGGTAAGCAAATAGACGTTAAAACTTTACCTATAGTTGCAGATAAAAATCCACTTGAGATTGCAAAAATGGCTATGGAAGAAGCAAAAGTGTATGATGTACTAATTCTTGATACTGCAGGTAGACTACATATAGATAGTGGTATGATGGATGAATTAAAAGAGATTAAAGTACTTACTTCACCAGCAGAGATAATTTTAGTCGTTGATTCTATGATAGGGCAAGATGCTATCAATATTGCTAAATCATTTAATGAAGCAATTGGTATAACAGGCATTATTCTGACACGTGTTGATGGTGATGCACGTGGTGGTGCAGCTCTTTCTATGAAGATGGTAACTGGTTGCCCAATAAAATTTATTGCTTGTGGAGAAAAGCCAAGTGATCTTAGCGATTTCTATCCAGATAGGATTGCAAAAAGAATACTTAGCATGGGAGATGTAGTATCTTTAGTTGAAAAAGCCACAGAAGTTGTTGGACAAGAAGAAATTGACAAGTTAGAACAGAGAGTAAAAAAGGGTAAATTCGATCTGAATGATCTGGTAAACCAGCTTAGAACTTTGAATAAACTTGGAGGAATTGCGAGCATCATTACATTCATTCCTAGTTCACTTACGAAAAGGCTTGGTGATGGGATGCAGGACGAAAGTAAGATAAAGAAATATATAGCAATTATTGGCTCAATGACTCAAAAAGAAAAAAAATATCCTGATATTTTAAATGGAAAAAGAAGGTTAAGAATTGCTAAAGGGTCAGGTACAAGTGTATCTGATATCAATCTTCTGATTAAACAATATAATAAGATGAGTTCCGTAGTAAGTAAAATAAGCAAATCGAAAAACAAAGAATCTGATCTAATGAAAATACTAGATAGAAGATAAAAAGCATTGTGAATTTAACAATAAAAGAAAAAGAAACTCCAGCAATGGAGCAATATTTGAATTTGAAAGCACATTATAAGGACTATCTACTGTTTTATAGGTTAGGGGATTTCTATGAGCTATTTTTTGATGATGCTATTCAAGCTGCAAAGTTACTTAATATAGTATTAACTAAAAGACGCAGTTCAAATGGGAAAAATATACCTATGTGTGGTGTACCTGTTCATGCTAGTGAGTCATACTTACACAAATTAATAGATTTAGGGTTTAAAGTAGCAATTTGTGATCAACTAGAAACAGCAGAAGAAGCCAGAAAAAGAGGTTATAAATCCATCGTCAAGCGTGATGTAGTACGTATAGTTACACCAGGCACGGTTATTGAGGATTCATTACTGGACGATAAGAGTAGCAATTATCTTGGATCAGTTGTTGAAAAAGATGGTAAATATGCCATTGCTTGGCTTGAGTTGTCTACAGGAAAATTCTTTTATTCTTACACAAGTCTTAAAATGCTAGATAGTGATCTATTACGTATATCACCGAGAGAATTGCTAATTTCTGAAAAGTTAGCTGAAGAGGAGAAACTTAGATTAATTTTAAAGAATCATAAAATATCAATTACACAACATGTTCAAAGTTTATTTGAGTACAGTAAGTCCTATAGAACAGTATGTGAATTTTATGGGATCAAGGAGCTTAGCACAATAGGTGATTTCAATAGGGCAGAAATTATAGCATGTGGTGCATTATTAGAATATGTTAAGGCAACTCAAAGAAGCTCTACTCCAAAATTTGAATTTCCCAAAACTTATAAACAGCAGAATTTTATGCTTATAGATGCTTCAGCAAGAAAAAGTTTGGAGCTATTTACAACTCAATTTGGTGAAAAAAAAGGCTCATTAATTTCAGTAATTGACCATTCATTAACAGCATCTGGTGGACGTCTTTTAAAACAAATGCTATCTTCACCATTAACTTGCCATAAAGCGATTAATTTTAGACTTAATACCGTTGAATTTTTTGCAAATAACCATGAGTTACGTCAGAAGATTAGAGAAATATTGTCTAATGTTCCAGATATTGAAAGGTCACTATCGCGTTTAATGCTAGAACGTGGTTCACCAAAAGATATGAATCTATTGAAAGTAGGGATAAACAAAATTATTGAACTATCCGAGATGTTATCTGAACCCTTATCTAAAAACGACAATGAACTGGAGATTATATACAGAAATCTTGGCAAACATAAAGATCTATACGAGCTTCTTAACAGTGCAATTCTTGATAATAATATTACTAGTATAAAGCAGGGTGGTTTTATTGATCCAAAATACAATCACGAACTATCAGAGTTATACTATATACTGAATAATAGTAATAAGTTAATAACTAAATTACGTAGTTCCTACCGTGATATCACCGGTATTGCAACACTTAAAATATTACATAATAACATACTTGGCCATTATATTGAGGTTTCAGCAAACCATAAAATAACATCTGATATATTTATTCTTAGACAAAGTCTAGCAAATAGTAACCGTTACACTACCAATGAGTTAAAAGAGCTAGAAAATAGAGTACTAACTGCACGCGATGCTGTAATTGATTTAGAAGTTAAAGTTTTTAATGAATTATGTAGCAAACTTGCTGAAGAATATGAAAAAATTGTGCTTGCTGCAAGTGCATTAGCGAAGCTTGATATCAGAACTTCATTTGCAGAATTTGCTGTAAAAAACAAATATATAAAACCTGTAATTGATAATAGTAAAAAGTTCGACATCAAAAATGGTAGACATCCAGTAATTGAAATTAATGGTAAATTCATTCCAAATAGCATTGATTTAAATGGAATACACTTAATTACTGGGCCAAATATGGCTGGAAAAAGTACTTTTTTAAGGCAGAATGCATTAATAGCAATTCTAGCTCATGTAGGATCATTCGTACCTGCGGAAAGCGCACACATCGGAGTTATTGATAAAATATTTAGTAGAGTTGGAGCAACAGATAATATAGCTGCTGGTTATTCTACTTTCATGGTAGAAATGATTGAAACCGCAACAATAGTAAATCACGCAACAGAGCGTTCATTGGTGATTCTTGATGAGATAGGTAGAGGTACTGGTATATGTGATGGATTATCAATTGCTCAAGCAGTTATAGAACATATACATGATATCAATAAGTGTAGAGCTGTTTTTGCTACTCATTACAATGAACTTACAAAAATGAATAAGTATGTTAAATGCTTTTGTGTTAAAATAAAAGAGTGGGAAGGAAAAGTTATATTTTTACATGAAGTAGTTGAAGGTATTGCCGATGAATCATACGGAATACATGTAGCAAAACTTGCAGGGTTTCCAGAATCAGTATTAAATAGAGCGAATGAAATATTCCGCATGCTAAAGAGCAGAGATGATTAACTTGCAAAAATGATACATCAACATAGGCAAAAAAATTGATATCAAAAAAGATAAGTGTGTTTAAATTCATTAAACACACTTATCATGAATGTTATAGTTGAAGCTTATAATATAAAATGTTTTGTGTTATCCACAAACTTAACGTAAGTTTCTTGTAATTCTATAAATTTTTCTATACATTCTTTAGTACTTGGAAAGTATTTGGTTTGAACCTAGACCTTCTAGAAAATGACCTAATCCATTCACATATTGTTGTATTTACAGCGCTTATAATTAGTTATATAATTCTAGTAAATATTAAAAAGGTTACATAAATGAATAACGTATTACCAACTATTAGAAAGTTATCATCTAACAGATTTATAGAAGAGATATCGTTTGATAATAATGTTGATATTTTAGCTGAAGAATCATTTCTTGACAATATAAGGATTAAGGAAGGAAACGTAGAAGAAGGCACTATCACAAGAATAAATGCCAACGATATTGTAGTTGATCTTGGATTAAAGTCTGATGGGAGAATTCTGATTAAAGAACTTGGTCCTAATGATGAGATTACTGTTGGGGCTAAAATTAATGTGTATGTAGAAAGAATTGAGGACTATAGTGGTAATGTTGTTTTAAGTCGAGAAAAAGCAATTAAAGTTGAAAAATGGAATAGATTATCAGAGGATGCAATTACAAAATCTGAGGTTAGTGGAATTATTAAGCGTTTAATAAAATGTGGTTTTATTGTTGATCTTGGAGATGGAATAAATGCCTTTTTGCCGTTAAGTCATGTGGATTTAAAGCAAGTCAAAGATAAAGATGTTGATCATTTAATTGATGCTGAACACAAATTTATTATTCTGAAGATGGATAAAGAACAGGGTAATATTGTTGTATCAAGAAAATTGGTATTAGAAAGGTTGCATGCAGGTGAAAAAGCTAAATTTTTACAATCTTTAAATGAAGGTGATATTGTTGAAGGCAAAATAAAGAGTATTACTAATTATGGTGTTTTTGTTGGTATACATGAATCAGAGGAAGTAGGTGTTATAGATGGCTTATTACACATTACAGATATATCTTGGACTAGAGTAAGTCATCCGTCTGCAGTTTTCACTTGTGGTCAGAGTATTAAAACTAAAATTATCAAAATAGATAGGGAAAGTACAAGAGTCTCGCTAGGTGTAAAACAGATGGAAGATAATCCTTGGAAGGATATAGAATCAAAGTATCCTATTAATAGTATGCATAAAGGTCATGTAGTAAGCATAGAGGATTACGGACTATTTGTTGAGCTCGAATCCGGAGTGGAAGGTTTGGTACACTCATCAGAGATTGCATGGGTTAGGAGTAATTTACCGATCGGTAGTCTTATGGCAAGGGGACAGGAAGTAACTGTGAAAATACTTGATATTGATTTATCTAAAAATAGAATGAGTTTAAGTATTAAGGAATGCTTGGAAAATCCTTGGCAAAAATTTATTGATAAGTATCCTCCTGGTTCCATCGTATCAGGAGAAGTTAAAAGTAATATAGGGTCAAGTATATCTATAATTTTTTCTGATAATGAAATCGATAGAAATATCGATGGTATAATATATGCTAAAGATTTAAGTTGGTCCAATAATGGTATGGATGAGGTTAAAAAGTATCACATCGGTAGTAAAGTAGAAGCTAAAGTAATAAGGGCAAACGTAAAACGAGGAAAAATCTATCTTGGTATAAGACAAATAGAATATGATCCTCTTGAAGAATTAATACAAAGGGTTAAGGTAGGAGATAGTATGCATGTTATTGTTAGCAAAAGAGAGGATATTGGTTTGATTGTTGAGGCTGCAAATGATGTAAGTATTTTAATAGAACAAGAAAATTTACCAGAAAATAGAAAATTTGTTATATCAGAGAAAATAGATGTAAAGGTATTAGGTGTTGAAAAATATAAAATAATATTATCTGATGAGCTTAAGGAACATAACAGAATTGAGTTTAGAAGATTTGGTTCATTTTCAATTAGAAACTACAACTTAATGAAATTTAATGGTAAATTGTCAAAAGATAAGTACTTTAGAATATATTTTCGTAGTAGTGGGAGTTTGATAGACGAAGTGAATGCATGCAAGTTGTAGAGATAGTTGTACGTAACACTATATATAAAGTATCATGCGAAGATACAAAGAAAGAGCATCTGCTATATTTAGTGGATCGTTTTAATAGATTAGTTGATTCTGTTTTGCAAAAAACTGGTGGTAAAGGCTCGGATGCATTAAATTTTTTACTTGCAGCTTTAACACTTGAGGACCAGGTTTTAGAATTAACAAAGCAGTTAAATGAAGTACAGCAGGAATATAAGGAATATAAAGATAAAAAAAAAGCTGAATTTAGCAGGATGTTATATAAAGTTGAAAAAGTTATAGCTAATTTTAGTAATTAGGTATATGGTTTCAAGGTAAGACTGAATGTGTTAAGTATAAATAATTTAGGAGCACTGATAAGGAGAGGAGAAAGACCTTTGAAAGTCTTAAGGTGTTTTGCGTAATTATATGCAGAAACGAAACCATAAAGATGCTCTTTAAGTTGTTGATGGACTTGCTTATGACCGTTGGCTTCTTTTAGTAGTGTTCTATTCAGCCGTTCAACCTGCCTATTATCCAAGGGTGACTGACTTTTGTAAGTCTATATTTAATCTGATTTTCTTTACACACGATCAAATATATGTTTGAAAGCATATTTGTGACACTCTTGGTTTGTATAACTAAAGTAAGTAAACTTTCCCGATTTTTGAAAAATAAAATCAATAACGTCATCAATATTCGGCCAAAAAACTGGCAATATCGTCGTGCTTAATTGCAAACCAAAAATGCTCCAGGGCTGGATAGTAGGTGGCAGAAATAGTATGTGGTTGAAATAGATCTTTATGAAACTAATCTATAGCTTCTTTCCTCGATAACTTTTTCTAAAGTTGTTAAAAAAGTTTTTTTGTCTAATCCTGGATATATGGGAGGTAATATTTCAATTATTGCCTTTCCAGGCTTTCTATGTAAGCTTAATATGTTTTTCGGCCAAAATAGGCCTGTATTTAAAGCTATAGGTAATACTGGTACTGATAATGAAGTATATAAGGCAGCGATACCTGGTTGATATTTGCCAGGTTGGTTCTGCTTTATAGCTGTTCTTGTGCCTTCTGGAAAAATTATTATGTTTCTATTTTCTCTAATACGAGCTTTTGCTGATTTTATCATACTCCGTATAGAACTTATTCTGTCTGCACGATCAATAAAAATCATTCCCAATGCCATTAAATGTAAACCGATAAATGGTATCCATTTTATTTCTCGTTTTAATATAAAAACTGCTCCTCTAAATAAAATGATAAAAATAAACGTCTCAAGAGGGGATTGATGTTTAGAAGCAATTATGCAAGGTTGATTAGGGATGTTTTCCAAGCCTTTGATTTCGTATTTAACTCTGCATATTAGAGAAAGTATCAATAAAGTAATTTTTATTGCATATATTAGGAAAAATGTTATTACACATGAAGGAAAGAAGACCAATGGAAGACCGATGAAAGTGTAGACTGCCTCCCAGATAACAAGGAAAAAATTAAATAATAAATTTAGAATCACAATTAATTAATTATCTGAGTAATGGGATGTGAACTAATCAATTTATTTTTTAATTGCTTATTGGCGACATGAGTATATATTTGTGTGGTAGAAAGATTAGTATGTCCAAGTATCCTTTTTATTAGCTCAATATTTGCACCATTATTTAACAGATGAGTGGCAAAGGAGTGTCTAAATATATGTGGGGAAACCCTTTTATCATCGATGTTGCATTGTCTAGCTAATTCTTTTAATAGTTGGCCAATTCTCTGTCTTGTAATCGGTTTATTAGGTTTATTACCTGGAAACAACCATTCGGATCCTTTATTGCCTACAATAAATTTATTACGTACAGATAAGTATATTTTAATGCTTTCTATTGCTTGC
>JAIXMJ010000003.1 GCA_022836975.1 Wolbachia sp.
ATTAGGTCGGTCTAAAGGTGGATTTTCGAGCAAGTTACATGCTGCTTGCAATGCTCTCGGCAATCCATTAAGATTTTTTGTTACTGCCGGACAAAGGTCAGATTATGTAAAGGCTTTAGACTTGATAAATGGTAAAGGAAACGCCCCAAGTAAAAAAAACTGTGGAATAAGGACAAAACCACCTTTTCGTCACGCTATCGATTCTGCTTTCCTTTAATGGTCTGTACTACTTATGAGCACAAGCTATATTATAGTGTAATGATGTTCCACTTCATTAAAATCAAGAAAATATAGCAAAGAGGCAGAACTTTAACTTCAAACTCTTAACAAGCTTTGAAAGGTAATATATTTACTTCTATCGTACAGGACCTGCTCTCCTAATTTGTTCCTTTCCTCGCTCAGCAAGCCGCCGCTGATGCTCTCCTTCAGTTTGAGCTTGAGCTCCTCCGCTTTCACTCTGATAACACGGAGGCGGTGTAGAAGGTGGACTCGTATAACTTGGAGGAGGTGAATTTGATCTCTGATCATTAGGACTATCTTGACCATTTGAAGAAAGTGGATCTGGCTTTCGCTGTCCATTTGCATGATCATGATTTCCACCATGCTGATTGTTTAGTATTCTAATTAATTCTTCACAAGATTTCTCCTTGCCATTCTCTCCTTTATCATGAGATTCCCCATGACCATTATCTTTTTTATCATTCTTTCTACTACGATTAAGCTCATCCCATGAATCTATCGCTATTAGCTTACACTCCTGAATTCCTGTTTCTTTAGGATGATCATCTGTCTTACCTTCTTGAGTTTCCTTATCTTTAACGCCATTACCACAATTAATATGTTCACTGTTACTATTGATGCCTTCACTTGAAAATACCATATTCCAATCACTTTTTATCTCATTTCCACATCTTTTCCACTGATATTTTAACTTAGTCCAATATTTATCAGCATATTTTTCCCTATTACATGTCAAAGGCACAACTATTACCGTCCTTGTTAATACAGAAATAAAATTCACTGAATTTTTGACTAAAGATCCAGTACCAAATAACACCTTGCCACATACCTTCAAAATTGGCTGCTCAGTTCGCATTAAGTATTTTCCCAATTCTATAGGAAACAATGTTACTGCATTAGTAAGCATTTTTGCACAAGTAGTTGGAACAACTACTACAAGTACAGACACCAAGCTCTTAAGCCATTCCCATCTGTGCATCTCACCATTATGATCTCTAATTTCAAAAAACGATGTTTTTTCCTTCCTATTCCATGACTTATATAACTGCTCACCATTCTTATTTACTCCACGCTTAGACAAGCAGAGTCCTTCCCCATCCTCACTCTTCTCACACTGAAGAACCGGTAAATATTTTGGCGTATCTTGTAATCTAAGGCCAAATGGCTTATATAATTGTGAATTTGTTCTATCTGTATTACGTATAAAAAAATTGGGGCTATCTTTTAGCAAATCTTCAATAGCAAAATACCTTCTCTCTTCCTTATTAGAGTATTTCTCTTTTTCTTCACATCCACTTATATCACGTAAAGGATACCGTCCCCCATTATATTCAAGCACATATTTTGCCTCTTCCCCATGCTTACTGATATTTTTGATATTACCATTTTTTATAATCTGATCATAATTCTTAGGATATATACATTTTTTCCTGTAATTGTTATACTCATATGTAAACACTTCCCTGAAATCTTCTATATACTCCTCATCAGACGGAAATAGCTTCCCTTTGAACCAATCAAGCACATCTAGCACAGATTTCTCTGTGTATTTTATTTTTGGACCTATAGGTCCAATTTTATCCCCTATCGATTTGCTTAACTTTTCTAACATAATAACCTTGCTATAATACTCTAATAATAAAACAAGTAGATTAAATATATATTAAAGTAAATTTAGTAGTTTTACAAGGAATAAGCTAAAAGAAAAGGTAATAATTGGAACAAAACATTGTAAAAGTAAGGATAATATAAGTAATAATTGATAAGCACTGTATAGATCTTATTAAAAAAAATTTGATAAGAGGAGTATGAATATAATCCTCGCATATTATTCGCATTCCCAAAACTGCATGCTGAAATACATAAAATAAGATTATTATAAAAAATATAAATTTTAACGGGTCTGTAAACGATATACCTAATGATAAGTTAAAATTACTTACATGGTAAAATAAATAAATACACCAAGGAAATGAGAACAACAAAACCAACGCAGAAAACCTCTGAGCTTTCCAGTGATGAATTGCACCTGCAAACTGCTTCATGGTATATTAAAATAAAAAATTATAGAAGAAAGAAACAAAATAAGTACTAATACCATAGCACTTATTGATACACTTGCCATCCCCAATCCTATGCCTACATCCCAGAATAAATAACGAATACCGTTTAAAAAATGATAGGTAAAACTAATGAAACAAAAAAGATAAAATAACCTAACAACAACACTATACGGCAACTGATCTAAATAATTTACTGTAAACAAGTCTGGAGCCCAAGTATGTAATATGTAATACCAAGAAAAGATCATTAGAAGACAAAATAATAATATACCAGTTACCCTATGCATGATAGAAAAAAAACTAGTAACCTGTACTTTATATATCTGCAAATGTGGAGAAAGAGGCCTATTATTCATAGAAATAAAATTAAAGAAAAAAGTTAAAGAAAGTAGAAATAAAGGCAGCAGCATGTGCACAACAACACTACTATAAAGAAGTAGTAAGTAATACACAAAGCCTAAGGAGGTAATCCAGCCGCAGGTTCTCCTACGGCTACCTTGTTACGACTTAACCCCAGTCACCAACCCCACTTTAGATAACTCCCCCCTTACGGTTGGGTCGTTAGCTTCAAGTGAAGCCAATTCCCATGGCTTGACGGGCAGTGTGTACAAGACCCGAGAACGTATTCACCGTGGCGTGCTGATCCACGATTACTAGCGATTCCGGCTTCATGCTCTCGAGTTGCAGAGAACAATCCGAACTGAGATGATTTTTGAGGATTAGCTCAGCCTTACGACTTTGCAGCCCATTGTAATCACCATTGTAGCACGTGTGTAGCCCACTCCAATAAGGGCCATGATGACTTGACATCGTCCCCACCTTCCTCCAGTTTATCACTGGCAGTTTCCTTAAAGTCCCCAGCATGACCTGATGGTAACTAAGGATGAGGGTTGCGCTCGTTGCGGGACTTAACCCAACATCTCACGACACGAGCTGACGACAGCCATGCAACACCTGTAGAAATCCGGATGAACCGAACCTACCCCTTCAGGTAGGTTTGATTTCCATGTCAAGGAGTGGTAAGGTTTTTCGCGTAGCATCGAATTAAACCACATGCTCCACCGCTTGTGCGGGTCCCCGTCAATTCCTTTGAGTTTTAATCTTGCGATCGTAGTCCCCAGGCGGAATGCTTAACGCGTTAGCTGTAATACAGAAAGTAAACTCCCCATATTTAGCATTCATCGTTTACAGCGTGGACTACCAGGGTATCTAATCCTGTTTGCTCCCCACGCCTTCGCGCCTCAGCGTCAGATTTGAACCAGATAGACGCCTTCGCCACTGGTGTTCCTCCTAATATTTACGAATTTCACCTCTACACTAGGAATTCCTCTATCCTCTTTCAATCTCTAGGTTAACAGTTTTAAAAGCAATTCCAAAGTTAAGCTTTGGGATTTCACTTTTAACTAACTAACCCGCCTACGCGCCCTTTACGCCCAATAATTCCGAATAACGCTAGCCCTCTCCGTATTACCGCGGCTGCTGGCACGGAGTTAGCCAGGACTTTTTCTGTGGGTACCGTCATTATCTTTCCCACTAAAAGAGCTTTACAACCCGAAGGCCTTCTTCACTCATGCGGCATAGCTGGATCAGGCTTTCGCCCATTGTCCAATATTCCCCACTGCTGCCTCCCGTAGGAGTCTGGACCGTATCTCAGTTCCAGTGTGGCTGATCATCCTCTCAGACCAGCTATAGATCACTGCCTTGGTAGGCCATTACCCTACCAACTAGCTAATCTAGTATAGGCTCATCTAATAGCAATAAATCTTTCCCCCTTAGGGCGTATACGGTATTAGTTATCGTTTACAATAATTATCCCATACTACTAGGTAGATTCCTATACATTACTCACCCGTCTGCCACTAAGTTAAATTATAGTAAACTATAACTCAACCTCGTCCGACTTGCATGTGTTAAGCTTGCCGCCAGCGTTCATTCTGAGCCAGGATCAAACTCTCAAATTTAGACCTCGACCTAAAAGGTCGATTAATAAAAATAATTTAGCTTAATACTGCTGCCTCTATTTCTACTTATAGACATTCTTTAACTATTCAAACAACTTTCCTTTATTATCGTGTTGTATAATCAACATGTCAATATGTTTTTTTGCAAACTAAAAAATTTAATATATAAGTATGATAGGTCATTAATTTAAGACAAGACATGAAAAAGAAATATCTAATACTATCTGCTCTACTGTTTATCAGCAGCCTATCTATTGCATTAGAGACAGGTGATAAGTTTTACAAAGCACTATATGAAAATGAAGCTCTAGAGCCATTATTTGAAACAGAATCTAATTGGCAATATATAGCAAAGCTTGAATATGCAGCTAGAAATGTGGGATCATCAGAAGCAGTATCTACTTATAATAGCTTAGCACACAATCCAAAAGTACCAGATGTTTTACGCGAATTAGCACAATATCTAGAAATAATGAATTCATTAGGTTCTAATGCAAATAAAGAAAAAAGCAACAATTTAAAATCCAGTATTATTTACCCACATTCAAGTAGAGAAGCAATGGCAATAGCAAAAATACACAATAATGATATACCAGGTGCAGTAGAAATACTCCATTCACTGCTAACCGACGTAAAGTGCCCGTTTTTAATAAAGATTAATGCACAAGAGCTACTACAGATATATGATAATCAATAAAAATTCCTTATCTACAGTAAGATTAAGTATTGCATTTTATTTTCATTTTAGTTATAAGTAAGCTTTAATTCTATTAATTATTAATTTTAAGATTTTGAAATTTTTGGGAGCACTACATGAAAAAGTTTAGATATACAAAAACTGCTCTAGCTTCTTTACTAACTCTCTGTTCTTTAAACAGTTTTGCAGTTGATAGAGAGATAAAAAAGCTAGATTCTTCGTTAGAAGTGATGAAGACATCAAACAAGAAATTAAGAGAAAAAATAAATAAGGTATGTAACAACGTTCCAAGAAAAAAGGAGGATAAGGATTTTGTTCGTAATGTAGAAGATTCAGTTTCTACTGTGGGTGACAAAGTAAATAAAGCTAGTAACGATAAAACAAGTGATGTAGCTCAAGCTATAAAGGACAAAGCTAGTACTATAAAGGACAAAGCTAGTAATATAGCCCAAGCTACAAAGGATAAAGCTAGTAATGTAGCCCAAGTTACAAAGGACAAAGCTAGTAATGTAGCCCAATCTACAAAAGATAAAGCTAGTAATCTCATTAAAACTGAGAAAAACAAAGCAAGTGATGCTGCTAAAGCTACAGAAACACAAAAGGCATTTCCTGTAGATTCAAAGAAACAAGATAAAAACGCAAAGGATAATCATCAGATTAAACAATCTGCTAATAAAAACATAAGCGATAAATTTAAAAATGAAAACAATGGTAAAGAAGACGAAAATATTAGAAAAGATACTGGATTGAAAGTAACATTTGGTAGTGTAGTTGAAACTCAAGGTTACTATAAAATTGGCTTAAGTGATGATACTAAACAGTATAATGCAATGAACAAACTCGCTACTGGTAATTATAGCAGGAACGGAGGAACATTTGCAGATGCAGTACTACACTTACGTGCAGAAGGTAAAAATGAAGATTTAAGTATAGCTTATGGTGCAGATGTACAACTTCATGTACCAGTTTCCAAAGGTAAAAGCGATACTTATGGAATACAGGCCATTAGGAACAGAGGGGTACATGCATTCTTAAATACAGAATATGGGGATGTGAAAGTAGGTTATCAATTTGGTCCTGAAGCTTCAATGCGTCTAGATGCAACTAGGATTGCAACTGCAGATGGTGGTGCGGATAGTAATTGGTTTAATAAAGTTAACTTAGAAGGCAAGAAATATGACTTTCCATTTTATGTCACCCCACGCCTTTACACTGAAAGCTTTTCAAGTGGAAGCGCACAATTTACTTTCAAGGAAATGGATACAAAGGGTCATGTTAACACTTTACCATTCAAGGTAGCTTATTACTCACCAAGTTTCATGGGCTTCAGGTTTGGGCTGAGTTATTCACCACGTTATGAAGAAAGCTTGTTTGAGATGGGGCAGCCTGGCACAATGCTACAAAAATCTGACCTAAATTTCAATGATGCAAATTCAAAAGGTTCGAAAGCGTATAGATCTATAGTCAGTAAACTAGAGCAAGAGTTTAATAGCAAAGCAGACAGTAACATTGATAAAGTCGACTATGTAAAAAAGGCTGCATCTGGTATAGAGGCATTGACTCAGCAAGACACATTAACTAAAGAAGAGCTCACAAGCTCATATGAGAGATTAGCTCAAAGTATACAAAATACCTTAGAAGATGATGTTAAGGACCTAAGTATTGATAGTGTGTCTTGGTTAAAGATTTCTGATTTAGTAGATTTGTACGGCTTTACTTCTGTTGAGGCACAAGATTTAAAAGAGACAACGCCATTGATTAAGCAGGGAGATGCAGATAAGGCGCAAATTATCAGTTTACTTGAAAAGTCTATAGGAGTTGATGAGAAAGGTGGTGTCAAAAATAGGTCTGATGTTATTGCAAACTTGGCAAAAGCAGGTGCTACAGCATACAAAGCGCAAGCATCAAAAATTATAAAGAATAAAATACAAAGTATATTAACGCAAGCCCCTAGACAACAGGATCTTGCCACACATTTTGGCCCAAGTTATGAGCACATAGTGAGTGGTGGTGTATTATATGAGTACTATTTTGATGAATATAAGCTAAGGGTTAAAGCTGCTGCAGTAGGTGAATACGGTAAAGCAGGAAAGCCTGATGGCGCAAAATATATTTATGATAAATATACTGAATATCATGATTTACGTGGGTTCAATTTTGGTGTCATTGCAGATTATCAAATTGATGAAGACCAATCTATAAAATTCGCAGGATCTTTTGCGAATCTTTTCAAATCTGGTCAGCCTAAGAATATACTTGAATTGCAAAGCGGTAAATATGAGGAAGTAGCTGAAGCTAAGGCGTTATTTAAGTCACAGGATAATAATACTATGTATTGGACTCTTGGAGCATCATACCAATATGAGAATATTACTACTAGTCTGACCTACTTTGGCAGCAAGATGAATGATGGTGATAAGCTTCATGACATCTCATTAGGTGCTCAATGGAATCTATCACCTAAAGGTAGCAAAACTGAGTTCATTCCTTATGTAGCGCTACATCACTTTAAAACAGAAGAAGATACTTCACATAAGAAAGAAAGAGAAAGTAGCGAAAATCAGAAAAGTGAAGTTTTTAACAAAGGTACAGTTGTAGTAGCAGGTGTAAAGTTTATCTTCTAAAGTAGAAATATCATACTATGGCTTTCTGCCATAGTATGAGCACACAATGTGTGATGGTTGGGCTCTACTGTGCAATTTTATAAAAATCTACTTTTTAGTAATTATTGTGCAATATATAATGCAATACTCCCCCACTTTTCACATATTCACTTTCAATAGCTGTCGCAATACAACATTTTAGCTGGATTGATTGTTTAGTAAAACGATTGTTATCTTCTATAATGCATTCCAGGTGAGCGTTTGGTGCAACCTCACCGTATATACTGACTATATCACTACTGTTAAATGCTTTTCTAGTAATCCCATCCTGAAACATCAGAGGTAATACTCCCATACCGATCAAATTAGATCTATGTATACGTTCAAAACTCTCAGCAATCACAGCTTTTACTCCAAGTAACGCTGTACCTTTAGCAGCCCAGTCTCTGCTAGAACCTGTGCCATATTCTTTGCCTGCTAAAATTATTAACGGTACATTATAACGTGTTGCTGCATCAAAAATCGACATCTGTTCTCCAGACAACATATATTTCGTGTATCCTCCTTCAACATCAACCATTTCATTCTTAATTCTGATATTTGCAAAGGTTCCACGTACCATAACATTATGATTTCCACGACGTGATCCATAAGAGTTAAAATCTTTATATTCAATACCGAGATTTTTTAGATACATGCCTGCCGGACTATTAATAGCAATATTACCAGCTGGAGAAATGTGATCAGTGGTTACACTATCACCTAAGATCGCTAATATTCGCGCATTTTGTATATCAACAGTATTACTATTACTTAATATGTTATCAAAATAAGGAGGATTTTGTATATAAGTACTGCTTGGATTCCAGTTATAGATCTGGCTTTCTTCACACTTTATTTCTTGCCAATACTTATCACCAGAAAATACATCTTGATACTTTTTGATGAACATTGCACGCGTTATTACTTTGCTTACATAATCTTCCACTTCACTACTCGTTGGCCATATATCCTTCAAGTAGACATCGTTTCCATCTTGATCCTTACATATTGGATCCTTAGTTAAGTCTACTCGTATGTTACCTGCTAATGCATATACAACTACAAGGGGAGGTGAAGCTAAGTAGTTCGCTTTAACTAATGGATGAATCCTACCTTCAAAATTACGATTGCCTGATAATACAGCTGCAACAATTAAATTTCTCTCCTTAATATCACTTTCTACTTCAGAATTCAGTGGACCAGAATTACCTATACAGGTAGTACATCCATATCCAACCAAATTAAATCCTAAGTTATCCAGACTTTCCTGTAAACCAGATTGCTCCAAATATTCCGTTACAACTTTTGACCCAGGTGCAAGTGAAGTTTTGACCCAGGGTTTAGCCCTCAATCCAAGTTTTACAGCATTACGAGCAATCAGTCCTGCCGCTATCATCGTGTGTGGATTAGAGGTATTTGTACAACTTGTTATTGCTGCAATTACTATACTCCCATCTTCTAATTGATCACTTACTTTATTGTTTTTCTCTATTATATCATCCTTAAATGAGCAAAAAAAAGAATCTGCCACTTGTGATAGATATATTTTATCTTGTGGTCTTTTAGGGCCAGCAATTACTGGTTCTATAGAAGATAAATCAAGCTCTATACCATCAAAAAATACTATATTTTCACTTGCCCATAGTCCTTGTTTCTTAGCATAAAGCTCTACTAAATCAATTAATTCTTGAGGGCGACCAGTCAAATTCAGATAATTCAAAGTTTTGTCATCTATAGGAAAGAAACCACAAGTAGCACCATACTCAGGAGCCATATTTGCAATAGTTGCGCGATCTGGTATTGACAGATTATCCAATCCTCTACCATAAAATTCTACAAACTTACCCACCACCCCCTTTTTTCTCAAAATGTTTGTAATCGTTAACACTAAATCAGTAGCAGTCACACCTTCAACAAGTTCACCTATTAGCTTTACTCCTGTTACTTCTGGAATAACCATACTGATAGCTTGGCCAAGCATGACAGATTCAGCTTCTATTCCACCCACACCCCAGCCTAAGACTGATAACCCATTGACCATAGTAGTGTGGCTATCTGTCCCAACGAGAGTATCTGGATATACTATTCCATCATTATTGCATACAACCTGTGCTAGATATTCTAAATTAACCTGGTGACAGATTCCGGTACCTGGAGGCACCACTCTGAAATTCTTGAAGGATGCCTGTCCCCACTTTAAAAACTGATACCTTTCTGAATTTCTTTCTATTTCCAATTCTACATTTTTATCAAATGAATCACTACCTCCATAACTATCAACTTGTACCGAATGATCTACGACAAGATCCACAGGTATCAATGGATTTATATTTTTCTTTAAATAGCTACGCATTGAAGCCAGATCTACCAATGCTGGCACACCTGTAAAATCTTGCATCAATACCCTTGCTGGCTTATATCTAATTTCATGATTAACATATTTATCAGTACAACTTGCTAATATTCTTATGTCATCGAGTGTGACGTTCACTCCGTCTTCATTCCTCAACAAGTTTTCAAGTAAAACTTTCAATGAGCATGGCAGTCTAGAAATGTCTATTCCTAAAAATTCACTAATAGCAGTTAAACTAAAATAGATATACTGCTTTTTACCAATGTTTAAACTAGTTTTTGTATATAAAGAACTATTCACCATATATAACTCATACTCTCTTTTTTATATTTTTTTGTAAGCACCAGAAACTTTTGAATTAGTTGCATTAGTACATAAGAGTTCTACTCCTGCTAGAGAAGGAGTGCTATTACCACAACTACAATAAATCTTTGTATTTTTAATAACTTAAGCTTTTGCTCTCAAATTAACACTCATATAGAATACTCATATTTAGCCACGGGCATAACTTAGCGCAACAACATACAAACATTTTATACCTTCTATACGTTAATTTTGTATGGAGCATAGTCAATATATTAAAAATATATTAATAATACTAATTTTTCTTCTGCTCTGTTTGCGCATGGTACATAGCCTGAAAATCTATTGGGTCTAGCATCAAAGGCGGGAACCCTCCGCTACTTGTAGTTCTTGCAATTATTTCTCTTACAAAAGGAAATAGAAAAGTAGGAGCATTAATAAACAAAAGCTGTTTTAATTCTTCAGCATCATCATTTGATGGATCATCTATTGAAAGGATACCACAATATTTTATATCACAAACAAACGCTATATCCCCCTTCTTTTCTCCATTTTTAACAGTTGCTTTGGCTTCTACATGCAGCGTAACTTCATGAAATGATTCTTTTTTATCTGCTTTTTCCTCTTCCTCTGTAGAATCTAATTTTACTGCATTTATGCTTACCATCACATTGATGTCTGGCATATGATTTGAATTAAGAAATGGCGAGTTTGGGTTCTCAAACGATAAATCCTTGATATATTGAGTATGGATCTTCATATTTTGTTGTAACATTTTTCATATCTCCTTTTAATTAAATTGAAATGCTTTTTAATATAATATAGTATTACTACACAAAAGCAAACCTAGTTAACATATGATGGAACTTATAGTATATGCTTTATTAGCAGCATTTATCTTTTCACGCTTATATAATTCCCTGGGTAGATCGACTGGCAGGTCTACACATATCAACTTTAATAAACTGGTGGATATTTTGGAAAAAAACACAGTAGAAGAAAGTAATATAGAACGTTATATAGATAATACAGATGAGAACATGACTGCCTACAGAGAAATATTGAAAAAGGACAAAGATTTTTCCATCGACAATTTCATACAAGCTTCTAGTAAGGTATTTGAAATGATAATTAATCATTTCAATCATGGAAACCTGACACAACTTAAGCATCTTGTAGATAACGATCTTTACAACTCATTTGCAGAAAAAATTACAAGCCGTGGTACAGTAGACCAATCTACTGTCATTGTTTCCATTGTTACACAAAAAATTACAGAAATAAAAATAGTAAGGAATGTGGTATTTATTTCTGTATACTTTCTTTCAGAGCAGATAAATTTTAGCAAAAATGATAAAGGAGAAATCATTGCAGGTGATACTTCCACGATTAACAGAATAGAAGATGTGTGGCAATTCAAGAGAAATGTCAACATATCAGATCCAACATGGCTTCTAACTTCTATAAAGAATGATGCGTGAGATAGTTCTTGACACTGAAACAACTGGCCTTGACATTGCACTAGGGCATCGCATTATTGAAATAGGGTGCGTAGAGTTAGTAAATCGTATCCCTACAGGTAATATATTTCATCAATACATTAACCCTGAAAGAGATATACCGTACCACTCCTTTAAAATACACGGTATAAGTGAAAGTTTTGTACAAAATAAACCATTGTTTGCAGATATAGCTCCTGCATTTTTAGATTTTATATCTAGCGATGCGCTAGTAATTCACAATGCTGTCTTTGATATTAAATTTCTTAATATGGAACTTGGCAAGTTGAACATTCAACTTATTTCTTTAGATAGAGTAATAGATACCTTGCCATTAGCACGGAAAAAATTTGCAGGATCACCAGCATCTTTAAACGCATTATGTAAAAGGTTTGATATACCATTAGAAAATAGAGAATTGCATGGTGCATTAATTGATGCCAAGCTACTTGTTAAAGTATACGTTGAACTTACTGGAGGATTACAGACTATTTTATTCGATGATGTAAATAATAGTAATGATGATTCTATACTGACTCAACGTAGAATACATAATCTCATTCAGAGAAAACATCTTCCAACTGATACAGAGATTGATGCTCACATAAAGCTTTTGGAACAGATTAATAATCCACTTTGGAAAACTATAAACTATAATTCGAGGTTTGTTTATGATAAAAATTGTAAGGAAGTTATCTAACCTACTAATATTACTAGCGGTAATATTTTTTGGTTACTATTATTTTACTAAAAGTGACATATCAAAAACCAATAACAAAGAAATCCCAATAGGTGGAGACTTTGCTTTAATAAATCAAGATGGTCAGCTTATACGTAGCAGCGACTTACAATATAAGTATAAACTAATTTTTTTCGGCTTCTCCTCATGTAAGCGTATTTGTCCTATGCATCTCGGAATTATTTCTGAAGCATTAGCAAAACTGGATAGCAGTATTCATCAAAAATTACAAACAATCTTTATTACTATTGACCCAGAACGTGATAGTGTGGAAAAGTTAAAAGAATTCCATCAGCAGTTTGACGATAGGATACAAATGTTGACAGGAACAAAAAAAGAAATAGATCAAATAATTCTAAAATATAAGGTTTATGTAGGTAAAGCAGCTGGAGAAGAAGAAATCAATCATTCTTCAATAATATTTTTAATGAGTCCAGATGGAAAATATGTAACACATTTCGCACTGGATTTGAATTCGGATGAGAATCAGTCCGATAAGATTGTGGGTAAAGTACGCGCAGAACTAGAAAAAAGATGATCTTATTAAACTAACGGTAGCATTCTCAACGACGTAACCAGAAGTGAGAAGTATCCTATATTGTTGGTTGTAATGACTTTTTAAAGATGGAAATATTTTTTGCTTGTGTAGGTCAATCCTCATTGCGCAAACACTTTTGTAAAAATTCTATTTCGGAATAAAAATTGATATTATAATGAGAAGTAAGTACACGCCATATAATGACATACCTAAGAATAGAAGTTCTAAATAACCGCACCCAGCAGATTAATATTTTTTCAGTTTATATAGATAAAATATTGACAGAAAAATTATATAAGGAAATTTCTGAATTATTTTATAATAAAATTATACAAGAATGCCGTTATTATCCCTACCACAAAAACATAGAGGAAATTCAATATGATTTTATAAAGCCAGATGCTGAATGGGGAATAGAAATAAGCTTCATGCCAGGTATGACTGATAATGTAGGAAATACAGCAGGACAAATAGTGAAAGAATATTTATTAAGTAAAAATTACATTGATGAAAATATTCATATACATGGAAAAAGCGCAAAATTAACTCTCGGTAGTGGAAATATACCTAGTGATATTAAAGAAAGATATAATCCTATCACTGAGTATTGTACTCTGATATGCAAAGATAATAATAGTTATAAATGGCAATACCATGGCAAACAATTAGTTCCTTACCTTAGAACCAGTAGCACCTTTAATGTTCAATATGTAAACATAAACGTTGCTGATAATATGCTTGAAAAAATAAGCAAGGAAGGTATCAAGGGTAATGGCACTTTAGGCCTGTCTCTCACTGCGATGAAAACAATCAAAGACTACTTTAATACACTAAACAGAGATCCATATGATATTGAACTCGAATCTTTAGCACAAACTTGGTCAGAACATTGCAAACATAATATTTTCTGTTCTCCTATTGAGGATATCCCCGATGGGTTGTATGAACACTATATTAAACGCGCAACCCGCGAGATAAATTCTGATATATGTGTATCCACCTTCTCTGATAATGCAGGTGCAATTATTTTCGATGATAAACACTTAATTATAGATAAGGTTGAAACTCATAATAGCCCTTCAGCCCTTGACCCGTTCGGTGGATCAATCACAGGCATTCTAGGAGTAAATAGGGATATATTAGGTTTTGGTCAAGGTGCAGAACCTATAATGAATACTTATTATTTCTGTTTTGCTACTGAGTTAAAAGAAAAATTATACAGAGATAAAAAATGCACTAGTGAAGTTTTACATCCTCAATTTCTTATGAAAGAGGTTATACGTGGTGTAAATGTTGGTGGAAATTGCTCTGGTATTCCCACTCAACTAGGTTCAGTATATTTTAACGATAGATTTTGTGCTAAACCACTGGTATTCGTTGGAAGCGTAGGAATTATTCCAAGAAATATAAATGGTCACCCTTCACATATTAAATGTGCAAAAAACGGTGATAAAATTGTTATAATAGGAGGCAGAGTTGGCAAAGATGGAATCCATGGTGCAACATTTTCTTCAGAAACACTCTCTGGTAACAGTCCATCAACAATAGTACAAATCGGTGACCCCATCACACAAAAAAAATTATCTAATGCTATTATTGAAGCACGTAATCTTTCTCTTTATAACGCCATCACAGATAATGGAGCAGGTGGGTTTTCTTCATCTATAGGAGAAATGGGAGAAAACGGGTTTAGAGTAGATCTAAACAGAGTCCTGTTAAAAAGTAATAATATGGACCCTTGGGAAATCTGGGTATCAGAATCACAAGAAAGAATGACACTAGCAGTGCCACAAGAAAATCTTGCCACGTTAGAACAAATCATGAAAAAACATGATGTAGAATTTAGTGTTATTGGAGAATTTACTAACAGTAAAAAAGCAATAGTACAAATTTCTTCCACAATAATCATGGATCTAGACACAGACTTCTTGCATCGCGGAAACCCTAAAATGCATTTAAAAACTAGACCTTGGATAGACAGACTCTCAAAGGTTGACAAAAAATCTATAGTTGACAAAAGACTTGCAGATATTCCTATAGATACTGCATTAAAAGAAATGTTGAGTAGACCCAATATATGTAACAAAGAGTTTATAGTAGCACAATATGACCACGAAGTGCTTGGATCATCAGTGCTTAAGCCACTACAAGGTAAAGGCAGAGTATGCAGCGAGGCTGTTGTTTCAAGACCAATTTTATCATCAACACGCGGTATCGTAAAATCCCAAGGATTTGGTTCAAGTTATGGAGAGGTTGATACTTACCATATGGCAGCATGTGCAATAGACACAGCAATACGTAATTATACTGCGGCAGGGGGAAATATAAATCATTTAGCTTTACTGGATAATTTTTGCTGGTGTGACTCTTATAACCCAGAAAGATTATGGCAACTAAAGAGAGCTGCGGAAGCTTGTTATGATTACGCAGTAGCATTTAAAACTCCATTTATCTCAGGAAAAGATAGCATGTTTAATGATTTTAAAGGATATGATGCAAGTGGAAAAGAAGTAAAAATATCTTCACCACCTTCGTTACTTATTTCTGCTATTGGTGTGATTGGAAATATAGAACATGCTGTTTCGTTGGACGTCAAAGTCCCAGGTGATCTAATATATATGCTTGGTACCACTTACAATGAATTAGCTAAATCCGAATATCAACTATATAGTGGAATAAGTAACAATAATGTTCCAAAAGTAGATGCAAAAAATGCTAGAAAATTATATGAGTGCTATAACAATGCTATTGAAAAAGGTTTGATAGCTTCTGCAATTGCACCAAATCTTGGTGGAATAATAATTGCTTTAGCAAAATCTTTAATTGCCAGCAATCTTGGAGCAGAGATAGATCCTGCATTAATACCTTCCGACAATAACGACTTAAAAACTACACTATTTTCTGAATCTCAGAGTAGAATATTAGTTACCATTGCACCACAAAATCAGAAGGTTTTTGAAAAAGTATTTAGTGGTATAGCATACTCTCATATAGGAACTGTAACAGAAAAAAAAGTATTAAATATTAAAAATACTTTAAATGTAGAATTAGCAGAGTTAGCACAATACTATTCCAATTCACATGCTATAGCCAATTAAAAAGGTTTCCTCTAAGGTATGTCGTCATAAGATTTGAGCCCACATTAATAAAGCTTTAAGGGAAAGGGCAGCCATATATGAGCGTGCATGCCTACCGCGCAAATTTTTGAAATGTATTATGCCTAAGTTTATATAGCTCCTTAGATCCTCTGCGAAGCACTGCGAAGTATTTTGAGTATGGAGTAGTCCAAAAGTAGAATTAGCTAAAAACCATGTTTTAGATTCACGAGACCAGCTATTATGTTGAACCTCATGTTATATTTCTTGGATGTCTGGAACCTTCTGATTCTGACAGGTATACCATGCGCATTTACGGCCTTTGCCCATTTTGTCCTACCTATCATTTGATCTTTAGTCACTCAAGATCAATAAAAATTTTCAATAAATATCACACCACTCTCCTGCTTCCAATGGCCATCATCAGGTGGTCCATGGTGCACCAGTCCTAAATATCCACATTACTGCATTTATAAATGTCCTGTGATCCTTTGCAATCCCTCCCCAGATACCTCTTCTTCAGGAAGATGACCTTCTAATTTATCCCACAACCCGTCGCTTATATCATGCCTTCTATGTACTATTTCTCTTTCCATCTTTTCTAACCCTTAAATCCTTTATTATATAAACTTTTGACATTTATTCAACTAGTTCTTGCGACGACATACCCTAGCGCGATTTGTGATAAAATTTGCAAATACATGGATTGATTTTCCAAGGCCTTTGAGTGTGGAAGCAGAGCGCTGAGGTTATTTTCTATTTCTAAAGGATAACCAACAAAAAGATCGTCAAAACTTTCTAACGTCATGATGCACCTATGATCAGACAAGTTTTGATATCCATAATTATTTCAATTTTTTCGTAAACCATAACACCAAATCATCATCAAGCTCAACTTTAGTTCCAGGTTCAACGTGTTGATATTTGTATGTAACACCAAAACCGTTTGGAACGTAGCCTCTTTTTATGTAAAGTCTTTGTGCTGCACCATAATCAGCATAAAGACAGACACCTAAACCCACAACATCACTTTTTTTAACAGCTGCTTTTTCTGCAGTTTCAAGCAATGCCGATCCAATTTCTCTATTTCTAAATTGAGGCAGGACATTTAAATCCATAATTTCCGGTATACTATTATTTGCAAATGATTCATACAGTGATTGCCATTTTAGTGTTACATATCCAGCAAATTCATTTTGATAAAAAGCTACCCATGCAACACGCGCACCAAGTTTTTGTTCTTTCAAGTAATTTGCAAATGTTGAGAATGGCTTTGGCCAGTTGTTTTCCATGAACTTTGTTACTATTTTAGGAATATCCATTTCTTCAAACTGTCTGATTTCAGGGTATGTCGTCATAAGATTTTAGCCCACATTAACAAAGCTTTAAGGGAAAGGACGATACAATAGCAGCTTTCATACCTAACGTAATGAGTCAAAGATGGACTCAACACTTTTTACAGGATCTGTACTTTCTGTTATAGGCCTGCCAATGACAATATAGTCAGCACCAAAAGTAATTGCTTCTCGTGGTGTTGCAGTTCTTTTTTGATCATTATTATCGTGAGAACTTATACGAATCCCAGGAGTAATAATATTGAAATCCTTACCACATTCTCTACGTATTGCTTGTGTCTCTAATGCAGAGCAAACAACTCCATGTAACCCCGATGTTTGTGCAAGCTTTGCAAGTAAAATAACTTGTGACTCTATCCTTTTCTCTATTCCACATTGATTCAAATCATTATCGTTTATACTTGTTAACACCGTAACTCCTATTAATTTTATTTCTGTATTTTGTATAGCATTTAATGCATAATGTAACATTTGCATACCTCCAGCAATATGTAATGTTAGCATTCTAATATTTAAACTACTTATTACTTTAATTGCTTTAGCTACGGTATTAGGAATGTCATGCAATTTTATATCTAAAAAAATTGGTATACCACATTTACCCACTTTCTCTATTCCATGCAAACCACAAGCAGCAAAAAACTCTAGGCCTAGCTTTATCATCCCTACCCTATTGCGTAAAATCCGAGCCATAAATACAGCTTGATTCAAATCGCTAGTATCTAATGCACATATTATAGGATTAGCTCTGCACATAAAATATCTAATGCTACACGATAAAACAGCTTTGTTCTAAGCATAACTTATCAAAGTCTAAGCTAATTAATTCACTAATAGAATGATCATATTGTTTCACTAAATCCTCCAAAGCACTGTTTGATTGTATATTAATTACTATTATTTTTATGCCTCTACCATAAATTTCTCTTTATGCCTTTTCACTCCTAAACTTTAATTGTACATTTCTTGAATCCTTCCGTCATCTTTTCCATCCGCATATTTCTACATAAAGCATATGCTTTACCACAAAACATCAATCTATTATATCTACTATATATTTTTCATTTTTATCCACACAGTCACCCCACTCGATTGTTTCAGCGTTACAAACTGCTTGCAAATCATTCTCTATAGATTTATTTAATCTGTTATTTGTTTTAATCACTAATTTTTTTATGCATGACTTGATTGAAAGATTATTACTTGCCTTAAATTTTCTTACTATACTTAATATTTGTACACAATCATCTCCTTCTTGTTCTGAAGATTGGTCGTAAATAGACACATCTGGCCAGTTACCACTACTATGTATAGAATGATTGTCATACAACTGGTTGTATATCTCCTCTGTAATATATGGTAAAAATGGTGCAAATAAACGGAGAATAATGCTTAGTGTATATGCTAAACTCTGTTTTGCGCTTATTTCTGCTCTATATGCACGTTTCTTCACCAACTCTAAATAATTATCGCAAAAATCTTTCCAGAAAAACTCTTCTACTGCTTCTAATGCTTCACAGTATTTAAAATGTAATAAACAAGTTTTAACCCTTTCCACTACTTTGTATAATTTTGATAATACCCATTTATCTATAGTTTCATTAATTAATTCTAAATTTATCTCTTGACCTTTTTCAATAAATAAAGAAGCAAACTTACTTGCATTCCACAACTTTGTTACTAAACGTTTGCCTATCTTGAAAACATTTTCAGAAAAAATTGTATCCACTCCCAGCCTTGAATTTGCAGCCCAGTAACGTACCACATCCGCACCGTACATATCAAGTATTGATTGAGGAGTAACAATGTTTCCTTTTGATTTGCTCATTTTTTTCTTGTCATCTGCTAAACACCAGCCACTAATCATAATATTTTTCCATGGCAGTAACTCCTCATGGTATTGTGCCTTTAAAATGGTATAAAAAGCCCAAGTACGTATGATCTCATGGCTTTGGCCCCTTAAATCCGCAGGAAAAATTTTACTATCTATTAAATTATTTTCTAGACAAAGTTCTTTATTAATTGCACGCAAATTCAATTGAGGTGTAATAGCACTTGTCGCCCATGTATCCATTACATCTTGATCAGCAATAATTTCTTCTTGACTATACCCTATAGGAACGTAGCTCAAAGGATTAACAGGAAGTTCACTGATTGCAGGCAAAATTACTTTCCCTTCTTCACCTTTACGTTTTGAGTACCACACAGGAAATGGTACACCAAAATAGCGCTGCCGTGAAATACACCAGTCCCAATTCAATCCGTCTATCCATATTTCCATACGTTTTCTCATGCACTCTGGATGCCAGTTACACTCTCGTACCTTTTTAAGTATTTGCTCTTTTTGGTCTAAAACTTTCACAAACCACTGATATGTTGGCAAGATCTCAAGTGGTGCTCCAGATCTTTCTGCACATTTAACAGAGTGAATGATTGCTATACTATCTACAAGCAAATTCTGAGATATTAATACCTCAATAATTTTTTTTCTTGCTACAGAAGCTTTCTGACCATTAATTATATTAAATATCTCTTTGCCATTTGATAAATTTATTTTACCATCCTTATTAATAATAATTTTTATTGGCAATTTATGTTTTTGTTGCCAATACACATCCAATTCATCACCAAAAGTACAACACATAACAAGTCCTGTACCTTTATCTATTTTTACTCTTTCATCAGCAATTATTGGCACTCTTTCTTGTGTAATTGGCACTATAGCCTTTCTTATATTGTTTATAAGATGAGAATAACGTTTATCATCCGGATGACACAAAACTGCCACACATGCAGGTAACAATTCAGGGCGTGTAGTTGCTATATGGATCGGTTCATTTTCTTCAGTAAAAAAAACAATTGTATTTAAGCTAGATTCAAAATCTTTGTCCTCTATCTCTGCTTGTGCAATTGCAGTCTTATCAACTGGATCCCATAAAATAGGCTGCATTTTCCTATAGATATATCCTTTATTATACAAATCAATAAATGACATCTGAGAAAGTGTAATAGCATCTCCACTAATTGTATGATATTCTAGGCTCCAATCATAACTAATACCTACAGCTTTAAATAATTCAGTAAATTTTTGTTTTGAGTTACCAATCACTGTATAACACATTTCTGTAAACTTCTCTCTGCCTACTTCTTTAGCACACACGTTATAAGCTTTCTCAACTAGTCTTTCAGTAGGAAGTCCATTATCATCAAACCCTATAGGATAAAAGACATTTTTACCTAACATTCTTTGAAATCTTGCAATGAAATCTGTGTGACAATAGCTAAATATATGTCCTATATGTAACTCTCCAGATACTGTAGGTGGAGGAGTATCAATTACAAAATTATTATTGCCTCTTCTATCCCACTTATATGTCTTACTACTTTCCCATAAATAATTGTACTTATGTTCAATTTCCTTGAAGTTATACCTTCTAAGCATATAAGTTACCTTTAACGTTAACACAAATCCAAATTACATTAACACAAATCCAATAATATGAAAAGGCTCATACAAAAATTCTTTTTATTAAGTGCCACATCTTTGCATATACAGGAATTTCGCTGTTAGGATAAAAATGATATTATATGAAAAAACTAGTTGCAAATTCAGAAAATTTACGATATATTAAATGTGTTTTAAGGATGCTGAAATATGCTTATTTTGTCTTTATGTCTTTGTATTTCTATTTTTTTAATCAATGCTACTAACAAACTGATTGTATGTTCATGTTTTTTTACATTATCAGCATTAACTACAAATGCAATAACAGAACTATATAATAAAAAGAAAGCTATTTATGCTTTGGCATTATGTACATTTATCAATGCTGTTTTAGTATGGCACAAGTTTAATTTAATGTTATTGATTTATTTCGCTTCACTGTTCCTATCGCTTTGCTGTAGTGTAGCTATACTTGAAAAATTTAAGTCACAACTAAGTTTCTGTGTGAGAAATCTAGTTGGTATAATAACAGCTGTATCAATTGATCTTAGTATTTTAATTCCTCCTCATCTGTTTATCGAGCAGTTTCCTTTGCAAAAAGTTATCAACATATTTTCAAGGAGTTTAATGTATAAAATGTCATATGCATTAATAATAGGGTTTGTTATATTGATAGTATCGCACATCTTACTTCAGATATCTCATAAGAAAAAGTTAAGTTCTGAAAATATGTAGGAAGGATAGATCTTCTCATTATGGATATAATGTTAAATGGGTACACAGCATTGCTGAATAAATGCTAGCGCAGGTTGGTGTATGTTCAAGTATATTAGCTGTTTTGTATGCTCTTGAAACTTTATGCAAAAGCGGATATACTTTTTCCAATAATAGAATTGGCTTTTCTTGAAGCCATACTTAAAAGAAATGTTGACATTTGTTTTATATTGTTATATAATAACAATGTACATTTTTGTACTATAGCAATAAACTTATTATGTAATAGGTGTATTGGACCCGAGGGCGGTACTCGGCACCTCCACTGTATTTACGGGGGTGTATTAGGATCGACATGCATAGTAAAGATGGTAATTTTGCTCGGTTAGATACCACCGCTAAGAGTTCGTAATTTAAATGCAAACAATAATTTTGATGCAGAATGTAATGCACTTCCACTTGCTGCTTAATATAGCACAATAAGTTCATTACTGAAGCACGGTATGGGAAACACCGGGTAACAGAAGTTTCCCAAGATGAATTGTAGTAGGTATAGATTAGCTTTCTTTACAAATCAATATCCGCTTAGTATTCTTTCTACTAATTCCCTTACTTTTGGTATATGGCCGTCCGCATAAAATGGATCTTGTTTAAATTTATATACATTGTGTCCAGAAAACATTAATTCATTTTCTATATCTCCACCATGTATAATGTTTTGCAAAGTCTTTTGTATGCAAAAACTACGTGGATCTGGTTTACGTTCCGTTGAATAATTGTCGTGGTCCTTCCAATTACTAAACAAACAATGACTTAGACATCCCATACAATTCACTTGATCATTCCTGATTTCCTTAAATTTATCAAGTGTAACAAAAATAATTGTTGAATCAGGAGTTTTCATTACTTCTGTATAACCTGTTTCAAGCCATTTTTCCGTTAACTTTTTATCTTCATTAGTAATATAAATTTTTCTATTTCTTGCACCGATTACAAATTCACTATTAAATTCTTCATTGGCACTTTCTGAAAATCTTATCTGACGTAAATTTCGTTCCTGTAATTCATGGATAAAATTATTTTTTACTGCAGACGAGTAAAATCCTGTTGGACTAAATTTATTTAAAAATACATCACCTGCTTTTAAAGTTAACAATTTCTTTTTCCATTCTAAGGAGATGGGACTTTCCTTAGTCAAGAGTGGACGTGTGCCAAACTGAAAAGCTATGGGACCTATCTGCTGATTATCAAACCAATGCTCCCAATCCTTCAAATGCCATACTCCTCCAGCCATAACTACAGGTGTCTTGATAAGCCCAACCTCATTCATAAACGACCTTAACTCAATCACTCTTTCAAGTGGAGCTTGTGGTAATTCTGGGTTCTCGTTATTGCTTAATCCATTATGTCCTCCAGCAAGCCACGGATCTTCATAAACTACACCACCAAGTAGATATGATGATATTTTTCGATATGTACGCTTCCATAATGCCTTAAATGCACGCACAGAAGAAATGATAGGGTAATAATAAACTTGATATTTTGCTGCAATCTCTGCAAGCTTATATGGCATACCAGCACCGCAAGTAATACCATGAATTAAACCCTTTGTTCCTTCCAATATCTCATGTAGTACTCGTTCAGCAGAACCCATCTCCCACAATACATTCATATGTATCCTCCCACAACCTTTAGACACTTCATTCGCTATTTTTGCCTGGCTAATTCCTGCTTTAATACTATATTCGATTAACTCATTGTGTTTATCACACCTTGTTTTACCCTTATAAACTAATGGTACTAATTCTCCATTATCATCAACAAGTTTAGCGTTTACTCCAGAAAATGTTCCAACAGCTTCTGCAGCAGCAAATGCTCCACTCGTTCTTCCATCGCTAATTGCAATACCCTTACCTCCTTCTATTATTGGCCACACTGCCTTTCCAGAAATGATTATCTTTTTTATTTTATCTTTCAAAATATCCCCATTTAACCACTCATATATTTTACCTAATAACTACAATTTTTTGTAGTCAAGTAAAACTAAAATTGCATGTTCCAAGTTTTTCATTATTATTTCCTCTGCTTGTGTCTTATGATCATAACCAAGTAAATGCAATAATCCATGTATCAACATATGTGCAATATGCTCAAAAATAGGTATATCATATTCATACGACTCTTTTTGTATAGTACCTATTGAAAGCGCTATATCCCCTAAATCACACTCATTAGATAGATGTTCACAAGGAAATGATAATACATTAGTTGGTGCATCAATCTTACGAAACTTTAAGTTAAGTTTACGCATAAAACAATCATTGACCAGAGCCACAGAGATACTTGGATTATAATGCGCTATATCTAACTTTTGTAGTGCAGTATTTATAACTTGTAACACAAAGCCTTTTGGATTCTCAATCACATCATACCATTTATGTTCAAGAACATTCAGCTCCAACACGTGCTAGTTACTTCTTTCTCCTCAAATATGCGGGTATATCATACACATTACCACTCCATTTAGCTTTGTCTTCTGATTCTCTATTTTTCTGAACAGTACAATCATTTTCTTGCCGTTCAACATGACTTTCGGATTGACTGTAAGACCATTTAAATGTTTCTTTATTACCTCTTTCACTCTGATCAACATCTACATCTGTACGTCCGTCAATTCCAGTAGCAAGCACAGAAACACGTATCCTACCTTCCATTGCCTCATCAAAAGTAGCACCAAATATTATATTAGCATTCTCATCTACCTCTTCACGTACTCTATTTGCTGCAGAATCAACTTCAAATAAAGTCATATCTAAGCCACCAGTAATATTAATCAATATTCCTTGTGCACCTTTCATTGACACATTATCAAGTAGAGGATTAGATATTGCAGCCTCTGCAGCATTAATTGCCCTATCTTCTCCTTCTGCTTCTCCTGTACCAATCATTGCTTTTCCCATTTCACTCATTACTGTTTCTATATCAGCAAAATCAAGGTTGATGAGCCCAGGCATAACCATTAAATCAGTTACTCCTCTAATCCCTATATGTAGCACATTATCAGCAAGCTTGAATGCATCAGAGAATGTGGTCTTTTCATTCGCAATTCTAAATAAATTCTGGTTGGGAATTACAATAAGCGTATCCACATACTTCTGTAATTCTTCTAAGCCAAGTTCAGCTATCCTCATCCGTCTCACACCTTCAAAGCTAAATGGTTTAGTCACAACCCCAACAGTTAAAATCTTTTTTTCTTTTGATACTTTGTCTCTTACTGCAGCTTTAGCTTCTCTTGCAGCTTTAGCAATTACCGGTGCTGCACCAGTACCTGTACCACCACCCATTCCAGCTGTAATAAAGAGCATATGACTATCCTTTATATGCTCCATAATCTCATCAATCGACTCTTCTGCTGCACCTTTACCAACATCCGGTAAAGCACCAGCACCTAAACCCTTAGTCAAATTAATACCAAGCTGAATTTTTTTATTACATAAGGATTTTTCTAACGCTTGAGCATCTGTATTTGCTACAACAAAATTCACCCCTTGTAAGTTGGACTGAATCATGTTATTTACAGCATTTCCACCAGCACCACCTACACCTACCACAGTAATTCTAGGATGTAACACTGGTAATTCTGGTAAATTGAGATCGATCGACATTCAAATATAAATTCATTTGACAATTAAATACTACTTAATTTTAATAATAAGCAAACACTTTCCATTACTTTACACTCCACCTATTTTATAATTTTATATTATAATATATTATAAAGCAACAAAAAAACTCAACCTATGCAGGAAAAGTGCTATATTCCCCTTCCCTATTCCATTAAGCTTTAATAATCTATACCTATCAAGTATAAACCATAAGGTGGTGCAGTAGTACCAGCATAATTCCTGTCTTGGTTATTTAATATTTTGAGTATCTGGTCTGGATCAATATTGTTGCTTCCAAACTCAACTAGTGTACCTACCATTATCCTAACCTGATTATGCAGAAAAGAAAGTGCAGATATTCTAATATAGAGATGGTCTTGATCCTGTATAATCTCAATACTGTCAATTGTTTTAATTGGACTTTTGGATTGACAATATTTTGAGCGGAAACTTGAGAAATCATGTTTTCCTACCAGATATTTAGCAGCTTTGCACATAATTTCTATACTAAGAGGTTTAAATATTTGCCATATACGTCCGTTCTCTAATACTGTAGGAGCATAACGATTAATTATTCTATACTCATAATGCCTTTTTTTGGCTGAAAATCTTGCATGAAATGTTTCATTAACAATTTCAGCATTAATAACTGCTATATCAGTCGACTTTAAATGATAATTTGCTGCATTTCTTATCCTATACGGTTCAAACTCCTTGCGTATATCAAAGTGCGCAACTTGCCCTAAAGCATGTACTCCTGCATCTGTTCTACCACCACAATATAGTGTGACTTTTTCATGAGAAAAATTATATATAGCATTTTCAATTGTTTCCTGTACTGAACTTATAGACTGCTTCTGTTTTTGCCAACCTGAAAATTCACTTCCATTGTACTCTATAGTTATTTTGTATCTCATAAAATGATTGCAGTATTAACAATCTAGGGTATCATAATAGCATGAGTATTTTAAGTAAATTATGGTAGATTCAGTAGATAACAAACAAAAAGCACTTGATAATGCGATCAGTCAAATTGAAAAGGCTTTTGGTAAAGGTGCAATAATGAAACTGAAACAAAATCCAGTAGAAAAAATAGATACCATATCTACAGGATCTATAGCTCTTGATTTTGCACTAGGTGTCGGTGGACTACCGAAGGGACGCATAATTGAGATATTTGGTCCTGAAAGTTCTGGTAAGACTACTCTTGCTTTACATGTGATTGCTGAAGCACAAAAGAATGGTGGTGCATGTGCATTTATTGATGCAGAACATGCACTGGATGTGTTATATGCCCGTAAGTTAGGAGTGAACGCTGATGATCTTGTCATTTCACAACCAGATACCGGAGAGCAGGCATTGCATATAGTTGAATACTTAGTATGTTCAGGCGCAGTTGATGTAATAGTGATTGACTCAGTTGCTGCTTTAACACCACGAGCTGAAATTGAGGGTGATATGGGCGATCAACATATGGGGTTACAAGCAAGACTTTTAAGTCATGGGTTACGTAAATTAACTTCCGCTGTGTCAAAAGCAAATTGCATACTAATTTTCATCAATCAGATACGCATGAAAATAGGGGTGGTTTATGGAAATCCAGAAACTACAACAGGTGGTAATGCGTTAAAGTTCTATACTTCTATCAGGCTAGATATAAGGAAGACCGGTACTATAAAAGACAAAGAAAATATTGCAGGAAACGAAACAAAGGTAAAAGTTGTAAAAAATAAGGTTGCACCTCCATTCCGAGAAGCAAAATTTGATATTATGTATAATGAGGGAATATCAAAATTTGGTGAAATAATAGATATGGGTGTAAAATTCGGCATTATTGAGAAATCAGGTGCTTATTATTCATATAACAATACACGTCTTGGACAAGGCAGAGAAAATACAAAAAATTACCTTAGGGCTAATCAAGAAGTTACATTTGAAATAGAGGCAAAAATTAGAGAATTACTAAAAAATAATAGTAATTTTAGTATTGATATAGAAGACTCTGAAGAAGATAAACTTAAAGAAGCAATTTTCTAATGGATTTCATTAAAGCAATAGCAAAACAGATACGTAATGCTATTAATGTAATTAAGATTGAAATTGTTAACGAATCAGAAAAGCATGCAGATCATTATCCTGCTTCTACATTACCTTCACACATTAGATTAATAATTGTATCTGATGATTTCATTGATATGAGTGCCTTACAAAGACATAGGTTAATCTATAAATTATTAGAAAATGAAATAAAGCTTTTACATGCAATTTCGCTTGATTTATACACTAACAATGAGTACAACAACTACTAAAACAAAATCTTTATCAGTTAAAGCAGGTAGAAGATTTAAAAACTACAATGGCTCAATAAATCCACCAGTGTATTATTCATCCACATTATTGTTTCCTACTTATATGGACTATTTAAATGCCTCAAATGGTGAAAACATATATGGTATTACAAATGATGGTATTATAAGAGATTATAGTTACAATAACGTTGGATCCCCTACTCTTCACGATTTTGCAAATGGACTTGCTGAAATTGAAGCAAGAGGATATGCACTTATCTATCCATCTGGACTATTTGCACTTGTGTTTGCTATTTTAACTTTTAGTAAGGTTGGATCTCATGTTTTAATTCAGGATAATAGTTACCACAGACTTAAGAAATTTGCTAATAATGAATGTCCTAAAAGAGGTATAGAGGTTACTTTCTATGATCCAACGCAAAGCATAGCTCATCTCGTACGTGATAATACCTCATTAATAATGATTGAAACCCCTGGCTCTGCAACTTTTGAAATTTCTGATATAGAACATATAGTCAAAGTTGCAAAGATGCGTAATATTACAACTGTTTGTGACAATTCATGGTCCACACCTCTACTATTTAAACCATTAGAACATGGTATTGATGTTGCATTATATGCGGTAACAAAATATCTATCCGGCCATTCAGATTTGTTAATGGGCGCCACGATTGCTGAAGGTGATACCTTCAACCTACTATATAATAATCACAAGCATTATGGGGTAACCGTGCAATCACACGACTGTTATCTTGCACATCGTGGATTAAGAACGCTCGATATACGCATGAAACAACATCAAGAAACAGCTATAGAGCTAGCAAGATGGCTGGAAACACATTCTAAGATTCAGAGAGTACTATATCCTGCTCTTATTTCACATCCTCAACATAAATTATGGAAAAAATATTTTAAAGGGGCAAGTAGTGTATTCAGTGTAGTACTCGATAGGCAATATTCAAATGAAGAATTAAGTAATATGTTAAATCCTATGAAGATTTTTGGTATAGGCGCATCATGGGGCGGATGTGATAGTTTGATACTACCTATGGAGTATGAAAGGTCTGTAATGAGATCAGATTATGGAGGAAGTTGCATAAGAATATATTGTGGACTAGAAGATCCAATAGATTTACAAGAAGATTTAAATGCTGCATTACTCAGGATATGAAACTCAAAGAGTTATTATATAATATCGTTGATATAAGTTTTGATATAGAAATCGAAGGAATCACATGTAATCCAAGAAGAATTAAAACAAATTTTCTTTTTGTCTGCATCAATCAAAAATGTTTGAACAAAATTACAGAATTGCCTGCAGCAATAATGATTAATCAACAACTAGATATACCTATAGATATACCTATAATCTTTTATCCAAATCCTCACAAAATATATAGCGAAATAGTGAGTAGATTTTATCAGTTTAGGCAGCCTAAGTATATTGCAGCTGTTACAGGTAGTAGTGGTAAAACTTCTGTGGTAGAATTTTGTCGTCAAATGTGGCAAAATTCTGGCTATAATGCTGCATCCATTGGCAGTCTTGGTACGCATTTGAATGATGAAATTATGAGCCATGCAAATGCTCTTACCACTCCTGATCCATATGATCTCTATTTTAAATTACGTGTGATTAACGAGAAAAATATAGAAAATATAGCTATAGAAGCTACAGGTCATGGTATAGATCAGTATAGAATACATGGATTAAGGTTTAGCATTGCAGCTTTTACCAATTTATTACATGATCATTTAGATTATTTTGGCAATCTTGATAATTATTTTACTGCCAAACAAAAGTTATTCTCTGAGATATTACCTAAAGGAAAAAAAGCAGTTTTAAATAAAGATGCAGATAAATATAATATATTATCTAGTATAGCCAGAGAACATGAAAACCAGGTAATCACATATGGCAAAGAAGATTCTGATATTACATTACTACAACAAGTTCCAACTCAAGACGGTCAATATATACAAATTAAAATACACAATAAAATTTATGATAGATTTTTCCCAGTTTTTGGTAAATTTCAAGCATATAATTTATTATGCGCAATAGGCATGTCAGGACTAGATTTTGTTGATATATGTGTAGAAAAGCTACTGTCACCTTCAGGTAGAATGGAAAAGGTAAATGAACTAGTATTTGTAGATTATGCTCATAATACTGAAGCATTGGAGCAAGCAGTACTATCACTAAAGTGGCATCTTAAAAGAAAGGTAGTACTAGTATTTGGGTGTGCTGGAAATCGTGATAAGACAAAGCGTCTACAGATGGGACTCATTGCACAAAAATACGCAGATAAAGTAGTAATTACAGATGATAATCCACGCAACGAAGATCCAGGAAAGATTCGTAGTGAAATTTTGTTAGGATGTCCAGATGCTTTGGAAATTGGAGATAGGAAACAAGCCATAAAAGAAGGAATGGAGATTGCTTACACAACATTAATCGCATAGGAGATCTTAGCTCGGTTTTATCTCATCGGCACGCGATATTAGGTCCTGAGTGAGAAAAAAAGATCACGCGAACAATAGTATCTTTTTTGTTGAGAAGTTTTCATAATCTACATAAAAATGTTATATTTTAAAGCAGTAAAATATTATGTTGAAATATAGTGGGCCAAAACAGTTAAAAGTTTTAATGGAGAATTATGTACTACAACGCATAAAAGATAAGCTTAGCAGAAACGAAATACGCCTAATTTTAAATTGGGATAGCATAGTCGGTAAAGAAATAGCACAATATACAAAGCCACAAAAAATTTTATATGCACAAAATGCAAATGTTGGTGTTCTGCACTTAATTGTAATAAATGGCAGCAAAGCACTAGAAATACAACATATAGTGTCCTTTATAATAGAAAAAATTACTATATTTTATGGCTATAAAGCAATATATGACATAAGAATTAGACAAAGCTAAAAAGGCACCCTCACTATTATTTGCTAATATTATTGTAGAAAATAATGATTAACTTTATATGAATAATTAACCTCACATCAAGGTGCCTACAGCCAGAAAAAGTGTAGCAAAATAGCAAGAATGTGTTATGCTAAAATGTTATAAGCAAACAGTCAATATGGTACAATTTTTTCTACCACAAAATTCTAAAATTAACAAAAGAGGCAAAACTTATCCCGTACCTGCTGGAGCACAAAACATCAGAAGAGTGAAGATTTATCGTTGGTCTCCAGATGATGCAAAAAATCCAAGAATAGATACATTTTTTATAGATATGGATAATTGTGGTCCGATGGTGCTTGATGCATTAATTAAAATAAAAGATGAAGTGGATTCAAGTGTAACTTTTAGACGTTCTTGTAGAGAAGGAATATGTGGATCATGTGCTATGAATATTGACGGTACAAATACTCTCGCATGTACTAAATCAATGCGCGATATAAAAGGAGATATCGAGATATACCCATTACCTCATATGTATGTAATAAAAGATTTGGTTCCAGATTTAAGCAACTTCTATAAACAGTATAAAAAAATTAAACCATGGTTACAGGTTGATCAATCTGCAGCACAAAATAAGGAGTATATACAATCTGTAGAAGATAGGGAAAAGCTCGATGGGCTTTATGATTGTATATTATGTGCATGTTGTTCGACAAGTTGCCCTAGTTATTGGTGGAATGGTGACAAATATTTAGGTCCAGCAACGCTGTTACAAGCATATAGATGGATTGTTGATAGTCGTGATAATAAAACAGCTGAACGTCTTGATGCATTAAATGATCCATTTAAATTATATCGTTGTCATACAATAATGAATTGCACGAAAACTTGCCCTAAGGGACTTAATCCAGCAAAAGCAATAATAAAAATTAAACAACTTATGGTAGATAGGGAAAGAGATTAACTTGAGCACTGAATGGCTAATATCTAATCACCCTGTTGACTATCATTACGCTATAAACTTTATGGAGGAAAGGGTGCATTTGATTCATGCACACCTAGCATATGAACTTATATGGTTACTTGAACATCCAGCCATATATACCGCAGGTATCAGTGCATCAGATAGCGATGTTATTGACCCATTATTCCATATTTACAAAACTGGTAGAGGGGGTAAATATACATATCATGGCCCTGGGCAACGTATTATTTATTTGATGCTTAATTTAAAAGAAAGAAACCTACAAGATATTAGAAAGTATATTAAAGATTTAGGTAGTTTAATTATAAATGTTTTAAAGCATTTTAATATATCAGG
>JAIXMJ010000030.1 GCA_022836975.1 Wolbachia sp.
TAACATGAGGTTCAACATAATAGCTGGTCTCGTGAATCTAAAACATGGTTTTTAGCTAATTCTATTTTTAGACTACTCCACACTCAAAATACTTCGCAGTGCTTCGCAGCGGATCTATTCTATAGCAAACCTATTTCTCAATTTCTACATACTGCCCTTTTAACAGCCTGTTATAATCTATTTTTTTCAACAACTAGGATCTTGTGTATCTACTACCTGAGAAAGAATATGTATTTGTTGTTTACTATGAATATTAGAACAACCACATGCAGTAGATGCAGATGCAGGCCGTGCAATACAGGATAGCCTTTTAGAATAAATACTTAAATTTGATAGCAATTCTTCTACTAGTGGATTAATAAAGAACCATCCTCCCATATTTTTAGGTTCTTCCTGACACCATACCACCTCTGCATTCTTATACTGATCCAGCTCATGCGCTAATTTATCCATTGGAAATGGATAAAATTGTTCAAGACGTACCACAGCTATATCATTTATTGCTTTAGACTCAAATACCTCAATGATGTCATAATAAATTTTACCGCTACATATTATTACTTTACGTATTTTATCATTTGACACTAAATTTTTCCTATATTCTGGAATTACTGTAAGAAAACTCCCTTCAAAATCGGATAAGTTAGAAACTGCCTTTTTATGCCGTAATAAAGATTTCGGTGTAAATATTATTAAAGGCTTACGAAAACCCCTATGTATCTGCCTACGTAACACATGGAAATAGTTTGCAGGTGTAGAACAATTAACTACCTGCATATTGTCTTCTGCACATAGCTGTAAAAACCTTTCTATACGTGCTGAACTATGCTCAGGACCTTGCCCTTCATACCCATGAGGAAGTAATAGAACCAAACCACTTGCACATGACCATTTTGTTTCTGCAGATGCAATAAACTGATCAATTATAATTTGACCACCATTTGCAAAATCACCAAATTGTGCTTCCCACAGTACTAGCACATTAGGAGAATCTAAACTGTAACCATATTCAAACCCCATCACCGCATATTCAGATAAAGAGCTATTTATCACCTCAATCAATGCTTGATCTGCATCTATATTATTTAATGGAATAAATTCCGCTTCTGTAGCTTGATCAATTAATTTGGCATGCCGTTGTGAAAAGGTACCTCTACAGCAGTCTTGTCCAGATAAGCGCACTTTTATTCCTTCGAT
Organism: Wolbachia sp.; assembly: GCA_022836975.1. Taxonomy (GTDB): domain Bacteria; phylum Pseudomonadota; class Alphaproteobacteria; order Rickettsiales; family Anaplasmataceae; genus Wolbachia. The sequence goes on from JAIXMJ010000030.1 coordinate 1,198, forward strand.
TAATAGTGAACCAAAAGCGAGACTTTCAGCAGTTGACCAATCGATATTGCTTTCGGAGTTCATGCTATCTAACCTGTGGTCAACTATTTTCTTCACTTTACTATGAATGTTAAAATTGTCTGGAACATTACTATTTATACGTATTCCTAAATTTTTTAATTTATTTTTTGTTAAACCAAAATATTTATTTGGTTTAACTTCCATTGAACTCGACCATATACAATTCGTTTTTCTCGTAACAATCTCAGTTTTTAAATCTTTATCTAGTTTTATTCTAAATTTATTATGTAATTCAGTTACTTCTTCACTATTGATTATTCCATCAGCAATTAATTTTTCTTCATATACTTTGCCACTACTCTTATGTTCTGATATCAACTTATACATTAATGGTTGAGTAAAATACGGTTCATCACCTTCGTTATGACCATACTTACGGTAACATACTATATCAATCACTACGTCCTTCTTAAACATCTGTCTATATTCCATTGCAAGAGATGTAACAAAGCTCACAGCTTCTGGATCATCACCATTAACGTGAAATACTGGTACTTCAATGAGCTTAACAACATCAGTACAATAAAACGATGACCTCGTACGATAAGAATTAGTAGTAAAACCAATTTGATTGTTAATCACTATATGCACTATTCCCCCTACCTGATAGCCCTGAATATTGCTAAAAGATAAGGCTTCGGCAACTACACCTTGCCCAATAAAAGCTGCATCTCCATGGATCAATACACCAAGAACTGAACTTGTTTCCTGTTTTGCCTTCACTCTGCCAGCTAACACTGGATTCACTGCTTCTAGATGCGATGGATTATAACATAGATTCAAGCATATTTTTTTATCTTGTGCAATAATCCTAGTAGCAAAATAACCCAGATGGTATTTCACATCTCCAGAAATACTTGGATCATCACATAAAGCATCACCGCGGAATTCAGATAATACTGCCGCATATTCTTTCCCTATTACTTTGGTCAATACGTTTAAACGACCACGATGTGCCATTCCAAAAATTATCTCTTCAATTCCAAAATCACAAGAATCATTTATAATTTTTTCCAAAGCAACTATTGCCGTTTCCCCTCCTTCTATAGAAAAACGTTTATAACCTGGAAATTTTACATGCAAAAACTGTTCAAATACTTCAGATTCAATTAAATGTCTTAATATTTCCTTTTTATCTTGTACACTAAGATGGTTATTCTGGTTTTCAATTTTATCTTGTAACCACTTCCTTTCTTCATAAGAGGAAATATGCATGAACTCAAATCCGATATTTTTACAATAAATTTGCCTCAATTGAGAAACAAACTCGTTAGCAGTATCTTTTAAGTTTATACCAGAATACTTTATATAGTTTATTGATTGACCGCCATTAGTCACTAAAGGATTTAAGTCTGCAAAAAAATGACCATAAGTCCTAAAGAAATTTGCTAACGAGAGCTGTAAACTTTCTGCATCTTTCTGATTAATTTCCGTATCATTTGTAAAGAAATCATACCACTCTTTGCCTATCGACCTATCACCACGAAGATAACGTTGGTATATCCCTTCTATGAATTCTACATTATCAGCATAAAGGAAAGAATTATTTTTTGTACTAGTACTAGTCATAGATTTGATCTAAATTATACCAATCACGGATTTTGCGTTGAACCACACAGATCATGCATTTTTTTATAAGCTTTTTGAAACCCAAGTAAAGAATAGGTGTCATCAACTCTTTGTGTTTTTACTTGCCCAGATACCACCATTGATAATCCACCTTTCATTTTTAAAATTAATTCCTGGTCTGTCTGTGTATTCTCTGCCCATGCCAGATTTCTTTCTATAATCTGAAGCTTATATTTTGCTTTTGAATCAATATTAAGAATGACTGGTTTGTCCTTGTCATACTTAAATCCAGATGTTACGTTAACTTCGTCAGCTGCTTTACTAATATAACTTACCATTATATATGGGTTACGGTTTGTTGTATAATTCTCATCTTTTTTTTTAGGGTAGGACATTATATAGCATAATTTTTCTCCATCTTCTAGTGCTGTGTAAACAAGCCAATCCTTGTACTGATCCTGTAATTTTGCTTTCTCAACCGAAGTAAAAACTCCAATTGAACAAAACAGCAAGACAATAGTAAATAAACTACGCATGCAACTTAAATTTAGAAACTTCTGATCGTATATATTGCCTTACTTTTTCCATCGATTGTTCAGCAATTTGTCTTATCCTTTCTCGAGAAACACCATATTTTTTACTCAACTCATCTAAAGTTTTAGGATGGTCAGATAGATATTTACTTATGAAAATATCTCTTGCTCTTTCATTTAAATGCATTACTGCATTTTTTAAGATCGTTTCTTTTAACTCTCGTTCTTCTTTGTTTTGATAAGCTAACTCTTGATTTGGTAAGTTAGATGAAATTGTATCCTGTAATTCTTTTGTAGACTCATTATTTATTTTTACACATTCATTTAATGATAAATCGCGACATGATAAACGCCTATTCATCTGTATTATATCTTCTTCAGAAACAGAAAGCTCATTTGACATAGCTTTCACATCTTCACTAGTTAAAAACTCTCTGTTTGAGCACTGTAAAATTCTTTTTTTTATCTTACGCAAGCTAAAAAATAGCCTTCTTTGTGCTTGTGTTGTACCTATCTTTACACACGACCAAGACTTTAAAATAAAATCTTTCATTGCAGCTTTAATCCACCAGACTGCATAAGTTGAAAAACGAAATCCTAAATTAGGATTAAATTTTTTTACTGCTTGCATCAGCCCAATATTTCCTTCCATAACTAAATCCATTAGTGGTAGTCCATAATTTCTTAATTGCATAGCAATTTTTACAACTAAATTTAAATGACTAGTAATCAGTGCATGTGCAGAAGAAACATCATGGTGATCATACCAATTTTGTGCTAACCGTGTTTCCTCTTCCTGAGATAACACAGGAAATTTCTGTATTCTAGCAATGTACTGTATAAGGCTCGTGCCACTATCTACGCATAACATAACAACATCGTTTGAAGACTGTATATAAGTTTATAACTGTGTTTAACAAAAATTCAAGAGGTAATATGATCACAAAAAACAGAATGAGATAAACATTCCTTCACAATTATATCCATATTCATTAGTCTAGAACCCTTTACGAGAATCACATCATGGTCCTCGACAATATCATTAAATTTGCCGCTTGATTGATGCGCATTATAAAAATGCATGCCTTTCACGTCGGCTGGCAAAAGCTTATACAATTCTGCCATCATTTTCCCAACTGTATAAACTCTACTTATTTTTTGATCTATTATATGATCAAGTAACTCTGTATGAAACTTTATACTCTGGTTACCCAGTTGCACCATATCACCAAGAAATATCACTCTCCTGTTATTAAAGTATCCACCCAAATCTTCAATTGCAACTTTCATTGAAGCTGGACTAGCATTATAAGAATCATCAATCAGGCATATCTGTTTTCCATAATATCTAATATTATATATTTTACCCCTACCCTGTACCATTTTAAATGTATCAAACGCATTTTTTGGTAAATCAAGTTTCAAACTTTGCATAACTGCTACAACGGCCATAGCAGAATAAATCAAATGTTCTCTTCTAGTAGGAAGATTAAAATTTACCACCTTATCATTATTTAAAATAAGATCTAAACTTAGCTCATTATAAATTTTAGTTAAATTTAATAAGCGTACTGTGGCATCTTTGTGTCTGCCAAAACTTATAATTTTACGATTAATTATTTTATCAGCATATGAAGATAAATAGTTATAATACTCATTATCATGATTTAATATTAGTACGCCATTACTTTTCATACCACATAATACTTCTAGTTTCGCTTGTGCAATTGCATATATAGAAGGAAAGTTTTCAATATGCGCATACTCAATATTTGTAATAACTGCAATATCTGGACTACTAATCCTTGATAATTCCTCTATCTCGCCTTTATGGTTCATACCCATTTCAAGCACTAAATATTTACAATTTACTGGAGAACTTAATATAGTGAGGGGCAACCCTATATTATTATTGAGATTGCCACTATTCACATGTGAGACACCATATTGTGATAAAACAGTATATAACATATCTTTTGTGGTAGTTTTTCCTATGCTTCCTGTTACTGCAATAATTGTGGCATCAAGATGTTTGATATAATACGAAGCCATATTATGCAGAGCTTGTAATGTGTCATTTACAATAACAAGAGGAGAATATTCCATACCCTTCTTGCTTACTATCGCAGCAACTGCCCCTTTTACAAATGCCTCATGTACGAAATCATGTCCATCAAAATTTTTTCCCTTAAGCGCGATAAACAGATCACCTCGTTTGATGCTTCTTGTATCTGTAGAAATATTATCACTATACCAATTACCTATCTTCTCACCTTTAGTTACATGACATACATTGGTTTCATTCCACATCTATCAGATCACTTTATACTAAAGCACACACTAATTAAAAAGTTTTGCATAGTCAACATAATCATATAACATCTTTTTTATACACTCAAAATCTTCCAATGTGTTTCCTTCACACCTTGCTGTAATACAGCTTTGTGTATTTGATGCTCTAAATAACCACCACCCTTTGTTATCATCGATAGTAACTTTGACACCATCAAGATCCGAAAAAACAATATTTTGTTCTTCTAACATTGTCTTTACCGACTCAATTATTTGAAATTTTTTTTCTTCTTGAACGGCAATTTTTACCTCATTGGTAATATATAGTTTAGGCAATGCCGCAATAATCTCAGATAAACTCTCTTTATTTTTAAGTAAAATATCAATTACTTTAACAGCAGAGTATAGTCCATCATCAAATCCAAGCTCAGAAAAGAAAAAATGTCCACTTAATTCACCAGCAAAGCACGCATTTTCTTCTATCATCTTTTTTTTGACTAATGAATGACCCGTAGCACAGGTAATTACTTGTCCTCCTAATTTATTAATAAAATTATGAGCTTTCATACTTATTTTAATATTTGCAATAATCTTGCTTCCAGGACATTTTTCTAATATTGCACGTGCAAAAATCATGAATAAGTGATCATTAGAAACAATATTACCTTCATTATCCACTAAACATATCCTATCGCCATCACCATCTAAAGCAACACCAAGATCACACCCATGTTCTTTTACAGTATTTATCAAATAAGTAAGATTTTCTCCTTCAGTAGGATCAGGATTATGCAGAGGAAATGTTCCATCAATAAAATTATTTATGACGATATGTGTATGGTTAGGCAAAATACTTTCAATATACCTCATAATACCACCTACTGGACTATTACTACAATCCCAAGCTATTTTTATTTTATTTTCAATATTATTCTCTATTGCGCTCTTCACGAGATTAATATACTGGCCATAGATATTAATATTTATCACACTTCCCATCCTTACACTATCTTTTATGGGACGATTTATAATTTCTTTCATTTCCTGATCAGAAAAAACCTTTTTATTACTAAAAAACTTAAATCCATTATATTCACTAGAATTATGAGACGCAGTGATCATTATACCAATTGCTGCATGCGTAATTTTTGTTGCAGCATAGAGCATAGGTGAAGAGCACAAACCAATGCGTATAACATTTGCTCCAGACGAGATTAGTCCCCTTATTAATTCTCTTTCTATCTTGGGTGAAGAGACTCTACTATCATATCCTATACAAACGTTATCTGATATTTGAGCAAATCTTCTCCCCACTTCATACCCATCGCTGATACTCAAGTCCTTACCTACTATTCCTCTAATATCATACTTTCTTATAATAGAATTATCCATATTATACCTTATATCTACTATTGCACTTCCTTTAAGTTACTAAAACGTAAGCTCTGCAAGACAATCAAAGTAACAACGTTATTAGTCATAAAATCTCCTAATAATCGTTGATACTCAGAAAACATTACTGTATCTATGACCAATTGCATAAGAAAAATAGAAACAAAGGATAAAACAGGCTTCAGTTTATAACATCGATCTAAAATAAATAGCAATAAATATAACAAAGAGCTAAATCCTAAAATATGAGTATTAATAATATCTTTTATTAAACCACAAGCAAAAAGGGTAAAGGGATTAATGGTGTTCAAGGTCACAATAGATAGAAGGTCCAATCTTGGCACAAATTCATGAAATAATTGGCTCAATAAAAATTCTAAAATAATACTAATTAATAGGAAGGACATAGTTAAACTAGTTTTGATAGGTATATAGCAACCTTACAGCCCGTTTTTATAACAGCAGATAAGATACCATAGCCTAACACACTTTCTGCATCGTGTTCTATGGCAATTTCTTTATGCTCAAGTTCTTCATCACAAAATTTACTTATATTGTCTTTTAATTCTCCCTCATCTAACTGTAAAATTTGTTCCTTATAGTGTTCTCCAATCACTTCTTCAACTGCTACAGTGCAGGCCATTGCAGCTTTGGTACCAATAGCTGCCGTAATAACCCCAAGAGATGTGCCTAAGACGTACCAAACAGGCAGAAGTACTGTCGGGCGAACTTTATATTCTATGATTTTTTTCTTAAAATAATCAAGATGCTTTTCTTCCTGTTTTTCCATTTTAATAATTTCACTGATTATAGGCTTATTCTTTAAGATCAACTTTTGACCAGCGTAAATACATATTGCTCCATATTCCCCAGCATGGTTAACTCGTATTACTTGCTGTAGAAAATTCCCTCTTAGCTTATTAATGTTTCTTACCAACTTGTCCTCCAAATATAGAAATTATAGACAACCTTATCAATTGCATTATCATAATAATAATAAAAAATGATATAATTATGCACATAAAAAATGCCATATTATCAGGCATAATCTGTAATATGGTAATATGGTATGAATTAACCTTGTTTGGAGTTTTAGCATCTATAATCAGCAAAAACTTTCTTCCATCAGAGGATACTACCGGTATATTTCTTGGCATTTTTGCAGTTGGATTTCTCTTTAGACCATTTGGTGCATTCATCTTTGGTTATATGGGAGACAAATATGGAAGAAGGAAGGTCTTATTAATTTCGGTAGCTTTAGCGTCAATATCATCTACTGCAGTTGGAATTATTCCATCTTTCAAAACAATAGGCTTCCTTGCTCCTATGCTACTATTATTTTGCAGAATTATACAAGGAGCAGCTGCAGGTGGAGAAACAAGTATTAATTCAGCTTTTTTGATAGAACACTCAGATACTAAAAAAAATATAGGATTCTTAGGTAGTATAAAAGCATTTAGTGGCGCTTTAGGATCAATTGTATGCTTGATAGTGATAGCAATTTGCGAAAAACTTACTGGTGCAAATTATGAAACTTGGGGATGGAGATTACCTTTTTGCTTTTGTTCTTTAATGGGTATTATAGGGTTTCTCATAAGATATATAATGAGTGAAACTTTGGCATATAAAATTCATGGTAAAGACAATCATTATCCATTGTGGAAGTTGATCAAGAACTACAAAAGACCATTTGCTATTTCTATAGGAGCTGGTATTGCACAAAACGCAGTAGTATATTCCGCAATAATGTTTTACAACGTTTCTGTACAAGGGCTCATTTTTTCAGGAATTGACATCAAAAACACAGTAAGAATCTGTGTAGATACTTTTTTTGGAATATCTGCTATATTATTTGCCACAGTATCAGATAAATATGGAAGAAAAAATATCATGTTAATGATATTAACTCTATTAGCATGTACAAGTTTACTGATACTTCCATTACTGTCTAGTGGTAACAGTAGTATTATAATAACAACTTACTTATTACTAGCTATACCTATAGGTGCAGCTTTCGGAATATACAATTCTCTAGTCTGCGAATTATTTCCAACACAAGTAAGATGTATTGGTTTTAGCCTAGCAAATAACATGTCAGCTGGCATCTTTGGTGGTATTTCACCTTATATATGTAGATTTTTTCTAGAAAAAACTGGAGGGAATCTGGTCGCTAGTATTTATTTATTTAGCTGTGTTATTATAAGTTTGATATCTGTACTGCTAATCAGAACACAAGATAAACAGATAGACTGGTAATTCTCTAATTTACTATAGACTTTTGTGAAACTGAAATAAGTAATGGCAGGATAAAGTATGAGAGCTTGTACGTAATCTATGAATATAGTATAAAAAAAAGTGTAGTTGAAATAAGGTGAACTATGAGAAATATATACCAAAGATCGTGAAAAATTCGAAAAGAGATCCGCTGCAAAGCACTGCGAAGTATTTTGAGTATGGAGTAGTCCAAAAGTAGAATTAGCTAAAAACCATGTTTTAGATTCACG
>JAIXMJ010000031.1 GCA_022836975.1 Wolbachia sp.
CTTTCGTAGGGTTGCTACTCGTTATGATAAATTAGCCATCGCTTTCTTATCTTTTGTTCATATTGCTGCTATTTATCTTTGGTTGAAATAAATGTCGACACTACCTAGATTCTTTAAATTAGATATTCTCAAGAAATTAGATATTTTCAAAGAAAAATTATACGTATAATGTATAAAATATGGTAGATATAATTTTAGCAGCAGGTGGAACAGGTGGACATATCTTTCCTGCAATTCATTTAGCTAAGGCATTAAAAACAGAGGGATACAGCTGTATATTACTTACTGATAGACAGATTCCAGGTGTGGAAAGTTATGTATTACCTCTATGTAAGCCAAGTGCATATAAGCTGAAATTTTACTTCATGCTGCTATATAGTTATATAATAGCACTACATCATATAAAATTACTAAAGCCAAAGTTAATTATCGGTTTTGGTAGTTACGCTGCTTTTCCTGCACTCTGCGCAGCAATAACACTTTCTATACCTATAGTTTTACATGAACAGAACTCAGTGCTTGGAAGAATGAATAAATTCTTTTCAAGACAAGCAAAATTTATTGCAACAAGTTTCCCTGTAACTAAATACGCGCAGAATAGTAAATGTATTTTTACAGGAAATTTTATTAACGAGCAGATAGTAAAAACACATGCTATAATTGAAAGTAGAGAAACTTTCAACATACTAGTTATAGCAGGAAGCCAAGGAGCAGATTTTTTTGACACTATAATAAGCGGTGTAATCTCTGAATTACCTAAAGAGTTGTTACAAAAAATTAAGTTGACACAGCAGTGTAAAGGGAAGAACCTCAATAATATCGAAAGTTTATATCAAAATTTAAAAATTAATTATGAATTAAGTGAATTTTTTGACAATATAGAACAAAAATTGGCAGATGCACATTTAGTCATCAGCAGAGCAGGAGCAACCTCAATAGCAGAAATTACACTTGCTAAGCGTCCCGCCATCTATATACCTATACCTAATGCAAAGGACAACCATCAGTTTTACAACGCAAAACATATTGAAAATGCAAATGCAGCTATCATAGTAATACAGAATGCTGAAACAAAACATACTATGGTAAAACTATTGATTCAATTGTTCAAAGACCAAACAAAATTATATGATATGTCTAAGAATACTTACAAAACAGGAATAAGAAATGGAATCACAGAATTTTTAAAAATATTGGAACCACTTTTAAACTACAAGAGGATAAATGAGAAGAGTTAGGCTTTATATTGAACAACCACTATTAAACAATATTACATTGATGCTCAATAGTAAGCAGAGCCATTATATACATAATGTTATGCGCCTTAAATATCATGATACTATTTCCCTTTTTAATGGGAAAGATGGGGAATGGTTAGGAGAAATAATTAAGCAATCGAATAAATTAGTAGAAATTAAAATAAAAGAACGTATTAAAGAACAAGAATACGAAAAAAACTTATGCCTATGTTGTGCAATTGTAAAAACCACTGCTCTTAACAATATAATTAGACAATCAACAGAGATGGGAGTAACTTATATCCAGTTTATTTTAACAGAATATACAGTTGTCAGACATATAAACCTCGAGAGAGCAAAGCTGCAGGCAATTGAAGCAGCAGAACAATGTCAAAGAATGGATATACCTCAAATTCTATCCCCAATGCATTTTTCTGATCTTCCTAAATTACAAAACCACAATTTTATTGTATGCGATCCAACAGGTGATACTGCAGACAATATATTACAAAATGAAAAAGAAACCACTATTATCATCGGACCTGAAGGTGGATTCTCAGACAATGAATTAAAATTTGTTGAGAATTTCTGCCAAAAAATGCGCTTAAGCAAGAGGATTTTAAGAGCTGATACAGCAGTGGTCACCGCACTTGCATTATTGAGTTAACTAATAAATACACTTACAAAGTAAGTTTTTGAGGATCAACCAATAAATCTATTAGTAATTTTGTGAATGTTATTGCAGAAAACATGGAACATAAAATCCCTATAGATAATGTGACAGCAAAGCCTCTAATTGGCCCACTACCGATACTAAACATTATACCTGCAGCAATTAAAGTAGTAAGATTTGAATCTAATATAGTCTTAACTGCATTTTTAAATCCCTCATCAATAGCACGAGTAATCCTCTTGCCAGCTTTGATTTCTTCACGAATACGTTCAAAAATCAACACATTTGCATCTACTGCCATACCTACAGTAAGTGCAATACCTGAAATACCAGGCAATGTTAAAGTGGCTTCAAGTAATGTAAGAACTAGCAATATCAATATCACATTAAAAAGTAATCCAACGGAAGCTAATATACCTAGTTTGCCATAAACAATGATAATAAATAAAGACACAGCTGTTATCGAAATAACAGATGCTATTTCTCCTGCCTTTATCGATTTTTTTCCAAGGCTTGGCCCCACATTTTTTTCCTCTACTACTTTCAGTGGAGCAGGCAGCGCACCTGATCTTAAAAGTATAGCCAATTCATTTGCTTGCTTCTCAGTAAAGTTTCCAGTAATTTGTCCTTCTCCATTTACGATAGGTTCACTTATAAGTGGTGCTGTTAATATTGTATTATCTAATACAATCGCAAAAGGTTTACCAACATTCTCCCTAGTAATTTTTGCAAATTTTCTGGTTGCTATACTGTTAAATTTAAAATGTATTACTGCTTTACCTAAGGTTCCAAATCTTACTGACGCATTAATTAGAGCATCGCCACCCAACTCTGTTCTACGAAGTACTTTATATTCCCTACCAAAAGCATCTTTAAGTAAAGCTGTAGTTTCATGGTTTATATCTTGTATTTGTTTTGCTTGATTATCAAACAAGTGAAAGGAAAGTTTGGCAGTTTTCCCAAGCAGTGATTTTACATGTTCAGCATTTTCTGCTCCAGGCATTTGTATTAATATTTTACTTTGCCCTTGTTTTTGTATACTCACTTCCTTAGTTCCAAGTTTATCCAAGCGTCTTCCCACGTTACTAATCGACTCTTCAACCACCTTATTAATTAAAAAATTTTTATAACCAGGCTTATATACTGCAACTACTGAATGACCTTTACTATGCAAATCTAAATCTCGATCCACTTTCTTAATTAATTTGACTATTTCATCGTTTATAACATTTTCAACAATTATATGTTCGCTGTTACTGCGTATATTACACCTAATATTTTTCGCTAACAGAGCAACTTTTATTTCATCAGCTATAGCATTATATTTTTCTGTAAAATAACCATTTAAATCTATATCAAGTAGTAGAGATGCTCCCCCTTTAAGATCAAGGCCTAAATTTATCCTTTTGTCTGAAAGCAGAAATTTATTACTCACAAAATTTGGCAATACTATATACAAAGATGTTAATAGTAATAAAAGTATTAAAACAGATTTTATTGTAAGATTATTCACTTTTAATTGCATTTATATAAAGCTGTTGTACGTTATCCGACACATTGATTAAGTTATGATATAAAGGTTTATCTTCAGGATAATTTTTCAAATACTCTGCTGTAGCATCATAATATAATTTATTATCCATTAAAAACCTTTTACATCTTTCCAAAGTCTTATCGTTAATTAAGCAAGGCACATTTTCTTCGATAGGTTCTATTATTTTACGGTATTCATTCACTTTTTTTATTTCTTTTGTATCCAAATAAAATTCTTTTGCATCTATAAAACGATCACCATTAATATGGACATTTACAGTATCCACATAAGTACCACAAGTTGCAAGATGATTAAATTCATGCTGACAAATTACTGCTGCTATGTCTGTATATCTTTTTACCTGTAGTACTAAATTTTCTGAAAAGAATGCAATTAAAATTTCCTTATACGTCGACACTTTTGCTTGTCCGACACCTATAGCACTTAAACACCCATGATAAAAACCAACTTTTTCTACACTATATCCTACTATTACTGGATTTATAAATGCCTCAAATGGCACATGACTAGATATACCTTTTCCCTCTATAATAAAGATAGAATAAGGATTTGTAGCACCATCTTGTTGAGGATATTGACTGTGAGCAAGACCAACTCCACATTGTTTTATAGACTCACGCATGTTTTTAACTATATCTTTGATCATCGATTTATTTTTTTCAGCAATAGGAACCATTACTACCGGCTGATTAAAATAATAACTTTTTTCTTCTTCTTTACTATTGGCTCTTTGTTCAAAATATGAATTAGTTCCTTCAACGTTTTTTGTTTTTGATTTAATAACCATCTGTGACTCACTGATCATCTTATTCCTCCTATATTAATCACCCGCTTTGTTTGTATTGTAAAGAACCTATCTTTTTTTGCAACGTTACATTTAACTTTTAATCAACTAAAGATTTGCTAAAATAAATTTTATCATGAAAATCAAAATGGGTAGCAGGGGAAGCAGCCTTGCAATTGCCCAAGCTTTAGAAGTAAAACAGAAATTGATAGATCATTTTCCCAATTTATCCATAGAAATTATTACAATTAAAACTTCTGGTGATAAATATGCTTATGCAAATCTTGCTGAAATAGGTGGTAAAGGCTTATTCATAAAGGAGATAGAAAGTGAATTACTTGCAGATAATATAGATATTGGAATTCATTCACTTAAAGATGTTCCGGCATTTTATTCACAAGATTTAACGATTGCTTGTATTCTAAAAAGATCAAGTCCATACGATGTCTTTATTTCAAGTGTATATAATAATCTAAAATCTCTACCATTGAATGCGACAATTGGTACTTCTGCTATCAGGAGAAAAGTTCAATTACTCAACATTAGACCAGATTTAAACGTAATACAATTACGTGGAAATGTAATAACTAGACTACAAAATCATAACTTTAACGGAATAATTTTAGCTGAAGCGGGATTAATCAGACTAAATAAACGTCACTTTGTTAAAGAAGTACTATTGCCAGAAGTTATGTTAAGTGCTGTAGGTCAAGGAGCAATTTGCATTCAATGTAAAAAAAATAATTTTAGGATAATTGATATGTTAGAAAAAATTAATGACAGAAAATCCTTTATAAGAATAAAATCAGAACGTAGTTTTTTAAAGACAATTAATGGTTCATGTTTTACACCTTTAGCAGCTTTAGCAAAATATCTAGATGATGATAGATTACATTTGCACTGTATGTTAGCAAACGAAAAAAAAATATGTTTTACTGAACGCATTGGATTCATAGAATATGCGGAAGAGATGGGCATGGATGCAGGATTAGAGTTAAAATCAAAATGTTCTTAAATACGCAAGGAATGTTTCGTTATAATGTTTTGATGTCTCAAATAACATGGTTTAATGTTGGAGGTCCAGCTGAAATATTTTTTAAGCCCAAAGATATAGATAATTTATCAGATCTCATTAAAAATACAGACTTACCAATCAACGTAATTGGAGCTACATCCAATATCATAATTAGAGATTGTGGTATTAAGGGTATAACAATTAAATTAGGAAAAGAATTTGCATATATTAAGCATAAAAATAATAATTCTATTATTGCAGGTGGTGCAGCATTATTAAGTAGTGTAGCACATTTTGCAGCAGAATACGAAATTAGTGGATTTGAATTTTTAGTAGGCATTCCAGGAACAGTAGGTGGAAGTATAGAGATGAATGCAGGTGCATACGATAGTAATATTGCAAGTATTGTACAATCCATAAAAGCAATAAATCTTACTGATGGAAATCTTTATACATTTTCTAATAAAGAAATGGGATATTCTTACAGAAGACATAGTTTGCAAGGAAAGTGGATATTTATAGAGGCAGAATTTCAAGGCACACGATCGGAACATTTACTCATCAGTGAAAAGATGAAAAAAGTTATTCATGAAAAAAACACAAGCCAACCTACTATTGGCAAGACAGCAGGATGTGTATTTAAAAATCTGGAATCTTATAAAGCATGGGAAATAATTAATGCAGCAGGATGTCGTGGATTATGCTTAGGAGGAGCAAAAATTTCTGAGCAACACTGCAATTTTCTGTTAAATTACAATAACGCAACCGCATCTGACTTAGAAAATCTTGGCAGTAAAGTTCAGAAAATAGTCAAAAACAAATTTAATATTGAACTTGAATGGGAAATAAGAATTTTGGGTTGATAATTTGTGAATGTCATCATACATATTTCAATTTTGCCTTAATTGACCTCTCAATAAAGCAAATAAAGTTTTTTGGTGCCTATCTTTTCTCAACATGCTCATAATGTACTAGGGTATGTCGTCGCAAGATACTAGTTGCATAGGTGTCAAAAGTGTATATAATAAAGGATTTAAGGGTTAGAAAAGATGGATACAGAATTAAGTCATAGAAGGCATGATATAAGTGACGAATTGTGGAATAAATTAGAAAGTCACTTGCCTGGTAGAAGAGATCAGGGGGGAGGAATAGCAAAGGATAATAGGGCATTTATAAATGCAGTAATGTGGATATTTAGGACTAGTGCACCATGGACCACCTGATTATGGCCATTGGAAGAATGTGTATAGGAGATTTTGCAGGTAGCGTGATATGGGAAGGGAAGATTTATTGAAAATTTTTATTGATCTTGAGTGGCTATGTTAAAGTACATAAGGCTAGACTTGGAGAAAAAGAAAAGGTCAAATGATTAGTAGGACAAAAAGGGGTAAAGGCCAGTGGATGCGCATAGTATGCCAGTCAGAATCAGAAGGTTCCAGGGATCGGAAGAGCACACGTCTGAAAAGCTTACGATACGAATCGAATCGTACTGTATTGTAGATTTAGCAAGAAAATCAAGCATAAGTCCTGTAATTCCACCAAAGAGGAACAGGAAAATTCCAAGAAAAATAGACAAGAGACCCTCTGCAAAGCTACAAAAAAATAAGTGAAAAGAAATAAATAAGGGAGTAGAATGTTATTTTTAAAATAAAAATATGGGAATGAATTACAAAGAAGTAGTAAAAAGACCGCATAATAGCTGGTCTCGTGAATCTAAAACATGGTTTTTAGCTAATTCTACTTTTGGACTACTCCATACTCAAAATACTTCGCAGTGCTTCGCAGAGGGTCTTATGATTGATAGGCCTCGTGATAATAGTAGAGACAATTAAAAGAAAATAGAGTCAACAACTTTTAAACCTTTTCGCTATTACAGTTCTACATTCTCTCTCATTCAACGCTTTCTTTCTTAAATATAATGTATGATAATAATCTGCATTAAGAAGAGCTGATGGGAATGATTGCTTTCCTCCTCAATGCAGATTATTATCATACATTCATTTTTGCAACTGTTATAGAAAAAGTTATCAGATTGGAACTTTTGCTTTACTAAATTAAAAAAGCAAGCAAAATCATCAGTATGAGTGTATCGCAGATAAAAGTATTAATTTCAAGTGTACTCTGCAGAACAACAATATGGTATGAGCATATGCTATCTATTGAATCCATAAACCTAATGAGTAGAGAATTTTGTTATGCAGCAAACACTTATTACGGCATATTTCAGCTTTTTGGAATCACAGTGCTTAGTACTATGATGAGGCCTTTAGGTGCGGCATTTGTGCTAGGTCCGATTGGTGATAAATATGGAAGAAAAATAGCATTGTTACTTGCTATGTTATTTATATCGATTCCAGCAAGTCTTATTCCCTTGATCCCAAGCTATAGTCAAGTTGGAATCACTTCTACTATGTTATTATTTATGATCCAAGTTATACAGGGAATAGGATTAGGAGGTGAACAAGGAGGAAGCTCAGTATATTTAATGGAACATTTATCTGATAAGACAAAAAAGCTTGGTATGTTTTTTGGCATAACGAGTCTTGGTAAATCTATTGGTATGTTAATAGCTACAATAGTAATAATTATATGTAAAAAAACTACAGATTTTAATGCTTGGGGATGGAAAGTACCATTTATTTTTTCAGCGATTTTAGGGTTAATGAGCGCATATAGTATATACTTATTGGGAGAAACACCAGTTTACCAGCGCAATAGTGAACGCTCTCGTTTTCCGATAATAGATCTAATAATGTGCCATAAAAGAGCTCTAATTATTGCTGTTCTAATTGCTATGCCGATTAACCTGATAGCTGGTTTTACTGTGTTTTTGCGTGCTTTTGCAAAGGAAAGAGTATCAATAGAGACATATGCGTTAACATATATCAATGAGATTGTGAACGTCACAACTTGTATATTGCTGCCTGTATGTTCAATTGCATTGGGAATATTAGCTGATAAAATTGGGAAAGAACGTTCAGCAATTTTATTTATAGTTATGGTAATGGCATTATGTTGTCCTATTGTATCTATTGCATATTACTATAAAAATTACCTTATTATTACACTAAGCATAATGGTGCTTACTATAATGGAAAAAGGAATAGGTCCTATAGGAATAGTGATAGCTGAATTATTTCCCACTCAAGTTAGATTTAGCGGTGTTAATTTGGCACGTAATATTTCTTTTACAATATATGGAAATTTAACTTCAATGGTGTGCACATTGCTTATGACACAGTTTCCACAGGTAAGTTTTGCACCTGGAATTTACGTTATATTGAATTTATTAATTGGGTTGATAGTAATATTACAAATAAAACCGCAAGATAAAAAATCTATTTTCTGATCATGTAGCATAAACTTTAATTTGATCATGTGGTATAGGCTAAAAAATTTTATGCAGTATAAAACTAGAGATTTTTTCATTACAAATATATAAATAAGAATGCGGTTAAGTTGTGGTATAACAAATAGATTATGGCAATTGCAAGAAGCGGATACAAGGCAAGTTTTAGCTTTAATACAAAAGTTTGAGCTACCAGAGATAGTAGCAAGAATATTAGTAACTCGTGGCATTAATGTAGAAAACGCAGGTGATTTTCTCTATCCGTTAATTAAATCATCACTGCCTGATCCTTTCTCTTTACTGGATATTGACAAAGCCGTTGACCGGATGATACATGCGATAGTTTATAAGGAGAAAATGGCCATATTTGGTGATTACGATGTTGATGGCGCTACATCCTCCGCATTGATTTATAGGTATTTAAAGGCAATAGGTATACATTCTACAATTTATATTCCAGATCGCATTGATGAAGGTTACGGATTAAATACAACGGCTTTATTATCTCTAAAAAGAGAAGGAATTAATCTATGCATTGCTGTTGATTGTGGCACCCTTGCATACCAGCCAATAGATCACGCAAAAGAATTTGGTCTGGACATTATAGTCGTTGATCACCATATTAGTATGGAAAAGTTACCTAGTGCTATCGCAGTTATTAACCCAAATCGTTTTGATGAAAGCTTTTCTTATAAT
>JAIXMJ010000032.1 GCA_022836975.1 Wolbachia sp.
ATTTGGCATCTTATCGAGGAATCTTACCAAAAAGAAAACATATAATTGGAAAAAAGTATACCCAGATGATTGAGAGTATAAATGCAACTTTTCGCCACTATTTATGCAGATTTCGACAAAAAACTAAAGGTTATTCAAAGTCTAAAATATGG
The DNA here is from genome assembly GCA_022836975.1 of Wolbachia sp. Classification (GTDB taxonomy): domain Bacteria; phylum Pseudomonadota; class Alphaproteobacteria; order Rickettsiales; family Anaplasmataceae; genus Wolbachia. The sequence goes on from JAIXMJ010000032.1 coordinate 153, forward strand.
TACATATTACTCTTGCCCTCTTTGCATTCAGAAAATCTATCTTATGTTAGCAATCCCCTAATTTTCTCTACCACTTCTTGGAACTCTTCTGCACTCATTCCAGTTAATTGCCTTAAAGTGTGCGGTCTTTTTACTACTTCTTTGTATTTCATTGCCATCTTTTTATTTTAAAAATAATATTCTACTCCCTTATTTATTTCTTTTCACTTATTTTTTTTTGTAGCTTTGCAGATGGTCTATGGTTTTTAGCTAATTCTACTTTTGGACTACTCCATACTCAAAATACTTCGCAGAGGATCTCTACTTTAACATATGTGGAATCTATCATTAGCCACTCAAGATCAATCAAAATTTTTAATAAATATCACGCCACTCTCCTGCTTCCAATGGCCATAATCAGGGAGTCCACTGTGCATAAATATCCATATTACTGCATTTATGATATTCTTTGCAATCCCCCTACAGATACCTCTTCTTCCAGGCAAGTGACTTTCTAATTTATCACACAATTCATTGCTTATATCATGCCTTACCATCTTTTCTAACCCTTAAATTCTGTCGTTATATAAACTTTTATTCAACCAGTATCTTGCGACGACATACTCTGATAAATGATGCATTACTATACAAATGTTAGTATTGTATAGTAAAAAGCAAAGGTTCAACTGCTTTGTAAGGAATATAAAGAATGCTTTATCGTTTCTGCAAAGAATCTCATAGGCACATAAGTCTACCTAAAAATTTACATAAGCATTGCTCAGTAAATATATTAAGATCATGTAAAATGAAAATGCAACCTAAAGTTGAAGTCAAGGTTTCCAACAAATACAATTGAATATAAAAACTGTAAACCTATCGCCCACTGTTATTCAAAAGTGCACCATCCTGATTTAAAACAAGCAATTTTGTAATTAGTGGCCAGCTAAGATGGAGGAATCCTACTGGTGATGAACTGCTTTGATGGGAATCATATACATTGATTATAGAAAGAGCTATATATTACGATATTTCATCATTCACTGAACGGCGTTTAGCATTTGGAGGTGCAACTAATTTACTTAAAATCTCGTCCTTTGGTCCCATAGTATAAATTATGCCATCAGACATTAAGATCACCTTATCTACTACGGATAATAAGGGCAACTTATGTGTTATAACCATGACGGTAGTGTTACGTTGCCTTGCAAAATTGATTGCATTTATTAAACATGCTTCTCCATTGTTATCCAAATTGGCATTGGGTTCATCCAGTACTAAAAGTTTTACATTACCATATAAGGCTCTAGCAAGGCTAAGCAGCTGTTTTTGACCACCGGAAAGTGTGACCCCAAAACTTCCTATAATTGTGTCATAGCCATTGGGTAAACTAAGTATCATTTCATGTATACCTGCAGCTTTTGCTGCCGCTATTATTTCTTCTGGGTTTGGGTCGGGTTTCATACGTGCAATATTAGTTTTTACACTAGTGTTAAATAATTCTGTATCTTGAGGTACGTAACCAACATATTTACCAAAATTTTCACGATTCCAAGTATAAACATCTGCGCCATCTAACCTTACTACACCAGATATAGGTTGCCATACTCCAACAGTGAGTTTTGCTATTGTAGATTTACCTGAAGCGCTTGCACCAATAATACCAACTACATCTCCAGGTTCTATAGAGAATGATATCCCTTTTATTGTTGGCTTATTACTTCCATAAGGAGTGAAGAATACTCTATCAAATTCCACTTTCCCTTGTGGTGCAGGTAAAGCCATGTTTTGTCTTCTTTTTGGTGAGCTCAGTATAAGTTTTTGTAACCTTCTGTATGACATCACAGCCTGATTAAAAAATTTCCAAGTATGAATCGCTGCATCGAAAGGTGCTAATACTCTACCCATTAAAATTGAAGCTGCAATTATACTACCAGCAGTTTTATAAGCTGTAATTGCGAGATATGCACCTGTTCCTATCACTGATATCTGTAGAGTTGAACGCAAGAATTTTGTTATTCCAGTGATTATATTTGAACGATTTTGCGCTTTAGTTTGCATTGCACGATTTTGGTCATTATATTTACACCAGTCAGAGACTATATACTCAGCCATACCCATAGCTTCAACTACTTCTGCATTTCTGGTTGCGATATCTATAGCATGAACATTGCGTATAGTTTCTTCATGTGTTTCTTTTAGTATTCTTTTAGTGGCGATTTCGTTTAATATAGCTACGGAAACTAACATTATTACCCCGATTATTGCAATGAATCCTGTTGAAGGGTGTATCATGAAAATTACGATTAAGTAGATGAATGACCAAGGAGTATCAAATAATGAAAATACGCTATTTCCTGTAATGAAATTTTTTATTGCTGTAAGATCACGTATAGCTTCACCACTCGAGGTTCCACTCTGTATAGATGTTAATCTAATAGATCTTAATATAAGGTCTGAGACCGTATTTTTATCTATCCAGTCTCCAATTTTTGTCATGGCCAAATGTCTACAAGTTTCTAGCATTGCAGAACATGCAAATGCAACTAGAGAAATGATTGTTAACATGAGCAATGTTTCTTTACTTCCACTTGATATTACTCGATCAAGCACTTGGGAAGTATAGAGTGGTAAGAATAATACCAATAAATTTATTCCAGAACTGAACCCAAAAATAAACCAAAATGCGCTCTTACATTTTTCTAAACAAATATATAATGCACTATGTTTTAATACGCTTTTAGCTGACTGTGTAGCTGCCATAGTTTTTCTATTTAATAGATAAAGTTTTACTGAAGGTAAATATAAGAGTAAAGAATTAAGAACGTTAATGTTGAAAATAAATCAAGATACATTACTATATCTTAAGTATTATCTTTTAAAAATGTGAAAGAGTCAAAGTGTTTATTTGTTACAATTGCTGGTTTACCTAATGCTGGTAAGTCTACGTTAATTAATAGTATAGTTGGTAAAAAAATTTCTGTGGTCACACCTAAGCCACAAACTACACGTACACAGATACGAGGGATCATAATATATAATGATGCTCAAATTGTTTTTACTGATTCTCCAGGAATATTTACAGCAAAAACTTCCCTTGAGAAAGCACTTGTCAAATCTGCATGGTCAGCAATTAAAGGTGATGATATAACACTTTTGCTTGTTGATGTGATGAATTACAAAAAAAAAGTTATAGATATAGTGAAGAAGTTGCGAGGTAGAGCTATCTTAGTTATAAATAAGATAGATCTAATAGATAGGCCTACATTAAAGATGGCTTATGAGTTCCTAAGTATATTATATAGGTTTGAACAAATCTTTATGATATCTGCGCTGAAAAATGATGGACTTTTTGATTTAATGAATTATCTGTCCGAAGTTGCTCCGGTTAGTCCATGGTTATATCCTGAAAATCAAATTACTGATTTGTCGGATAGTTTTATTGCAGCAGAAATTACAAGAGAAAAGCTATTCTTAAGTCTATACCACGAATTGCCATATTCTGCTGCTATTGTGACTGAGCAATATACAGAAAAAAAAGATAAGAGCTTAATTATAAAACAGGTTATTTTTGTTTTGAGGAATAGTCACAAAAAAATAATCTTAGGGAAGGATGGTCAGAATATTAAAAAGCTTGGCATAGAAGCACGTAATGAATTGGAACAGTTCTTTGGACGTAAAGTTCATCTGTTTTTATTTATAAAAGTGAGATGTTGGAGTGATCGTCCAGAGGAGTATATTGGTAGTGTTTAAATTGTTATTAGTGTTTGATATTGAAACTGTACCAGATGTCAGTCAATGCAAAAACTTATTTAGTACGAATGGTGATATTAGTGTGGAAGAAGGGCGTAATCTATTCACTAAGTATCATCTTGAGATTACAAATGGGAAGAATGATTTCTTACGTCAACCTTTTCATCAAGTGATAGCTATAAGTTTTTTGCTTTGTAGTATTGATTATAATAATGATGGATATGAAATTTTCAGTTTGCAAGAGTTGAGATCTGGTGGTACAACGGATTCTTGCGAAAAAGAACTAGTAAGGGGGTTTTTTAACTACATCACAGAGAAGAAGCCGAGGCTGGTAACATTCAACGGACGTACTTTTGACCTACCAGTGCTAAAATATCGTGCTATGGTTCATGGTATTCAAGCAGAATATTTTCATAAAGCTGGAGATAAATGGAACAGTTATAATCAAAGGTATAGTAGCGATTGGCATTGTGATTTGCTAGAATCGCTTTCTGACTTTGGTGCTTCTGCGAGAATGAAAATGCATGAGGTATGTGCAGCACTAAATCTTCCTGGTAAAATTGGTGTAGATGGATCGAAAGTTATAGATTTGTATGACAATGGTAAAATACAAGAAATTAGAAATTACTGTGAAACAGACGTACTAAATACCTATCTTATATATTTAAGGTTTATGCATCACCAGGGAAGGATTACTACTAGCAGCCATAATAGATGCATAGAAGAACTGCTTTTAGTGTGTGAGACTAAACAGCATTTACAAGAGTTTAAGGAAGCATGGAAAATGTCTTGTAATGGAGCATTTTATATTTAGGTACTTCAACTTTTGATTGAGTGGGCGGTGACAGGGTCGAACTGCCGACCTCCTCGGTGTAAACGAGATGCTCTACCAGCTGAGCTAACCGCCCTTACTTAATATTATTTTATATTCCAAGGCTATTTTATGCAATAAAATATTAATGTGATTTTAAAATTAAATGATAGGTACATTTTTATGCAAACGTTTTTAGGATTCTGTCTTTACCACTATAAAGAAATTTTGAGTACTAATACGGAAGCGTTAAATTTAATTGATACTGGTGTAATATCAAGTGAGACAATAATTATTGCTGATAAACAATTAAAAGGGAAAGGGCGAAATGGTAAAAAATGGCTTTCTCCACAAGGTAATTTTTATGCTAGCTTGATAATCAGTCAGAAAGATAAATTGGGTGAGCTTGGATTTATCGTTGCTATAGCTATTGGCAATGCTTTATTGTCACTTGTAGCTGATCTGAATATTCAATATAAATGGCCAAATGATCTATTAGTTGATGGTAAAAAAATTAGTGGAATGTTGTTAGAAAAGCGGTTCCCCTCGAATTGGCTAATAGTAGGTATTGGAATTAATGTAATGAGTGCACCGTTTGAAGAAGCGACTTGTATTAGTCGCTATTGTCAACCTTTATCTAATATGAATTTGCTTAAAGAGATAATAATAAATTTTAGTAATTTAAGAAGCAAATGGTTGAGTGATGGGTTTGATGATATAAGATCAATGTGGCTGGAAAGGGCCTACAAGCTAAATGAGCAAATAAGCGTAAGATTAGGAAGTCAATTATTGGAAGGAATTTTTACTGGTATTGATGCAAGTGGTAGGTTAATCTTAATGCAGGAAAATGAGCATCTGGTTTATCTTGATACAGGTGAGGTTTTTTATGAATAGATATGTGATTTTTACTTATCTTATTACTTGTGTGTTAATGGTAGGTGATTTGATTTTCACCTTTTATTGTTATCGACGTAGTGAGAGATTTGTGCAAAAACTTGAAAAAGATAATGAAAAAAAAGTATAAAAGGTTACTTATAGTTACTGGAATTTTTTGTATTTTAAGCGTTGTAATTTTTTTTATTTTAACAACACTCAAGGAAAATATTTCATTTTTTTATACTGTAAGCGAAGCTGTAACGCTGCACAATCAGAAAAAACAGATACGAATTGGTGGAATAGTTGCTGAAGGTAGTGTAAGTAGGAGTGAACATGGAATCTCGTTTCAAATAACAGATTTTAAACGAAATGTTAATGTAGTATATAAAGGAATACTGCCACCTATGTTTTCAGAAAAAAGAGGAATTGTTGTGCAAGGTATAATGCTTAACACTAACACTTTTTTAGCAGATACAGTCTTTGCTAAACATGATGAGAACTATATGCCTGTTAAAGTTAAATAATTTATATTCATTCAGCAGAGCAGCTAATACCAACTTCTATTATTAATAGGGCAAATAAGAAGCATTGCAGATTTGCCTAAGGATTGAAAATTTTTTGTTAAGAATATCAAATAATAAAAGTACCGATCTTATTGTGAGGTGAAGTTAAACGGCTTTGTTTGATATCCACTCCTCTAAATTGATACAATAATTCCATATTACTAGTGAAATTTAACAAGCTTGTCTATTGTTTTTGTTATAATTCTTGGAGTATCAGGAGATAGCTCTAAGTTTATTTGATTTAATCGTTCTATAGCTGATTCACTGCTTTCATCTTCACTTTCTATAACATTATGTAAAATGTTTTCTATACTTTTCGCAACACCTTCATATTTTCTTAAAGGGTGATTATGTGGATACTGATTAATAGTCTTGATGCTGAAATATTCTATAAAAGCTTGGTCTTTAAAAGCAAGGTATCTTAGTTTTTCTTTAAGTTTCTGCTTATGGTTTTTTGAAAGTAAATTTGATCTTATTAATGATTCGACAATTATGTTAATCACTTGATGTAGATCAGAATGTACAGTTAAATTTATAGTATTCTGTTTGAATGTACAATCATACGACATTTTTTCACTTTTTAGTGATTCTATTAACATTTTACTGCTTTGTGAATGTAGCCATAAATGTTTTTCACACATAGGTGTAATAGTAAACACGTTCTTACTTACTCTAATGTTAAATTGTGGGCAGTCATCAAGGAGAGAAAATGCTATACCTTTAGATTCAAGGGTATACGCGTCTATAGTAACATTTGCCATAACTCTATCAGTAATTGCCATTCCATGATTGTGCAAATGATAGACGATATTCTCAATGTCATTGTATGAAAAACTTTTATCCTTATGCAATTCAACGTATTCTATGCTATCACATTGCTTATATTCTATCCTTACTTCGTCTGTAAAGAGTGCCTTTGCTGCTCTATGCTTATCAAGTACTGTACAAATTGTAATAAAATGTTCTAAACTCTGCTTATCTGTTATTTCAATACTAAGAAGATTGTGACTGATAATTGAGATATTTTGTATCATTTTGAATCCTTTTTATGACCGATAACCAGATTCTATGTTTAATTTATTAAAATTTATTTAAACACTATTTCCGTTTCAGAATCATAATGAATATCAGTATTATCAATATCAGAATTACTATAATTAATAGTATCATGTTCACTTTGACTCTTATATTCGCTAGTGTTATTATGATCTATATCATTACTATCATTATCATGGTCTACGTCACCGTCGTCTTGGTTAGTAGTGTATAGCATGTCATCTAATTTTGACGCTTTATCAAAACGAATCAATTCACTATATCCATTGATATGTGTTTTGCTTCCATCTTCATATGTAATAAAAATTTGTGGTACTGTGCTTACATTATATGTTGATTTTACTGTATTAAATAGCTCCGGATTTTTATTTACGTTTACTTCTTCATATTGTATACCTTTGTGTTCTAATAATTTTTGATCTAAGAACTTTTTTGCATTTATACAATATGGACATGCAGGCTTGATATATATTATTACTTTTACTGCAACTTTATTCATGGTTCCCGCTCCTAGGTGATAATTTATTGCTACAATATAAAAAAAATATATATAGTGTCAATTATATTGATGTATGTTAGCGAAAATTTTTAATCAAAAAATTAGCTTAGAGAATATTTCGTAAAATGTAATTAAATTCTGATATAATTATATATTATGAGTATAGAGAAAACAAATGAAGAAATTATGTTTAATTATCATAATCATCGTAGTATTTACTGATCAAGCAAGTAAGTTATATGTGAATTCGTTGATCGATGAAGGTGGGACTATCAAGATTTGTAGTTTTATAGAGCTGGTGGAAGTGTGGAATTCTGGTATTAGTTTTGGACTATTTAGCACTTTACCGTACAGAGATCTATTGTTCTCGATATTTGCGATTCTTATAATTAACATACTGCTATATTTACTATATAAAGTTGATGATATTTTAACCTGTCTAGGCTTGACCTTTATGGTTGGTGGAGCAGCTGGTAATGTAGTTGATAGAATATATTGGAAGGCTGTGTATGATTTTATAAATTTTCATGTCGGTGATTGGTACTGGCCAGCTTTTAATTTGGCGGATTTGTATATAGTTTGTGGAATGCTTATATTGATATATAAGTGGTGTATATATGATACTTTTCTCTCTGAAAAAGATATTGACTAATCAAAATATATTTATATACTTCGCTTAGTATATCTATTAGATTGAGAAATGTTGTATAGATTTTTTGGCTTTTTGTTATTTATCGTATCTTTATTTAGTTGTACAGTTTTTGGTGAGCAGACAGGTATTAAATATGCCAAACTTGAGAATGGGTTACAAATTTACGTTGTACCAGATCATCGTATTCCAGTTGTATTGCATTCAATCATATATAAGGTTGGAAGTATGGATGACCCAATCGGTAAGTCTGGGCTAGCTCACTTTTTTGAGCATTTAATGTTTAAAACTGTGGGAAAATTTAAAGATCTCAAAGCTACTATGGGTAGTATTGGAGCTAAATATAATGCATACACTACAAAAACGCATACTTGTTATTGGGAGCTAGTACTCAAGCAAGATTTACCATTAGCCATGGAAATCGAGGCAGATAGGATGTCAAATTTTAATTTGGGGTCTGAAGATCATGGAATGCATAAAGCATATTATCAATTAATACTTGATGAGAAGCAAGTTGTGTTATCAGAAAGGCAATATACGGTATCACGTAATCCACTCGCTTTGCTTTATGAAGAAATGGATAATGTATTCTATCATACAGGATATGGAAGGCCAGTTATAGGTTGGGAGAAAGATATAAAGAGTTATAATGATAGGGATGTAAAAGATTTTCATAATCATTATTATCATCCAGCCAATGCTATACTATTGGTAGTAGGTGATGTTCAATTGGATGAAGTGCTCAAACTTGCAGAAGAAAAATCCCAAAAATGAGATCGGGACGGAC
>JAIXMJ010000033.1 GCA_022836975.1 Wolbachia sp.
GTCCAGTCATCCAACCTGACCCTGATAGAAATATTACAGAATGATGGATGTTGTAAAGCAAGCTATTAAAGAAGCAAAAGTGATAAATTTAAATCGTTTGTATGACGTTATTTGAGAGGCATGGGGTTGAATTCTTGTCATCTGATACAGCAGAAGATTAGTGAAGTCAATGTCACGTTGTTGCACTACTGTTATCAAAAACAAGGGTTATGCAACTAAATATTGTATATAATAAATGTTTTTGAAATAATAAAAATATGTAGAAGTGAGTATTTGTTCAATTAAAGCTAAATGTGTTTGTGTGTTCCTATTTAAATGTTCATACAAAAACATATTTGCACTCTAACATTTTTGCAGTTTTATTTTTCTTGTGTTATTTACATTATACCATATATTACATCTGCTATTTTATATTTTACCAATTAAAATCTAAACGAAAATAACAATAATGCATCTCATTTCATCAGAAAACAATCGCCATGAAAACGTTGTATACCTATTCAAACATATAGGTACTTATCAGTACCCAAACTGCTTTTATATTTGAGTAAAAAATTTGTATAAAATACCAATATGCAGCCACTGGCTACTTACTAGTTTAGTAAATTATATGATTAAACATAGTGGCGGCGTTGCATTTATTACAAATAATTTGACAGACGACGAGAGAAAAAAGGCTTATAGCGCAGATATCGTATACTCAACAAATAATGAACTTGCCTTTGATTATCTACGAGATAATATGAAATTTTCTCAAGAAGATATGGTTCAGAGAGGCTTCAATTACGCGATAGTCGACGAAATTCTTCGCTTTCTAACTTATTTATTTTTTCAAACTTCATTATTTCTACTCTTCTATTTTACTCTTTACTATTTTACAATCTTTGATGTAGTTATGCAAGAAGTCTATTTATTCAATCAGCACGACATACCCTAGCAAAGAGAAAGTGCGGATATTTGCATACTTAAAATGGTCTTATCAATAGTATTAGCAGATGCGTTAGGTTTTACACTACCGCTAGAATCACCTGATGAGGCAATATATAAATTAGAAAATGAATATGAATGATCAGTTCTCCTGACACCTAATCCATTCTATTACACCCTGACCCAATGACATGTTGAGCAATTTTTTCATAACTCTCTGCAAGATGCTTGCTCAGCGTTAGAGGGTTTGGTGTTTTACATATTTCTTGGTCTAAGGGTATTTTACCTAAAATCTTGATCTGCAGCTTTTCTAATATGCATTCTTGACCAAATACATGGATTTTTAAACCATTGTGCAAAAAATAACTCATATTCTCTACTATACCAATTATTGGTATATCTAATTTTTTAAACATATCACGAGCCTTACGTACATCATTTACAGCAAGAGACTGAGGAGTTGAAACTAAGACAACACCAGTCAGATTAAATTTTTCTGCTAAACTTAAATGTACATCACCAGTTCCTGGTGGCGTATCGATGATTAAATATTCTATATTTGACCATTTATTTCCCATTAATAAATTATATAATGCTTTGGTGACCATTGGACCACGCCATATAGCAGCACGATCTTTATCAATAAAATAACCTATAGAAGTAGTTTGAATTCCATATTTTTCTATAGGTATAGCTTTACCATCTTGTATTTCCTGTTTGAATTCCTGAGTACCTAGCATATGTGGAATTGATGGACCATATATATCTGCATCAACTAAAGCAGTTTGATACTTTAGTTTTGCCAAAAATAAAGCAAGATAAAGAGCAACTGTAGATTTACCTACTCCTCCTTTACCAGAAGCTATAATGATGATTTTTTTTACACCATCAATATTGAGTTTTGTGCATTGTGTAGTTTTCTTTGCTTGTTGGGTTACCACTACAGTCACTTTTACAACACCAGGCAATGATTTAACAGCTTTTTCACATTGCTGCCTTAATCTTTCTATCTCCTTTGGGAATCTTGCGTTAGAAAGTTCAAGTGCAAAACCAACATGCCCTTCCTTAATAACGATTGCAGATGTTATTCCTAGTGAGACCACATCTTGGCCACTTTCTGGATCTATAACTTTTTTTAAAATTTCTACTACTGATGCTTCACTAATCACAAGTTTCTATTGATTAAACTTAATTAAAACTATATTTTATGGATAGGTGAATAAAAATAATAGATGGACCAAGAAAAAAATGACATAAGCAAAAAAGCTGCTTTATGTGAAACTAGGAGGGATTTTTTAATTTTAACCACATGTGCAATGGCAAGTATTGGGATTATAAGTGCAGCATGGCCATTGGTTAAATCTATGAATCCTTCTGCTGGAGTTATAGCAATGTCTACGGTAGAAGTCAACCTATCAGAGATTCCGGAAGGGAAGGGGAAAAAAGTAAAGTGGAAAGGAAAGCCTGTTTTTATTCGTAGACGTACCCAGGCAGAAATCAAAGCAGCAAGAGCTGTCGACATAAAAACCTTAAGAGACCCTCAATTGGATGAACAAAGAGTATATAAAGGTAAGGATGAGTGGTTAATTATGTTAGGTGTATGCACGCATCTTGGTTGTGTGCCAGTTGATCATGAAACTAAAGATGGTCAAGGTTGGTTTTGCCCATGCCATGGTTCATATTATGACACATCAGGTCGAGTGGTTGGAGGTCCAGCACCTAAAAATATGGTAGTACCTGACTATTTCTTTCCAAATGATAATGTTGTTGTAATCGGGAAAAAGGATGAGCAGTAAACTATATTACATATAGTTATTGATGTACAACAGTTTAGCTTGTGCATACTATATTATAAGTTTGTTATTCTATATACACATACCATGCTTAAAAAAAATCTGCCGAATTTACTGACGATTTCTCGTATACTTACTATACCGATAATAGTATTAAGTTTTTATATACAAAATAGATATGCGAACTTGATTACAATATTAACTTTTACATTTGCATGCATCACAGATTTTTTTGATGGCTATTTAGCACGTGCGTGGAAGGTACAGTCTAAATTTGGAAAGTTGCTTGATCCAATTGCAGATAAGCTGATAGTAGTGTCAACAATCACTATGCTAATTTATAAACATAAAGTAAATGACTTTACAGTAATACCATCAATTATAATTATTTGCAGAGAAATATTAGTATCTGGATTGCGAGAATTTCTTGTTGCGGCTAATGTTAGTGTTCCAGTGAGTAAAACAGGAAAGGTTAAAACATTTTTTCAGATGATAGCTGTCATAGCTCTTATACTGGATAACTATAAAGGGGTTGGAACAGTTTGCTTGTGGTGTGCAGCACTTATGACAGTGTGGTCAGGTTATAGATATGTTATGGAAGGAATAAAACAAATCTAATTATTAATATATTAATACATTGTATTGACTTATTGATCTTTTTCTATGTACAATATGTAAAGTAATAGGAGTTGATATGAGAAATGTAATAGAAAAGATGGATTCTTTCTATAATCAGGGAAGACCTCACAAGAAGATATTTTTAAAACAGTTACAAGATTGCTCGTTCAGAACTGTTGACACTTGTAAAAAACAGCCACAGGAACAAAATTTTGAACCAGAGGATCTATTTCGCGATTTTTGGTTGATGGTTCATAGAGAATCTGAAGAAAGACAGCCACAAGAACAAGATTTTGAACAAGAGGATCTATTTCGTGATTTTTGGTCGATGGTTCATAAAGAATCTGAAGAAAGACAGCCACAAGAACAAGATTTTGAACAAGAGGATCTGTTTCATGATTTTTGGTTGATGGTTCATAAGGAATCTGAAGAAAGAGTGCGATCAAAATTAAGTAAAGAAGTATTAAATTTGAGAAAAAGGGAGTTATGGAGGAAATATATATCCTTAGTTCCTATAGTTCCATTTGCAGCGCTAATGTTTATTCAATTAACTACGTTATGTAGCAATGCCGTACTATTAACATTAATAGGCTATGCATTAAAGCACACAGTTGTGCCTTTAGAAGCTTTCTCCCTTGTATGTGTAGTATATCTGATTTATAATAACAGGAAAATGCGTAAAAAGGAACAAGCATTAAAAGATTTAGAGAATGAAAGATGGGAGAATAGGAAAGTAGAGAAAAACGGTGAGAAACCAGATAACACGCAGGAGTATTTGAATTATATTGAAGCTATAACAACTACAATAGTAATTGTAAGTGATATAGTCAGCATGGTTTTAGCTCAAGAACATGAAATAACGGAGCAACAAAGAATAGCAATAGATGAGGTAGAATTCTTACTGTCTAATCTAGTGAGTGTCAGTGTAAACTGCACTTCTTTTTGTATTGCAAATAAAAAAAGAAATCGTGCAGATGTTTGCGATAAAGATAAAAATGCAGCTGGGTTAATGCTTACTGGTTCCTGCATGCTATTGATGAGGAGAATAACATTGATGATATTGGCATTGTCTTTGAATGCACACACTGCTACTACTGTTGGTGCTGTTGTCGGTTCTGCAATGGGTTTGATCGGTATAGGATGTTCTTTAGCTGGACATACACTAGCTATATCTTCTTGTAAAAGTAAGTTACAAAATCTAGAGATCAGTGGTAGAGGAATAGAAAGAGGCACTACAAGTAACACTATAAGCACTAGTAGACCATTTACTACTAAATCAGCATGTCAGGAAGTTGGTATATAATATTGTATTTATAGCCCTTCCTTTAAAGGAGGTAAGATAAGGAATAAGGGAGGAAAAATGCTAGAGCATATAGTAACGAACTTTTTCCTCCTTTTTGTTTGTTTTTGTATTCTAATAATTCTTTCACCAAATATGCAAAATTACCAATAATGCAAAAACACACATCTGTATTTTCACTTAAGTAATGATATGCTGTATCAGCAATGTCTGCAATATCAGATTGCTGCAACCAATATTCATAATCGCCTTTTGTGGTTGCATTAATAAAAGCAGTTGCATCAATAAAATTGATATCCATATTCTATCAACTCCTTGCATTATACATTTCATTTATTATCACTTCTTTATATCAAGAGTGTCAATAAGTGAATACGAGACAAATGGTAAATTCAAGATAAAGTTATAGATTCTGGAAGATTCAAGTAAATAACACTTTCCTTTTGCGCTAAACATTTTCATTTTAATACGATTTAAGAGCTTGTACGCGATCTATGAATATAATACAAGAAAAGTGTAATTGAAATAAGGTAAACTATGAGACACATATACCCAAGTGATATAGGTCTTGAGAAATTCGAAAAGATTAGGCCACTTTTAGAAAATGCACGAAAGAAGATGAAGCCAAGAAAGCTAGATTTATATGAGTTATTTTGCGGTGTGCTGAAAAAGTGGCTGTCAGTGGTGAATGCTACCAAAAGAGTTTCCAAAATGGTGCAATTGTTACGACTATTGCAAGAAATGGAGTGAAAAGCTGAACGAAGATAGAGAAAGTATTCTGGAAATCGTCTTAAAAATTGGTTGGAAAGATCCGTTCCAACAATGACAAAAACAAGTTTCTGCCTCTGTTCTATTGTTAAAAAGATTGTGAACAGGCTCTTATATCATGCCTTCTGTGTGTTCTCCATCTTTTCTAACCCTTAAATTCTGTCATTATATAAACTTTTATTCAATCAGTATCTTGTGACGATATACCTCTAGACAAACAAGAGAATCTATTGTATACAACCTGCTATAACGAATGTTTTTCTTGGGGTGCCTTTTAGGCTGAGATGATTTGTAAATCAAACCCATGGAACTTGAACCAATTAGTATTGGCGTAAGAAAGAAAAGCGTTTACTAATGTCAACCTTTTATTTTCGCTCTTTACTAATTATTGACTATGCAAAGTAATAATTATATGGAGCGGCCAAATGAGCAGAGACACAAAAGCACTATCGCAAGTTATCAATACTTATTCTCTACTAAATTCTAAAAAAATATATGTAAGTGGTAAAAATTTCCCGAACATGCACGTTCCTATGCGAGAAATTTCTTTAACAGATGGAACTTTTTTTAGGGTTTATGATACCTCAGGCCCTCATACTGATTCCAAGATTAAAGTTGATGTTAATCATAGTTTACCAGATAAAGAATACAAACAACCATATAAACTCATGTTGATTACTCAACTTTATAATACCGATATTGATTCATATCTTACATTCATTAAAAAGTGTGCAGAAGGAGGTATCACATCACTGCAATTACGTGATAAACACGCTTCACCAGAATATTTATTTGAGTTTGGGTATAAATTGAAGCAGGTTTTGGCAGATTTTAATATTCCACTTATAGTTAATGATGATATTGAACTTGCTTACAAACTTGATGCAGATGGAGTCCATCTTGGTCAAACTGACGGCAATCCAGAAAAAGCACGAAAACTACTGGGTCCAGGCAAAATAATTGGTCTTTCAATTGAATCATTAGATGAGCTAGAGAAAATAAATAATTTAGATATAGAAGTAACATATGTTGCTGCAAGTGCAGTATTTGTAACTAAAACTAAACACAATATCAAAACCATATGGGAAATAGATGGTTTAAAAGAGGTGGTTAAATTGTCCAAATATCCAGTTGTTGCAATTGGTGGTATAAATCAGAAAAATGCAGCGCAAGTTATCAATGCTGGTGCATCTGGAATTGCGGTTGTGAGTGCAGTACATGAAGCAAGTAACCCACAAAAAAAAGTACAGCAACTATATAACATTATCAATGGAGTCTATGTTAGAACAAATTAAATTGTGTGTTGAAAAGATCAGAAAATCAAAACCTTTGATTTTAAATCTAACTAATTATGTCACCATGGATTGTGTTGCAAACGCGCTACTTGCAATAGGTGCTGCACCAATTATGTCTGAAGAAATGGGTGAACTTGATGAACTGATATCTTATGCACACTCCATCAATATTAACGTTGGAACACTTCATAGTTCCTTCTTAGAAAGAGCGGAATATGCGTTAGCAACTGCTAGTACATTGAAAAAGGTAATAGTACTTGACCCTGTAGGTTGTGGAGCAACGAAGATCCGTACAAATGCAAGCCAAAAGTTCATTAAATATGCTGATGTTGTTCGTGGAAATGCAAGTGAGATAATATCACTCAACGATGATAATAAAATCAGCACTCTTGGTGTTGAGTCACAGAATACCACTCAAGAGGCAGAAAATAGTGCTAATTCTTTGGTCGAGAAGCATAACATAACAACTATAGTGAGTGGTGCAACTGATATTATAGTAAAAAAGGACTCTATAAAATACCTGTCTTTTGGCTCACCTCTTATGCAATACATAACTGGAATTGGTTGTACTCTATCTGCTATTACTGCAGCATTTTGTTCTGTGGAAACTGACTTATTTCAAGCAAGTTTATTATCTACTGCATTCTATGGTTTATGTGGTGAACAAGCAGAACAGAAAGCTTCTTGCCCTGGATCTTTTAAAGTAGCATTTCTTGATGCTATATATAGCCCCAATTTTGAATTTATGAGAGAAAGATTATGAAATACAAAACTCTTTCAATTGCTGGTTTTGATGGATCGGGTGGTGCTGGTATTCAAGCAGATCTGAAGGTATTTTCAGCATTTGGTTGTTATGGAATGACAGTGTTAACTGCTTTGCCTGTACAAAATACTACGGGAGTAAAAAAGTGCTACCCACTACCACTTGAGTCAGTTAAGGACCAACTAGTAGCTATTTTTGATGATATAACACCAGATGCTATAAAAATAGGAATGCTATTTAATTCTGAAATTGTTGAGTTAGTTTCCGAGTTTCTTTCAAAATATATTACTAAAATACCAATTATAGTTGACCCAGTAATGGTAGCAAAGAGTGGTGATTATCTTCTTTTACCAGAGGCAGTTGAATCTATAAAGAGACAAATTGTCCCAATAAGCACAGTAATTACTCCGAACCTACTAGAAGCTGAAATATTGACGGGTATAAGAGCTAATACTAGAGAAAAGATGTTTACTGTTGCAAAAGAACTGTTAAAGCTCGGTCCAAAATCTGTATTGATAAAGGGTGGACATTTAAAAAGATGTAGTGAGTCGTGTGACTTGCTGGTAACAACTAACCATAATTATAAATGGTTCAGTGATACCAGAATTACAACTAAAAATACTCATGGAACAGGCTGCACATTGTCTTCTGCAATTGCTTCTTGTTTAGCTCTTGGTTTAGATCTTGTTGAAAGTTGTAACACAGCAAAAAGGTATTTAAGTAAAGCTTTAAAAGCTGCATGTAATCAACATATTGGTAGAGGAACTGGGCCAGTTCATCACTTTTATCACTTATGGCCCACACTTAGTAAAATTATTGAGGAATAAAATGGTAAAACTATCAGAAATAGCATGGAAACGATCAGAACATGTTTATCAAGAGACCCTCTGCAAAGCTACAAAAAAATAAGTGAAAAGAAATAAATAAGGGAGTAGAATATTATTTTTAAAATAAAAATATGGCAATGAAGTACAAAGAAGTAGTAAAAAGACCGCATGATAGCTGGTCTCGTGAATCTAAAACATGGTTTTTAGCTAATTCTACTTTTGGACTACTCCATACTCAAAATACTTCGCAGAGGGTCTAAGAGCCTGTTCACAATCTTTTTTTAACCAGAACATTTTCTCTATCCTCATTCGGTTTTTTACCCCATTTCTTGAAATAGTCGTAACAATTGCGCCATTTTGGAAACTCTTTT
>JAIXMJ010000034.1 GCA_022836975.1 Wolbachia sp.
GGAATCTTCAGGAATATTTTGCAATCATAGAATATCCGGATTGAAAAAGACACGCTCGGAGAAGTCGAGGTTCCAGGTGAACATTATTGGGGAGCACAAACTCAGCGTTCCTTAGAAAATTTTAAGATTGGTACTGAGAAGATGCCTATAGTTTTAATAAAGGCTTTAGCTATAGTAAAGCTTGCAGCTGCTAGAGTAAATGTAAAATATGGAGTATTAGATAAGCAAATTGGAGATGCAATATGCAATGCTGCAAGTGAAATAATAAATGGTAAATTTGACAGAGAGTTTCCCCTTCTTGTATGGCAAACCGGGTCTGGTACACAGACAAATATGAATATTAATGAAGTAATTAGTAACCGTGCCATAGAGGCTGCAGGTGGTGTGCTAGGAAGCAAATTTCCTGTACACCCAAATGATCACGTAAATTGTGGACAATCCTCTAATGATACTTTTCCAACAGCAATGCATATTGCTGCAGTACAGCAAGTGACTGGATTTCTCATACCAAATCTTTTAGAATTATACAATGCATTAGATAATAAAGTAGAAGAATTTAAAGACATAATAAAGGTGGGACGTACTCATCTCCAAGATGCCATACCTTTAACTCTAGGCCAGGAATTTTCTAGTTATAAAGTTCAAGTAAAAAAAGGCATAGAAAGAATTAGCTTAGCGCTCAGTCGTCTATATGAGCTTGCACAAGGAGGTACTGCAGTTGGTACTGGGTTAAATGCTAGGAAAGGTTTTGCTGAAGACTTTGCTAGAGAAGTTGCACAAATAACTGAATTACCATTTATTTCTGCAGATAATAAATTTGAAGCATTATCAGCAAACGATGCACTAGTTGAATTGAGTGGCGCATTAAATACTTTTGCAGTAAGCTTTATGAAGATTGCAAATGACATTAGGTTTCTTGGTTCAGGACCAAGATGTGGGATTGGTGAAATAATATTACCAGAAAATGAGCCTGGCTCTTCGATTATGCCTGGTAAAGTTAATCCCACACAATGTGAGGCAGTGACAATGGTATGCGCACAAGTAATGGGTAACCATGTTACTGTTACAATTGCTGGTGCAAATGGTCATCTTGAGTTGAATGTCTTTAAACCAGTAATTATTTATAATGTTCTACAATCTATCCAGCTTTTATCTGATGCTTGTGTAAACTTTGCAAAGAAGTGTATTATTGGCATTAAGGCAAACAGGAAAAAAATAAAAGCTTTACTGGATCAATCATTAATGTTAGTGACTATTTTAAATACTTATATAGGTTATGATAATGCAGCAAAAATAGCAAAACTTGCTTACGATGAAGATATTACACTTAAAGAAGCAGCTATGAAACTTTCATTAATCAGTAAGGAGGAATTTGAGAAGATAGTGAAGCCAGAAGAGATGGTTAAACTATGATTTTTTGTTTTTTATCTCTTGTATTCTGTGATTTGCTAATGCTTTCAATGTGTCACCATATCTATGGTAATTGCGTTTTATGATATATAGTTCATAAGCAGAATCATAATCGATATTTGGATAGTAGGAATGTTCGAATTTACAATCCACCTTGTCAGTTGTAGTGTTTTCTACATGCTCTTTATTTTCTGCACAGAACGTTAAAAATGGAGAAAAGATTAGTAATAAAAGCATAAACAGATTCATAGAGCAATTATACCATAATAAAATTTTTTTGCAAGAATATTTATATAAAATTTATTGTAGTTTTTATGAAAATCAAAATTGGAGTGATAGGTTGTTTAGGCAGAATGGGTCAAGTGATCGTAAGAGAAGTGATGCAAAATAATAAAACGGAAATCGTAGCTGCAGCTGCACGTTCAAATATAGGATGGTATGGTGGAGTAAAAATCACGGATTCTATAAGTAATGTATTTAAAGCGTCTGATATTATAATAGATTTTACGGTAAAAGAGTGTACAATTCAATGTCTTGAAGCAGCTGTAGAATTTCAGAAGCCATTAGTTAGTGGTACAACTGGAATAGAGGAGATAGATTTAAGCAAGTATTCTACTAAGGTGCCAATATTATGGTCAGCAAATATGAGTGTGGGAGCTAATGTATTATTAAAATTAGTAAGGAAAGCAGCAGAATTGTTAGGTAGTGAATATGATGTAGAAATTTGGGAAATGCATCATAACTTGAAAAAAGATTCGCCATCAGGTACAGCTATAGAGCTTGGTAAAACAGTAGCTGAAGCTTTTAACACAGGTTTCTGTATTGATAGGCAGTTGCCTACTATCAGAAAAAAGGGAAATATAGGTTTTGCTGTATCACGCGGAGGTGGTGTAATAGGGGATCACAATGTAATGTTTGTTAATTTAGATGAGCGAATAGAACTGAGTCACAAAGTTATAAATAGGGAAGTGTTTGCTAAAGGAGCTGTTAATGCTGCAATTTGGCTGTATGAAAATAAGAGAAACAATCCAGGACTTTATTCAATGCAAGAGGTAGTATGATACATATTTCTGTAAGAGAGCTCAATCTCTGGTATGGTATTAAACAAGTTTTATTTGATATAAATTTAGATATTGCTAAGAAAACGATTACCACATTAATAGGACCTTCTGGCTGTGGAAAATCAACGTTCTTGCGTTGTTTTAATCGTATGAATGATTATGTGCCTGGTTGCAGAGTGGCTGGTGAATTGAATATTGATGGACTAGGTAACATATACTTACGCAAAATGGATGTTGTATTGCTAAGAGCAAAAGTCGGCATGGTGTTTCAGAAGCCCAATCCTTTTCCAAAATCCATATATGATAATGTTGCTTATGGACCAAAGTTACAGGGCATCATAAAAAACATGCGCAAATTGGATGAAGTAGTAGAAGATAGTCTTACCAAAGTAGGTTTATGGGATGAGTTAAAGGATAGGCTAAAAGATAGCGCATTAGAGCTATCTGGTGGACAACAACAGCGGTTATGTATAGCACGTGCAATTGCAGTTAAGCCAACTATCTTATTAATGGATGAACCATGCTCAGCACTTGATCCGATTGCAACAAGTGCAATTGAAAATCTGATACAAGAACTAAAAACAAAATTTACTATAATTATGGTAACACACTCTATGAACCAAGCTAAGAAACTTTCTGATATGGTAGTGTTTTTCTATAATGGTAAGATTCTTGAATTTGGTACAACAAAAGAAGTATTTGAAAATGCTAAATCTCCTTTAACGAGAGAGTATCTTCTTGATCACTAGTTTTAATATGTTACAATAATATTTTAGATATGGTAAACCGTTTACTCATAATTTTTTTCTTTTTGTCAACGTTTGTTATAGGTAGTGAAATGGAATTAGTAGTGGAAGATTATGCACAGGAATTTACGTTACCATCAGATTCTGGTGAAAGTTTATCACTAAGTGAATTTTTTGGTAAAAAAAATGTAGTACTCTATTTTTACCCGAAAGATAACACACCAATTTGTACTATGGAAGCCAAGAACTTCAGAGACAGAATAAATGATTTTTCTGCACTTGATACAGTTATAATTGGCATGTCGCAAGATAGTCTGCAATCACATGCCAACTTCAAGACAAAATACTCCTTACCGTTTTATCTAGTTTCTGATGAAAATGCTGAGGTACTAAAAAAATATGGAGTGTGGGTAGAGAAGAGTATGTTTGGTAAAAAATATTGGGGGATTGAACGTGCTACTTTTTTAATAAATAAAGAAGGTAAAATTGTTAAAGTATGGAGAAACGTGAAAGTAAGTAAACATGTGAAAGAAGTCTTGAAAGAAATAGAGTCTAATAATTCATACAGTACAATTCAGGGTTAAAGATATAGGTTGTGTGATGGCAGCGAAGGAGTGAAATAGCCTATCTAGGGTATGTCGTGCTGATCGAATAAAAATTTATATAATGACAGAATTTGAGGGTTAAAAAGATGGTAACACATAGAAGTCATAATATAAGCGACAAATTATAGGATAAATTAGAAAGTCACTTGCTTGGAAGAGGAGGTAGCTGGGGAAGGATTACAAAGGATATCATCAATGCAGTAATGTGGATATTTAGGACCGGTGTACCGTGGACCACCTGATGGTGGACATTGGAAGCAGGAGAGAGGCGTGATATCTATTGAAAATTTTTATTGATCTTGAATGGCTATGTTAAAGTAGATAAAGCTGGATTTGGAGCAAAAGGAAAAGATCAAATGATTAGCAGGATAAAAGGGGCAAAGGCCGTGGATGCGCATGGTATGCCTGTCAGAATCAGAAGGTTCCAGACATCCCAAGACATAGGTCTTATAAGCTTACGATACGAATCGTATTGTAGATTTATCAAGAAAATCAAGCATAAGCCCTGTAATTCCATCGAAGAGAGACAGGAAAATTCCAAGAAAAATAGACAAGGAGCTATATAAACTTAGGCATAATACATTTCAAAAATTTAAAGAATGGCGAGGAATAGCAACTAGATATGCTAAAAATGCACGATCGTATATGGCTGCCCTTTCACTTAAAGCTTTATTAATGTGGGCCAAGATCTCATGACGACACACCCTACAACATAGGCCAAAAGATTAAAAAGTTGATTTTCTTTAAATCCCTTTCCTTTTTTAGCCATATGAGCCTTTAATATATCATAAAAAGTTTAGGATTCTTCCTTGCGTAATATTCACCATCTACCTCCTACAATCTCTAGGATGCTATAGTCAATATTATGTGTATAGCTTGTAAAATAGGCCAGGAATATCATTATTAAATCTTGAAAGCTTTAATATAACATCTTTCAGAATTACCCAACGCAGAACTTTAAGTGCTTAAAAACCTTGTTAACCGACCTATTGTAATGTAAAATCTTATAAATACAAATAAATTTAGTCTAATGGTAAATGATTATAATGCTGATTCAATAAAAATTCTCAGAGGTCTCGATGCAGTAAGAAAACGTCCAGGAATGTACATTGGAGATACTGATGACGGATCTGGGTTACACCATATGGTATATGAAGTTATCGACAATGCGATCGATGAATCTCTAGCTGGGTATTGTGATAAAATAGAAATTTTTATTAATAATGACGGTTCAGTATCTGTCATTGATAACGGTCGTGGTATTCCTACCGATATTCATGAGGAAGAAGGTATTTCAGCAGCAGAAGTGATAATGACTCAGCTGCATGCAGGTGGTAAATTTGACAGTAACACCTACAAAGTATCTGGTGGTTTACACGGTGTTGGTGTGTCAGTTGTGAATGCATTATCGTGTTGGCTTGAATTAACTATATGGCGTAATAAGAAGGAATATTTTATACGTTTTGAGAATGGTTGCTCTATTGAGCATCTGAAAGTAGTAAATGACAGCATTAATAAAAGAGGTACTAAAGTCACATTTATGCCATCTCAAGAAATATTCAATGGCATAAATTTTAGTTATTCAACGCTTGAAAATCGTATAAGAGAATTAGCATTTTTGAATTCGAACATCCATATTATCTTACATGATTTACGTAATGATCCACCTGCAGAACTGCATTTTAATCGAGATAAAAATGCAGATGGTTTTGGCACTACAAATTTTGTGCACTATCTCGATAGAAATAAAACCGCTACTACTAAAGCTGCAAGCATACAAGGAAAAGTAGAAAATTTGGGAATTAGCGTAGAAATATCTATGAGATGGAATGATTCCTATTATGAGAACATGCTATGTTTCACAAATAATATAAGGCAGAGCGATGGTGGTACACATTTAGCAGGATTTAGGTCTGCCTTAACTCGATGTATCAATAATTATGCAACTAGCGAAGGCTTTTTGAAGAAAGCTAAAGTAAATCTAACAGGTGAGGATATCAGGGAAGGATTGACTTGTGTTTTATCTCTGAAAATGCCAGATCCTAAATTTTCTTCACAAACAAAAGATAAATTAGTAAGTTCAGAGGCACGTACAGCAGTGGAAGGAATTGTAGCCGAAAAATTTGCTACTATACTTGAAACTGATCCAAAGCTGGCAGCTAGTATCGTTGAAAGAGTAATAAGATCAGCAAAAGGAAGAGAAGCAGCACGTAAAGCACGTGAGTTGGTAAAAAATAAAAATAGTATTGAAATTGCAACTTTGCCAGGCAAGCTTGCTGATTGCCAAGAAAAAGCACCAGAATTATCCGAATTATTTATAGTGGAAGGTAATTCTGCTGGTGGTTCTGCCAAACAGGGACGTAACCGTAGAATACAAGCTGTACTTGCTTTAAAAGGTAAGATTTTAAATGTAGAACGTGCTGGACTAGATCGGATCTTCTCATCTGCAGAAATTGGATCGTTAATTACAGCAATTGGTACAGGGATAGGTAATGAACATTTTGATATCAAAAAGATCAGATACCATAAAGTTATCATCATGACTGATGCAGATGTTGATGGTTCACATATTAGAACGTTGCTACTAACTTTCTTCTTCCGTTATATGCGTGAAATCATTGAAAAGGGGTATCTATACATAGCTCAACCACCTCTTTACAAAGTTACAAGAAATGCTAAAGATACTTATATTAAAGATGATGAAAGTTTTAAAAATTATATTATAGATTTAGCAGTTAAAAAATTAACTCTTGATGGAGACTTACGCACAGTTTTAAACAAGTGCTTAAGTATTGCAAATATTAGTAAAAATTATAACAGAGAAATACCTCAGGACATTTTAGAATCGTTGTTAATATTATATAAAAATGGTAATTTATCTTCTGCTGATAAAATCTCACAATACTTAAAATCAGTATACAACGATTATACTTGGGAAGTGGCTGTTACAGATAATAATATACATATTTCTAGGCTATTTCAAGGATTAGCAGATAAGTATTTATTACCCCTTAATTTACTTAAGAACCGTAACATAGAGAATATTTTAAGTCTTCTTGAAGATATAGTTCCTCTCTTTAGTGGGAATTCATTTTTACAAGCTCAGGATTGTAAAATTAAAATTACTTCTCCTAGTGAATTAGCAAAAGTAATTATGGAGTACGGAAAAAAGGGAATAACCCTGCAAAGATTTAAAGGTCTTGGTGAAATGAATGCTGATCAACTATGGGAAACTACACTAAATTCTGAAACTAGGACTTTGCTCAAAGTTGAAATAAAAGATTGTGAGGTAGCTGATTCTATGTTTTCAATATTAATGGGAGATATAGTTGAGCCCCGTCGTGACTTTATCAATAATAACGCATTAAATGTGCATAATGTTGATATTTAGCTAGCCCTGATCATAAATATCTGGATTTTTACCTTAATATTGTTATAATTAACCTTTTAAAATGCTGGATAATTGATGCATGAATTACGTAACTTGAACATTAAGCAAATGCACGAAGGTCTCAAGAAAAGAGACTTTTCTGCTGTTGAACTTATAAAAGCACATGTAGATGCCGTTGAAGATGAAAAATTCAATGCATTCATCACAAAGACCCCTGATTTAGCTTTAGAAGCTGCCAAAGTTGCAGATGAAAAGTTTTCAAAAGCAGATAGTCTGCCTTTAATGACTGGTATACCAATTGGTATAAAAGATTTATTTTGCACTAAAGGCATACGTACAACAGCAGCATCAAAAATGCTTGAGAATTTTATACCGACTTACGAATCTACAGTATCCAATATGTTATTGTGTAGTGGAGCCGCAATGCTTGGTAAGCTTAACATGGATGAATTTGCTATGGGTTCTGCGAATACAAACAGTTATTTTGGCCCTGTTGAAAATGTATGGGTACGGAATGATGGCGAAAAGGTTGTACCTGGTGGTTCTTCCGGTGGTTCTGCTGCAGCTGTAGCTGGATTTTTATGTGCTGGTGCGTTAGGTAGTGATACTGGCGGATCTGTACGTCAGCCATCTGCTTACTGTGGAGTGGTTGGTATCAAGCCAACTTATGGTAGATGTTCACGTTTTGGTATGATTGCATTTGCTAGTTCCTTAGATCAAGCAGGTGTTATTACTCGTTCTGTTTATGATGCTGCGTTAATGCTTGAAGCTGTATGCGGATACGACGAAAAAGACTCTACAACCAGTAAAAGGCCTGTTCCCAAGTTTTCTAACTTTATCACCAATGATATAAGAGGTAAACGTGTTGGAATACCAAAAGAATACAATATGGATGGTATCTCAGAAGAAATGGTTTATCACTGGGAAAAAGTTGCTTCCTATTTAAAAAGTAGAGGTGCGGAAGTTGTTGAAATTAGTTTACCACATACTAAATATGCAGTACCTGTTTATTATCTAATTTGTTCCGCAGAAGCATCATCTAATCTTGCACGCTATGATGGTATACGTTATGGTCTACGTATTGAAGATCACAACCTTGAAGATATGTACGAATTAACAAGAGCTGAAGGATTTGGTAAAGAAGTTAAAAGAAGAATTTTTATGGGTGCTTATGCACTTTCTTCGAGCCATTATAATGAGTATTATGAAAAAGCACAATGTACTCGTGCCTTAATTCGAAATGATTTTGTTGAAGCATTTGAAAAAATAGATTACATACTTGCTCTTTCTGCCCCTACAGAAGCATTTGGATTAAATGAAAAACCAGATCCATTAATGATGTCTATCAATGATATTTTCACTGTACCAGCAAGTTTAGCTGGGTTACCTGCTATTTCGGTCCCCATTGCACTTTCCAACACTGGACTACCCCTTGC
>JAIXMJ010000035.1 GCA_022836975.1 Wolbachia sp.
CAGGAGAAGGCGGTTCTGTGCTGAGAGGGAATAGCAAAAAAGGTTCTATGAAAGATGATATTTCAGTGGATTTATTGCTGGACCTTAGCGAAGGGCCTATAGTTGGAGTGGAACATGCGGACAATAAAAAAGGTGATACTCAAGCAACGGATCCAGGAAAGTTATTAGAATTGTCAGACCCAATTCTTAGAGAGGTGCTGAATGAGATTTTTGCAAACCATGACATCAATAACAATGCTAAATTAAACACTACATTACATGATGGCAGTGGTGAATTAGATCATAACAATTCTATGCATGGCATAAGTGACAATGATGCTACTTCAAACGGTAATGTAGGTGTAGGTGGAGCACGTGATAACCAGATCAGTGAAAATACTACTGCGCCGAGAGAAAGTAACGTGACAGGTTCTACGCGAGATACAAACCAATCTATACGTGAAGGGAGCAGAGTTATGCAAAGTGAAAGCAAACCTGATAGTAATGGAGATATAGGTAACAGATCTAGTAATCCACTCACCACTCTATCTTCATCAAAAGAAAATATGCGTGAAGAATTAAACAGGATACGTACAGGGTTAAAACCTGTACCAATTGATAGTATAAGTGAAGAGACAAAAAAACGTTTGAAAGATGACGGGATGATAAATGATAAACAAAAACAAGGTGGCCCTAAGGGTTCAGAATCAGAACAAGAAAGCGCTCAAGCACAAAAAAATGCTGAAGAGAACAAGCTTGATCAGGGTATGGTTATGGATCAAAAGCGGGAACATAATGATAGAGGTTCTAATGTTAGTGATACAAACTCTACTATAGGTAGTGTAAGTCAGCAGATTACAAGTGGTAATCCTAAACAAGAAAAGGATGAAAAGGCAATACAACATAAGAAATTAAATGATTTATAGGTAGTGTAAGTCAGCAGATTACAAGTGGTAATCCTAAACAAGAAAAGGATGAAAAGGCAATACAACATAAGAAATTAAATGATTTGTTAGAGGACCTTGTAGAGCAGCAAAAAGAATATTTGCAAAACAGAAGTAGCGGTTCTAATGTTAGTGATACAAATTCTACTATAGATAGTGTAAGTCAGCAAATTCAAAGTGGTAACCCTAAACGAGAAAAGGATGAAAAGGCAATACAACATAAGAAATTAAATGATTTGTTAGAGGACCTTGTAGAGCAGCAGAAAGAATATTTGCAAAACAGAAGTAACGGTTCTAATGTTAGTGATACAAACTCTACTATAGGTAGTGTAAGTCAGCAAAAAGTGCAAGAAACTAATAGAAAACAACAAGATAATCAAGAGTGGAACAGTGATCGTAAGGCAAAAGATACGGAAACAGGACCAAATATTACTTCTGGGTTAGGAGTGGATAATAATACTGGAGATGTAGGAGCAAGATCTAATAATCAGTTCAGTGTAAATATTATACCAAATATAAAAGAAGAGCAGGAGCAAGGATTTGATCATAGTGTAAGCAATGATAGTTCACAGACTATATCTGTAAAAGGTAAAAAAGATGATTTGCGAAGGAACAATATAGATTCACAAGAGGTTTCTACATCGAGTACTCCTGTTGAACATAGTGAAGGAAAACGTGAACCAACCGATGGTGGCGTCGATCATAAAGGACCAAATTATAACGGTAACAGCGATAAAAATTCTATTGCGCTAAATAACAGAGTTCAAGATTATACTATACCGAAACCTGTGAGTGGTAATTCTCTGCAAGGAAATGCAAGTGTTGCAGATGCGCATCCTAATGTACCAGAGAACACTGATGAAATGGATAAGGTTCAAAGGTTTGTAGAGAGAGCTGCTATTCCAGAAAATCTTAAAGGGTATGAAAATAATGAAGAACAACGAAATTTTATTGAAATACGTGGTCATACAAGGTTGAATGAGAAACTTAAGCATCGGAATAATGAAGCATTGAAAAGTGATGATGAGGCAGAACGTGCGCTATGGCAGGAAACGCCGGGTGGATTAAAGCGTGATATGGGAAATTCAGAGGATGCGAGTGCAAGTTCAGTGCAAAGTAAGCAAGAAGAAGAAAATGGTATAAAGGATGCAGAACAAGGACTTGCTCTCAACACAAATAACATTAGAGAAAAGGAGCAAGATGCTATGGTTACATTATCAAACTATGCTGAGACTAACAGTGCAAACCTTGATAATGAAGGAGAAGACGCACCAGATAAGGCACGAGATAATACAGGAAAAGTACATGAAGAAAATCAAGATGATATATATGAAGATGCGTTAGATACGCCTTTTGAAATGAGAGAAAATTCAAGAGATGATCAGTCAGATCATTCTGGCATGGAATCAGAAGATCAGAAACATACGAGTACAACAAATTCTGCAAATATACATCCAGAAGATATGAGTGAAAAAAATGATATTCAAGAGCTTACAGGTACAGAAGGTCAAAAGAGCGTAGAAAATGAAATTTTTAAAGATTGGCTACAACTTTATGGAGAAATAAATATTGAGGACGGTAAAGAGTGTAATATATCAAAGTCAGCAAGTCCTCAAAATGCAAAGGAGCGTATGCAAGAAAAAGTAAATGAAATAGCAGCAGATCTCAATAATAACGTGACACTAGAAACTGAGGAGGAGCGGCAAGATTGTAAGGTAATGGATGATTTGGTAGAGACAGAATGCAAAATGCGTAAAAGTGCGGTCAAGTTTAGAAAACCTTGTGAGAATATCAAGAGGGGACTAAAGAAATTAAAAGATCAAGGTGTGAAATGTGATACCGATGAATGGGCAGAACGTCTTAATCAGAAAAATAATCAATCAATAGAAGGAGGTATGGGACGTTATTAGGTATTCTCTAATTTTTTTGAGGTCTTCCCATGCTAAACGTTTTTGTAAAGGCTGACGTAATAAATAAGCTGGATGAAAGATAATTGTGGTAGTAATTGGGTTAGGTAAATATTGGTTGGTATAGGTGTAAAATTTGCCACGTAAATTTGAGATGGTTTTTGTATGATCAAGAAGACTGTAGCATGCTATACCACCCACTAAAATTAAAATCTGTGGATTAATAAGTGCAATATGTTTTTCTACGAATGGTCTACACATATCTAGCTCTAGTTCAGTAGGTTTTCTATTGCCTGGTGGGCGCCAAAATACTGTATTGCTTATGTAAACCTTTGTACGATCAAGTTCAATAGCGTTTAACATTTTATCAAGTA
Source organism: Wolbachia sp. (assembly GCA_022836975.1). Lineage (GTDB taxonomy): Bacteria > Pseudomonadota > Alphaproteobacteria > Rickettsiales > Anaplasmataceae > Wolbachia. The sequence continues at coordinate 3,205 of JAIXMJ010000035.1, forward strand.
ACATTCCGCTTGCTCCACAAAATGGTATACCTTGAATATCTTCATTTGCACCAGGAGCTTCACCTATAAGCATAATTTTTGCATTTGGATTACCATCTGAAAAAACAGTATTAGTGGAAGTTTTTTTAATTTCACATCCTTCAAATAACTTAACAGTCTGCCTTAACTCATCTATAGTGCAACACTTGTCTGCAAGCTTTCTTGCAGTAACGACCCAATCACTTGGATTTATATTTTCTTGTTGTATCTCTGATTTCTCAGCTTCTTTAATTGTACAATCGATACCTATTTCATGGTAAAATTTTAGTAGCTCCACATCATCATTATTGCTCATAGCACTTTTTAATTTTCTTTGCTTTTTTCATTGCCATATTGTGTTTTAGCTTTGAAAGGTATTGTATATATAATACTCCATTCAGGTGATCAAATTCATGTTGAATACACCTTGCAAGCCAGCCGTTAGCCTTTATTATTTTTTCTTCATTATTTATATCATAATATTTCAATGTAAGGTAACTTGGACGTTGAATTTTGTATCTTTGCTCTGGAATTGAAAGACAACCTTCCATTAATATTGTTTGTTCTGCTGATAATTCTATAATCTCTGGATTTATTATAGTGAAAGGACCGCCTACTGATTGATAACCTGGTTTATTTTCTATACAATCATCAGATAGCACTACATCTGGCTTAATATCTACTATGAAAATTCTCTTTAATTCCCCTACCTGTACTGCTGCAAGACCAATACCATCTGTGCTGTACATAGTTTCAAACATATTATCTACCAATACTGTAATCTCATCGGTGATTGTAATTACCTCATGAGAACGTTTAATTAATTTCTCATCAGGGGCAATAACAACTGGTAGCTTAGACATAATAATTAAAATTCTATATTTTATTTTTCTTGCTGTCTAGGTATATTATAAAAGAAAGTTACAAATTTATAAGTAAGGTTAAAAATATGTACTCTGCTGTAATAATAAAGCCAAAGCGAAATGTATTTGCTGTTATAGATATTGGCACTACAAAAGTGATATGTTTAATCGTTAAGATGAACAGCAATCTTAGCTATAAAGTAATAGGTACAGGTTATAAAGTGGCGGAGGGTATAAATGGTGGAGCAATTACAAATATTAAACATGCGAGCTATTCTATTTCTTCAACTATTGGATTAGCTGAACAAATGTCAGAGGAAACTGTAGATCAGGTGTACATTAATGTTGCTGGATGCAATATTTCGTCTTTTAATGTATATAATGAAATTATTTCAGCTAATCATCAAATTTCTGAGCGTGATATAAAACGTGTAGTCTTTCAAACATTTGAGAAGTATATCGAGGAAAATGTTATTATTCATAACATACCGTTAAAGTATCACCTAGATGATATGACTGATATAAGAGAGGTAAATGGGTTATATGGTAAAAGATTATCTGCTAATGTAAATGTTGTAGTAGCTTCGCGTCCTGCTTTAACTAATATTGAAAATTATATTTCAAAAAATGAAGGGTTAAGTATAGCTGGGTGTATTGCTTCTGCGTATTCTGCTGGGCTGGCTTGCTTGAGCGAAGATGAAAAAGAACTTGGAACAGCTATTATTGATATAGGTGGTGGATGCACTGCGATTGGGATATTCAGTATGGGAAGGCTTGTATATGCAAACAGTCTTTCACTAGGAGGTTTTCATATTACTCGAGACATTGCTTATGGATTATGTATTAGTATAGAAAATGCAGAGCGTATTAAAATACTGTATGGTAGTACTATTACTACTTCTATAGATGAAAATGAATATATTAAAGTACAGGATAATGAAAATGATGAATCCATTCAAATACCTAAATCTGAAGTGATTAATATTATTAGGCCTAGAGTTGAAGAGATACTGGAAATGGTAAAAGAACAACTGAATGCACAGAAAGACCCAGTAAATAAAGTTGTGATTACTGGTGGAAGTAGTCAGTTAGCGAGCATGAAAGAAATAGCAGGGCATATATTTAATAGACAGACTAGAATTGGGTATCCTGCACCAGTTAGTGGTATTGATGGAGAATATGACAAGAGTCCTGTATTTTCTGCTTCTATAGGATCCATCAAGTTAATAATTGATACTTTTTATAAAAGTAATTCAAGTTTATTTGGTCAGGGGAGCAAAGTTGGTAGACTATATAATTGGGTTAAATCAAAAATTACGGTATGAATATTACTATACACTCAGAGGAAGATTTTGAATGCATGCGTAAGGCTGGTAGACTTGCTGCTGAAACTCTTGATTTTGTTACGTCATATGTAAAGGTAGGGGTTACAACTAATGAGTTAAATGATCTTTGCCATAATTTTATCATTAAATCTGGTGCAGTTCCAGCGCCACTACACTATAAGGGATATCCTAAGTCAATTTGCACTTCGAAGAATTCGGTTGTATGTCATGGTGTCCCTGATGATGTGCCACTTAAAAATGGGGATATTTTAAATATCGATGTTACAGTGATATTAGATGGGTGGCATGGTGATACAAGTCGTATGTTTTGGATTGGTAACCCATCGATAAAGGCAAAGCGTCTTTGTCATGCTACTTATGGTGCATTAATGGAAGCAATAAAACATGTAAAACATGGTAACAAGTTAAATGAAATTGGGCGTGCTATAGAAGGGTATATAGGTGAGTTTGGGTATTCTATTGTACGTGGTTATTGTGGACATGGTATAGGAAAAGTTTTTCATGCTCCGCCATGTGTGGTGCATTTTTATAATCCGGAAGAAAATCTTGTGCTGGAAACAGGTATGTTTTTTACTATAGAACCGATGATTAACGCTGGAAAACATGACACTTTATTAAGTAAGCGTGATAAGTGGACAGTGACAACACGTGATCTTTCATTATCTGCTCAATTTGAACACACAATCGGAGTTACAAAAGATAGTTGTGAGATATTTACTTTGTCACCTCAAGGGTTGAATTTTCCACCATATTATTAGGCTACTCTCAAAGATTGTATGTATAAATTTTACTTTTTTACTAGGGTGTGTCGTTGCAAGATACTAATCGAATAAAAGTCAAAAGTTTATATAATAACAAGATTTGAGGGTTAGGTAGTGTCGACATTTATTTCAACCAAAGATAAATAGCAGCAATATGAACAAAAGATAAGAAAGCGATGGCTAATTTATCATAACGAGTAGCAACCCTACGAAAGTGCTTGAGTTGTAAACTTAAGTGAAAGAGGCCGCATCGAAGACTAGGAAAAGGCCTAATAAATGATATTTTTATAAATTTATTGAATAATTTTAGTATAAGGACTAAGGACAGAATAGTCATTTCATTATTTCTTTGCTAGAGTGAGATCAATTTGCAAGCTTTTTGTGGTCGAGCGAGAACTTTGAAACGAAAAACACTGTTTTAGTTATAACTCGGTTCAAACGAAACCTAGAAAATAAGATTGGTATTATGTACCTGATTTAGAAATATCAATAGCCGGAAAAATCCTTTTATCAGCTAATCTTCTATCTAAAATTATTTCTGAGTTTCCTGTACCTTTAAACTCTTCAAAAATAACTTCTTCCATTCTTGAGCCGGTATCTATTAAAGCTGTAGAAATTATGGTTAAAGACCCTCCACCTTCGATATTTCTGGCAGCTCCAAAAAACTTTTTAGGCTTTTGCAGAGCATTTGCATCAACCCCACCCGTTAAAACTTTGCCTGAAGAAGGTATAACCGTATTGTAAGCTCTGGCTAAACGGGTGATAGAATCCAATAAAATAACCACATCGTTTTTATATTCTACCAGCCTCTTAGCTTTTTCTATAACCATTTCTGCTACCTGAATATGCCTTGCAGCAGGTTCGTCGAAGGTAGAACTAACCACTTCACCTTTAATCGACCGAATCATATCGGTTACTTCTTCAGGGCGTTCATCGATAAGTAAAACTATTAATTTACATTCAGGATGATTGGTGCTTATAGAATTAGCTATTTGTTGCAGCATCATGGTTTTACCGGTTTTAGGCGGAGCAACGATTAGTGCTCTTTGTCCTTTCCCGATAGGAGAAACCAAATCGATTACTCTTCCGGTATTGTCTACAGTTTTTAAATTATTTTCTACTTCCATAATTAAACGCTGATCAGGATAAAGCGGCGTTAAAGTTTCAAAATTAACTCTTTTCAAAGTATTGCTATAATCCTGAAAATTAACCTTATCTATCTTTAATAACGCAAAATAACGTTCATTATCTTTAGGAGCCCGTATTTCTCCTTCAATAGTATCTCCGGTTTTTAAATTATTTTTACGAATTTGGCTGGGAGAAACATAAATATCTTCCAAACCGGGTAAATAGTTAAATTCCGGCGATCTTAAAAAACCAAATCCATCCTGTAAAATTTCTAAAACCCCGTGACCGGCTATTTTCTGACCCTGTTCATTATGTTTACGTAATATTTGAAACATTAAATCCTGGCGTTTGTACTCATGTGGATTTTCAATTTTTAAGATTTCTGCAAAAGACTCTAATTCTTTTAAAGTTTTAATCTTTAATTCACTTAAGTTACTAATTAAATTAGTAACTTTAATTTTTTCTTCTTTTGATGACATATAAAATAACTTCTTTTATTTATTAATTAAATTTAAATCGTGACCTATAATGAGGATTTTTTAAAGAAATACTTAATAGTGTATAAGCATTACATAAACAACTTATCTGAAAAAAAAATTACTGTCAAATAAATAAACTGTTTTTAGGCTTAATTAACAAAAAATAACCTTAATATAGTAAATATTTATCAATAAACAACAGATTTTATTTATAATAACTATTCTTTATATTAAGATAATTTATTTTTATTATTAGATGTGTATATTGTTAATTAACAGATAACTAAAAAATTACTAACCAGTTAATAACATTTCTGTACAGTCTGGATAATTGATAAAATAATATTTATCTAAAAATTATCCACATTGTTGATAACATTTTTTACTTTTTAATAACTCTGTGAATTATTTTTAGTAATAATGTTAATTAAAAAAAGTTAAAATAAAAAAACTGACTTTTTAACAATTTATTAACATAGTTTTAACAACCCTAAAATTGGCAAATAAAAATGGCTGAAAGTATTCATAAAAAAGCAGGATTATTTGGTTATCCTATTGCACATAGTATTTCAGATGTTATACATAATTACTGGTTACAAAAACTAGGGTTAAAAAATTGTTCTTATGAAAAACTGGAAGTGCTCCGGCAAAACCTTACCAAAGAAACTATTAATAGCTATTTAAAACAAGGTTTTATGGGCTTTAATGTTACTATTCC
>JAIXMJ010000036.1 GCA_022836975.1 Wolbachia sp.
CTGTTTCATTTATATAATGATTATTTGATATATAGCATTGGTGGACTATGTGCAACGCTGAAAAAGTACATGCCGTATTTTGCTCCAAATAATGATTCATATTTAAGGTTTCAACATTCCGATATCAATACTCCTACTACTGTTAGTTGGGGCGTAAATAATAGAACTGCTGCAATTAGAGTGCCTAGTGATTTTACTAGATGTAGACTAGAGCATCGCGTCCCTGGAACAGATTGTGACCTAGCAGATGTACTTAAAGTAATACACCAAGGTATAATTTTCGGTCTCAAGAACAAAATTGTACCTCCTGAAAGGATATATGGAATTGCATCTGACCCCCAATACAAAATGCAAAAGTTAATATAAATATTGTAGAATGTATTGAACAAAGAAGCAGTTTATATTATAGTAAAACAAATTGATTTTATCTGTTTATAATGTATTTATCCAAATACTATCTTCCTGTTTTAAAGGAAGCTCCAAGTGATGCTGAAATTATTTCTCATAAATATTCTCTTCGTGCAGGTTTAGTCAAGCAGGTAGCATCTGGTATTTATACATGGTTACCGTTTGGCTTGAAAGTATTACAAAATATAGAGTACATAATAAGGGAAGAAATGGCAAAATCTGGCGTGATTGAGATTTTAATGCCATGTATACAACCTGCAAGTCTTTGGCAAGAATCGGGACGTTATAATGATTACGGTGGAGAGATGTTACGTATTAGTGACAGAAGCCAACGTAATATGGTTTTTGGTCCGACACATGAGGAAGTTGCAACGGATTTGATCAGAAATACAATAAAGAGTTATAAAAGTCTGCCGCTTCGCTTATATCAAATTCAATGGAAATTTCGTGATGAAATTAGACCACGTTTCGGTGTAATGAGATGCAGAGAGTTTTTAATGAAAGATGCATATAGTTTTGATATAAATTATGAAAATGCAATAAATTCATATGATTTAATGTATGAAACTTACATTAAAATCTTTAAACGCATAGGACTGACACCAATTGGGGTTAGGGCTACCACTGGTCCAATAGGAGGAAGCTTAAGCCATGAATTTCACGTATTGGCCAACACTGGAGAAAGCACTATTTATTATGATAGTGAATTTGAGAAGCTGCTTGAAAATGAAGAGATTCAAAAATTGAAAAACATTTATGCAGTTGCAGATGATATGTATAGTACTGAGTCATGTACTATACCACAAAGGCGGGTAAAAATTAATAAAGGAATTGAAGTAGGTCATATTTTCTACTTTGGTGATAAATATTCGAATCCGATGAAAGCAAGTATAGCTTTGAAGAGTGGAGAAAATGTAAATATACATATGGGATCATATGGTATAGGGGTTTCTAGGCTTATTAGTGCTATAATAGAGGTTTTTCATGATGAGAAAGGTATTATATGGCCAGAAGTGATAGCACCTTTCAAAATAGGGTTGATAAATTTACAGTATAGAACAGATAAATGCACGAAAATTGCGGATAAATTATATCACGCTTTAGGTAATACTGTACTCTATGATGATCTGGAAGAAAGTGTAGGTATCAAATTTGCTAGAATGGATCTGATAGGATTGCCATGGCAAATTATAGTTGGTGGTAAAACACTATCTTCAGATTTGATTGAAGTGAAAAATAGAGCAACTGGTAAAACACAAGATATGTCTATTGACGAAGTAATTAATTTCTTTAAGTAAAATGATATATGGAATTGGTATAGATATAGTATATATACCTAGGATACTGAGAATAATGCAGAAATATGGAAATAAATTTTTGCATAGAGTCTATACTGATAAAGAAATAAAGATAGGTAGCAAATATGATAATATTGAGATTCAGGCCAGGTATTTTTCTACAAGATTTGCTGCAAAAGAAGCATTTGTTAAAGCACTAGGTACTGGTTTTAATCGTGATATTAAGATGAAAAACATAGAGATAGATAATACATCAAATGGAAAACCTTATATTTGTACCGATAACACTTTAACTTCTGGAAATAACACAGTGCATCTTTCAATTAGTGATGATACAGACTACGCTACGGCCTTTGTTATAATTCAGTCCGGATGAAATAAAAAAAAGAATCGTAGTTTTTCTCATCATAACTATAGCTCAAACTATGGGTTTGGCTTTTCTTAAAAAATCATTCTAGTAACAGATATATTATTATATTTTACTTCTCTTAACTTAGTAGAAACCGTTAATTCAGAGATTTTTTCTTTTTAAGTGAACTCATAGATTCTATTGCATCTATATTTACTGTTTCCATACCTCTGTGAACTAAAATACTCTGATCCTTAGAGTTTAGATTCTGTCGTTGTAATGGTATAGGATTTAATTTTTGTGAAAATGCCATTTCTTTTTTTAGAAATGTGTTCTTTAATGCATGTTGCTCTGTAACACAAGTATGTTTTACGTCAATATCACTTTTTACTGTGATTTGTTTTTCAGTTCTCTGTTTATTTTGTATTTCATTGTTTTTAGTTGAGCTTGTAAATCCAAAAAGCCCTGTAAAAAATTTCATTACTTTTGTTCTATTACCTTGACAGACGGAGTCTACAGGAATGTCTCCACAAGGTATGTGTGATTCCCTTGATCGCTCTTTTTCCTTTGCCAACATAACTGACATTATTTCTGTTTTTCTATCCTGCTTAGCATTATTCAACGGATATCTGTTCTGTCTCTTTATAAGATCTAGCTCTTTACTCAATGACATTGTAACAACTTTTCTATTCCCTTTAGAAATTCCAATGCATGACGTAGTATCTCCGTATTTATTTTGTATATTCAAACCCTGCCCTTTATCTCGTAACACGAGAACAATCTTTTTGTCTCCTTTGCAATCTGCAATACATAACGAAGTATTATCAATTGTGGCCTTTCTATTAATGAGATCTTTATCAATATCATTCTTTTGCATTGCAATTTGTGTTTCAATTTCTACTTGTGTTTCGGTCTCAATATTACTCTGTGTTTTATTATTCTCAATTAAACTTGTACACTTAGAAAATAATTCCATATCAGTGAAAAATTCTATTATCTCCATATTACGATTAACATAATCTAAAGGAGTACAAAAAGTCTTGTTTGACACACCTCCATATGCTTTCTTTGTTAACAAAGTCCATACTCCCTTTATTTTCTTCTTTAGCACAGCCAGATGCAACGGAATATTACCATTTTTATCATGTATATTAATAAAGGCTGGCTTTTTATCAAGTAATATTTCAATAATTTCTATGTTTCCTTGAGAATCTGGAACGTGTAATAGAGCAGAACTGTCTCCATTAATAATGGACATGTCAATCATTTCTCTATCTCCATTAAAAACTGCAATGTGTAATGGTGTATCTCCGTAACTATCTTTTATATCAACAAAATCTGGCTCTTTATCAAGCAACATGTCAACAATTTCTCTATCTCCTTTAGAAACTGCAATATGCAACGAAATATTACCGTCACTGTTTTGTATATTACCATGTACCACATCATCTAACAAAAATTCCATTACATCCTTACATCCTACATCCACTGCTACATGTAATATTGTACACTTTCCTTGTTGTTCATTATCAAATAGTGCAAATAAGAAATCTTCCTTTAAACCCAATAATTTCAATTGTTCGTCTGTATAACTAAAAAAAGAGGTTGATTTTTTCTCGCTTGTTTTTAATTCTGATTCTGCATCGCTTATTTCTTTCTGAGATTTTTGGATATAATTACTGTGTCTCAGTTGTTCATCACTGTGTATTTTATGTATTGCATACTTCAATAAATCAAGTTCTAACACAGCTTAGCTAATATATTAGTGATTAATATAAATATGTTAATATATTTAGGTAAAAAAACAGTAATATCTAGCAACATTCACATAACAATACCTAATCAACCTGAGTACAAGTTATACCAAACTGATCACTTACAAAAGCAGTAGACAAAAATGAAAAAGCATAGAAAAGATTTTTATGAAACATGAGTTTCTACTCATGTGTATTGCTATAATCATATTATGTGTCATATTATAGCAAATTACATTATAAGGGATAAACATGACTAAAGAGATAATAAAACATTTTAACAAATTATTAACAAACGAGTTAACTTCTGTACGTCAATATTTATTACATTTTTCAATGCTTAAGCATAATGGAGTGAATAAATTAGCAGAAACAGTGCAGCAAGAACTTATTGAAGAACTTGAGCACGCAAATAAACTAGCAGCTAGGATACTATTACTAAATGGTGTACCAAACTTTCAAGATACCAATCAGATATACATATACAATGGAACATTTACCAAGAACACGATCCAAGAAATCTTGGAATCTAACTTAAAATTAGAGGAGCAAGGTATTCAAGATATCAGAGAAGCAGTGTTTGTTGCTGAAAAAGAAAAAGATTTTGTTAGTGTAATGTTGTTAGAAGAACTATTAAAAAATGAAGAGGAACATTTTCACTGGATTCAAGCACAAATTAACCTTATTGCACTTATTGGTCTAGAAAATTACCTTAAGACACAATGCTAAAAAATGTAGCATTTGTCATAATCTTTTTGCTTCCTTTTTCATTAGGGTTATGGCAATCATTCAGGTTCAACTACAAGAACAATATAGTAAAAAATATAAGCACTCCAGCTATACGTCTCTTACCAAATGATAATATTGAAAAATTTAACTACAAACATGTAGAAATTGATGGAGTATTGAGCAACAAAGAACTGTATGTTTTTGCAGGAAAACGTGGATACTACGCACTTTCACCTATGTTTCTTACAACTGGCAATTATATACTAGTTAATAAGGGCATCAACAAAAAAAAAGGAATAAAACAAGAAGAATTGACTAAGACAACTATCGATGGAGTTTTAATTTGCGATAACAATAAAAATTGGTTCATTAAAAATAACCCTGTCGAAAATACATGGTTTACATTTAATACAAGAGAAATGTCAGATAAATTAGGAGTAAAATTAGAAAAGTGTATACTTTGGAAAGAATTTCAAAAACTATCTATACAACCAATGAAACATCTAGGATACGCTGTTACTTGGTTTGTTATTGCTCTTATTTGGCTTGTAATAGGTTATAAGGTACATGCATAATAACACAGTATCAGTTGGGTCGGACCATGCAGGTTTTCAACTTAAGCGAGAAATAACATCCTACTTAACAACTCTAGGTTATATTATAATAGAGCATGGATGTACTGCTGACCAGAACTGTGTGGATTATCTAGATTACGCTGTCAAAGTTTCAGAAGATATAATAGATAAAAGATCTGCTTATGGTATACTAATTTGTGGCACAGGCTCAGGTATGAGCATTGTAGCAAATCGCTTTAAAGAAGTAAGAGCTGTTTTATGCAATAATGTTGAAATTGCAAAATTAGCACGCGAGCATAATGATGCTAACGTGTTATGTTTAGGAGCAAGATTAACTGCTACTGATCTAGCAAAAGATATAGTAATAAAGTTTTTAGAAACAGAATTCTCAAAAGAGCCAAGACATAGAAAACGTGTTAATAAACTTAATTATATCAATGAAAAAACTTATAATGAAAATGAGATCTCAAAGTTTGCTCAAATAGCAGATGAATGGTGGAATGAAAATGGCAAACTTAAGTTACTACACATGATGAATCCAATTAGAGGGTCTTATATCATTGAAAAAACCCAAGAATTAAAACAATATGATTTAACAACAATATCACTGCTAGATGTTGGATGTGGTGGTGGTATATTATCAGAGATGATGGCACGTATTGGTATCAATACTACAGGAATAGATATATGTGAAGAAAATATCAAAATTGCCCAGTCACATGCAGCAAAAATGGGGCTCAGTATAGAATATGTACATACCAGTATTGAGCAATTTGACAATAGTAGAAAATATGATGTTATATTGTTAATGGAAATAGTAGAACATGTAGATAATTTAGAGTTATTTATAAGTAAAACACTAGAATTTTTAAAACCAGAAGGCTTGATTTTTGTATCCACAATAAATAGAACAATAAAGTCTTTCTGTCTTGCAATTGCTGGTGCAGAATATATACTAAACTGGTTGCCTAGAGGTACTCACAATTGGAAGAAATTTCTCAAGCCATCAGAAATTGTAAATTTTTTCAGGGAAGACAATATAATGCTACAAGATATTATAGGTATGAAGTACAATATCATAAAAAATGAGTGGTGTTTAACTGAGAATATAGATATTAACTATATAGTTTGTGGTCAGCGTAAATGATGGATCGATTATATATAACTACTCCAGTATACTATGTAAATGATAAGCCTCATATCGGTCATGCATACACTTCCCTATTATGTGATGTAACTGCCAGATTCATGAGGTTAGATGGAAAGAGTGTAAAATTTACTACAGGTACCGATGAACATGGGCAAAAAATTGAAAAAGCAGCTAAAATAAATGGTGTAGATCCAAGAGATTTTACAGATAAAGTGAGTGCTACATTTAAAGAGTTAGCTGCATTTATGAATTTTCAATATGATGATTTTATTCGTACCACTGATAAACGTCATATAAATGCAGTAACTGCTTTGTGGAATAGATTGCAAAAAATGGATCAAATATATCTAAGCTCCTATTCGGGATGGTATTCAATACGCGATGAAGCATTTTATCAAGAATCCGAATTAATTGATGGCAATGCACCAACAGGTGCTCCCGTTGAATGGGTAAAGGAAGAAAGTTATTTCTTTCGCTTATCACATTGGCAGGACAAATTACTGGAATTTTATAAAAATAATCCAGATTTTATTTTTCCTGAAAGTAGAAAAAATGAAGTTATTGCATTTGTAAAGTCTGGGCTTAATGATCTTTCAATTTCACGTACAAGCTTTGATTGGGGCATAAAAGTGCCAAATAACGATAAGCATGTGATTTATGTATGGATAGATGCATTAACAAATTATCTTACATCAGTAAATTTTCCCAACATTACGGATCATGAATATAAACAGTTTTGGGAAAATCAAAACTGTCTGAATATTCATGTAATTGGTAAAGATATATTACGTTTTCATGCTGTATATTGGCCAGCAATTCTCATGGCTACAGAACTTCCATTACCTAAACAAATAGCAGTACATGGCTGGTGGCTTAATGAAGGGAAAAAAATATCCAAATCTCTTGGTAATGTGATTAATCCAGTTGAGTTAGCTCAGGAGTTTGGTATTGATCAACTACGTTATTTTCTTCTGCGAGAAGTAAGTTTTGGATACGATGGAAATTTTAGCAAAGAAAAAATGATATCTAGGATTAATTCAGAACTTGCAAATAATATCGGTAATTTAGTACAAAGAACTATTTCGTTTTTATACAAACAATATAATGGTATTATTCCAGCTGTTGACAAAAGTTTACTCGTAGGTACTGAAAGCTTATTGGACAGTAAAGTTATATATGACCAACTAATAAATTACCTCTATAAGTACGAATTCAATAATATTATTTCTTTAATTTTAAATATCTCTTCAGAAGCTAATATTTATATAGATAAAAGTGCTCCATGGACACTAAATAAAACAAATAAAGCACAGATGGACTTGGTAATATATAAATTATTAGAGTATATAAGAGTAATAGGTATTTTATTACAACCTATTACTCCAAGTTCCGCAGAAAAAATTCTGAATCAGCTTCAAATCCCCAAAGAAGAGCGCAATCTCAAATCACTATATAATGCGCAAGTAAAATATGGAGTAACATTACCTCAACCAACACCAATTTTTTCTAAATTTATGCCACACGGCTCTTTATAGCTCTTCCATTACAGGATGTAAGATAAGGAATAAGGGAAAAAAATAGGACAAAATGTCAGGAGCATATAGTAAAGAAAAAGGGATTGCTAATTTCAGTAGATAGTGTATAATGTATATTTTAAAATGTAAAAAGATATGGAATGTAAATATTGTAGTAGTACAAATTATCGTAAAAATGGCTATGCAGGAGGGTTTCAGCGTTATAACTGCAAAGACTGTAAACGCAATTGGAGAGTGGGAAAATCTAGGAAGTATAACATAGGGACTCCTATGCAAGCGTTAAAACTTTACTTGGAAGGCCTTGGATTTCGAGCAATAGGACGAATTTTAAATGTAAGCAATGTGACAGTGTTACCTTTGGTGAACCCTTGGTCGACGATTGGACTGCCGCGGCATGCGGACAACCGGAAACGGAGATGGGCGGAGACAATTCCCTGGCGGATTTGG
>JAIXMJ010000037.1 GCA_022836975.1 Wolbachia sp.
CAAGCACTTTCGTAGGGTTGCTACTCGTTATGATAAATTAGCCATCGCTTTCTTATCTTTTGTTCATATTGCTGCTATTTATCTTTGGTTGAAATAAATGTCGACACTACCTAAGTTCAACATGTAAAAAAAGAATACTCATAAAGAACTTATATGATATAATTTACCAGACAGATATTGATTTCTCTCTCAACTTCCTTTATATGCTTAGATCAATGAAAATCAAGTACAAAGCACAAAATTTGAGAACATACCTAATTATGCCAAGGTCTGTTGGAACGTATTCTTTTAACTTGAATGCCACTCCAAATTGAATGCGTACCATATCCTTTTAAATCTGAGTACCTAATCACTGGGGCGTCACAATTTTGATAGCTAAAATCATCTAGCTGGACTATTAAATAACTGCTATTACAGTATTTTAAAATACTTTTCTCCTTATAAGTAAGTAACACTAATTTATTATTATGATAATATATACAACCATCTAGATCACATCTCAATCTGCTATTACCACTATACTTTTTATGATTTAAAACTTTATCTTGACCATTTTGTCTAGCCCAGGTTCGTATAACAAAGTTTCTGCTTTTTCCAGTTAATGAATATAATAATCCATCATTCTCCTTAATAGCAATATTATCAACATTTACCAATATATCAGGCATCTTATATGTTATACCAAAAAGAAATCCTATTAGAATCAAGCTAATTCCATACAAACGCCATCTTTGTGCCCATAAGCATAGCCACAAAAATCCAAGCGTTATTATTATAATTGAGGAAGCAGGAAAAGCATGCATAGTAATAGAAAAATTAGTAATTGTATTGATCAAGTACAAAATACTGTCTATAGGATATTCTATAATCGGTACTACCAGTTTTTCAACTTTAAATGGACAAAGCAATATATAGATCAATCCTAAAGGGATAATAATTAATGTTACTATAGGTATGGCAATCAAATTAGCCACAATTCCGCTAACGGAAAAATAATTAAAATTATATATCGTATATGGTGTAGTCGCTAAGCTTGCTACAACTGAACTAGTTAAAATTGAAACAAAGTATTGCAATACTCTCACATTAAAAAGTTTGATCTGATAACATGATATTAATGCTAGTACAGCAGAAAATGACATTTGGAAGCCTGGTTTAAAGATTGATTCTGGTTCTACAACCAGTATAACCGACGCAGCAAATGCAATAGCAACTAGTGCCCTGTATTTTCTATCTAGTATTATTGCAATCAATACTAATACTGCCATGACATAAGCACGCTGTGCAGAAACCTGCATACCTGTCATTAATAGATAAAATGTAGTAGGTAATATGGTGAGCAATGCAGATATTTTCTTGGTATTATAATTAAGAGTAAGAATCTCAGATACTGCAAATAGGTTACGGAATATCAGGAAAAACAAGCCTGCCACAAAAGAAAGATGCAAACCAGAAATAGCAAATAAGTGGGCTATACCGGAATTACGTATTGCATCCATAGTTTTTGAATCAACACCATCCTTTTTACCAATCAATAATGCAGCCATAATATTTGCATGTACACTCTTCATATTACTCTGCAAATTTTCATAAATATACTGACGGAAAGATTCTATATATTCATAAATCTTTTTTGTTTCGGCTTTCCTATATAAAAGCATCCTACTTGTTGCAAAACCCGTAGCGCTAATTTTCTGATAATACGCAATTCTTGAAAAATCATATGCATATTCTGCAGAAGCAATTTTTAATGGTAAAAGCTTTGCAGATAATATTACCTGATCACCTATTTTGATATTATTATCTATACCAGTTCTTACGGATATTCTAATGTTATCTAACCGGTCATTGAAAACCGCAAGTAAAAATTGTTTATATAAACCTTTATTATCAATATCTTTTACTGTAGCAACCATATTTTTCACATATCTTTCCTTATCAAGAGCTTTAGTATTAACTAAAACTGTTTTAACCTTACTTGCTGAAAAGCCTATAAATACTGCTGTTACAGCAACAAATAAAATTGTATGCCTCGTATAGAAAATAAAAAGTGGAATAAGTGCTAAAAGAAAAATTATAATACAGTTTGGTTCAAAGCTTAAAGAAAAGTAGAACACGATTCCCATGCATTGAAGCACAGGCACCCATAATACTAAATTATATTTTTCCTTATAAAAATTACTACGTATATAATTAATTATATCTCTTGTATTCATTATAATTAAATATATAATAGTAAGTAAGTAATGACGCGGGGTGGAGCAGCTCGGTAGCTCGTCAGGCTCATAACCTGAAGGTCGTAGGTTCAAATCCTACCCCCGCAACTTAAGGATATAACTGTTCTACTTTCCACGTATTACCTGCAATTAAAGTATATTTGTGTCTTATATGTCTTCTATATTGCCCTTCTTGCCAGAATTCCATGACTTTTGGTATTACACAAAAGCCTACCCAAAAACTTGGGCGTGGTATCTGTTTACCAAGAAATTCACTCTCTCTAATTTTAATTTCACATTCAAAATCTTGCCAATTCTTTAATACACTAGATTGCTGCGAACACCACGAACTAATTTGGCTTTCGCGTCGACGAGAAGCGTAATATTTATCAGTCTTATCACTCTCTAACAATTCTACATCCCCTTCTACACGTACTTGTCTTGATGATTCAATCCAATTAAATACTAACGCAGCTCTAGAATTTTCCATCAAATCCTTTCCTTTCTTACTATTAATATTAGTAAAAAATACAAAACCTTTATGACTATATTCCTTAAGCAATACTACTCTTGCAGATGGAATACAGTCCTTACTACAAGTTGCAAGTATCATAGCAGCAGGCTCTACAGACAAAGCAGTTGTATACCATTGAGAAAATAAATCTACAGGATTTAACATAAATATTGAATTTTTTCTTTAGCAAAATTCTCTAGATAACTAAGACCACTAGTTTCCACCCTACTATCAATACTACGATTAATATATATATGTCCAGCTGATATTCTTTTGCCAACCATATCCATTCTATTTTGAATATTACTATGCAATGAAAATGCGTTACATTTTGCATTATTTATTTTATGGATGATCTCATTTAATTGAGATTGATCAAAGCGTATAATATGCAGAATAGGGCCAAATATTTTTTGTTTAAGTTGGGAGACTTCTTTTATTTCATATATGTATGGAGGGAAAAAATAGCCGTTCATATTAGTAGGTAATTTAGATAAGAGATGTGAATGCATATCCTCTGACATTTTTTCAACATATTTAGTTAGCAAATCTACATATACTTTATCAACCATTGGACCTATATCAGTACTAAGTTCCATAGGGTCCCCTACTTTTAACCTCTCAGTTGCATTACATATCATCTTTATCTGTTTTTCTGCTATATCATTTTGGATAAATAATATAGAACAATCTTGCCCTCTACTATAAAATGTAGAGGATAGCACATCTATAGTTACTTGTTCCATAATCGCAGAACTATCAACCACCATAGCGTTTAACCCACCAATTTCAGAGATAAAGGGTATCTTCCTAGCTATAATTTTTTCACTGATTGTTTGTGCAACATTTAATGAACCAGTAAATGCTATACCATCTACATTACCGTAAATTCCTTCAACATCGCCTGGAACAAAATGTAACATATTCTTAGGTATTCCAGCCTCATGCAATATCTTAACGGTTTCATAAGCAACAATAGATACATACTTTGCTGGTTTTGCAAGTACAGTATTACCAGTCACTAATGCAGCAGCAATTTGTTTTACAAAAATTGCTAATGGGGAATATAATGGAGATATACATAGAAAAACTCCCCTACCCTCAAAAGAGATGATATTATTTTCTCCCACAGGTCCAGGTAATCTTTCTAGATCATTCAACTTAGTCTTAGCTATTAATGCATAATAACGCAAAAAATTAACTGCTTGCCTAACTTCTTCTATTGCATTAGAGATAATTTTCCCAGATTCAATAATAAGTATATATACTAATTCTTTAATTTTCTCTTCTAGTAAATCTGCAGCTTTGTCTAAAAATTTAACACGTTCCTCTATTGCAATATCCTGCCACTCAGAAAATGCATCACGAGCCATTGAAAACGCAGATAAAACTTGCTTATCTGTAGCATATGATATTTCTCCTATAACATTATTTAGATTTGCCGGATTAATTATTTCATGAAATTGCGTACTATCAAACAACAATTCCCCATTAATTATTGGACTTACATAACATCTTTTATCAATAAATTTTTTGATGAAATCAAAAAATTGTGAGACTGTTACCGAGTCACTTATATCAATCCCTAAAGCGTTTTTCCTCTCTGGACCAAAAATATTTTGTGGCAATGGAATAGTTGGATTCGGTTCATAATGAACACTTTGGGCTTGTTCTAATGGATCTGAAATTAATTCATCAATTGGCTGACTAATGAATAAGCTATTAGACCTACTTTCAAAAAGGCGTTTAATAAGATGTGGCAATAAATCCTTATGCTTACCAACCGGTGCAGAAATACGGCAATTAATATTAGTAGCAAGCTCCGACATTGCATAATTATATAAGTCTTCACACATCCCATATAAGCGTTGAAACTCAAATCCAGGATGATTTTTATCAGCAATCTCTATGATAGTGGAGAAGGTATATGCATTATGAGTAGCAAAACAAGGATAAAAATGATTTGTTTTAGTTAAGAGCTTCTGTGCACATGCAAGATAAGAAACATCTGTATAACTTTTTCTCGTAAATACAGGATAGTTTACCATACCTAACATCTGACTTTGCCTTATTTCCATGTTCCAATACTCACCCTTTATAAGACAGACCATAATTTTATGTTTTGATCTGATAGCTATATCCTCGATAAAATCTAAAACATGTAGAGCACGCTTTTGATATGCCTGTACAGCTAAACCCAGTCCTTCCCATTGAGAAAGAGACTCATCAAGACGTAACCTTTCAAACAACATCAAAGACATTTCAAGCTTTTCCGCCTCTTCTGCATCAATGCATAATAAAATATTATATTTCTTTGCTTCACGACAAATTTCTAGCATTTTATCAAAAATCTCATCCGATATATCGTCAAATTTGCCCCACATATAATGTGGATGTAAAGCTGATAATTTGATCGAAATTCTATGTGATTTGAAACAGTCACTTGCTACACCATTAGTCTCACCTATAGCCCTAATTGAGTAAACAAAGTATTCCTCAGGAGTTGCGTCAAGAGACATTTTTCCCAGCAGATCAAATGAATAAAGGTTTTTTTCCAATTTTACATGCTCTAAAGCCTGTTCTATATTTTCACCAATAATAAAGTGTTTACCAAGCACTAAAATTGCCTGCTTTATTGCTTTACGAATTATAGGTTCCCCTAAGTTCTTGAGTAATTTAGAAATTACGTGATAGAATTTCGAGTCTGTCTCATCAGTTTTTAGTATACTGCTACCTACCATTAAACTCCATGTAGAAGCATTAACAAATAATGAAGAAGAGCTTCCTAGATATTTATTCCACTCTTGGTTGGTAATCTTATCCTTTATTAACTCATCAATTGTACCATCATCTGGTATTCGCAATAACACCTCTGCAAGGCAGATTAAAGCTATACCTTCATCATTAGAAAGAGAATATTGCTGTAAAAAAGAGTCTATAATAGCTAATTTGTTATTTTTAACCTTTTCTATAAGCTGTTTTGCAATATTGTAAATTCTGTTTCTTGAATCAGCCGATAATTCTACTTTTTCTACAAGATAACGTATACATCTCTTTTCATCAGCACGATAAAGACTCTGTAAACGTTTTATTAATTCATTAGGTGCTTGTACCATAACTACCCCCCGCAGTGGTAATATGATTATACCATAACTTTACAAATATCAAATCTTTATAAACGATATAGTCCAGACTCTAGTTGTACAGCTCCAATAAGTAATGAAGCTATAAGCAAAGAAGGAATATGGGACAACAGCTGTGCCAGAACAACAGAGGTGGTGCGTAGAGCGATACAAAATAGTAAAGAAAGTATAGCAAAGCTTGCTATACTTTTACACTGTTGTTAAAATGAAGAAAACGCTCCTCTACTCATGATACTGCCATGGTATCCAAGATCAACAGCAAGAGAAAGAAGCTGTCATTGTTGCATTTCGCAAGCATACATTGAGATGACTGCCTATATGCTCTGCAGGCTACAATCTCTAATTTGCATCACTGTTTGCAAAGACACTACATTAACAGACTTCCTAAAACTGGGAAAGCAACAAAAGAAGTTATCCTATAAGCTATTCCATATTGACATTGCAGAAGTTAGAACAGAAGAAGGAAGATTATATCTGTTTGTTGCTATATGGCACTTCTTGCAATAGTCCGAGGATCTTAGAGCCTGTACGCGATCTATAAATATGGTGAGATGAGTATGGTTGAAGTAAGGTGAACTATGAGAAACATATACCCAAGATCATGAAAAATTCGAAAAGATTAGGTAGTGTCGACATTTATTTCAACCCAAGATAAATAGCAGCAATATGAACAAAAGATAAGAAAGCGATGGCTAATTTATCATAACGAGTAGCAACCCTACGAAAGTGCTTGAGTTTATTAAACATTCTCTCAATTAAGTTCCTTTCTTTATATAATTCTGTATCATATTCTCTCCATATTTTCCTATTGGAACGTGGTGGGATCACTACTTCAGAGGCTACAGCCTCTGCAGCCTCAATCATATAATTTGCGTCATATCCCTTATCAGCAATAAGTGCTTCCATATTCTTACCATTTATCAAGTCTAAAGCCTTTACATAATCTGACATTTGTCCGGCAGTAACAAAAAATCTTAATGGATTGCCGAGAGCATCGCAAGCAGCATGTAACTTGCTCGAAAATCCACCTTTAGACCGACCTAATTCCTGTTCTTGCTTACCAGTCTCTACATTTTTTCCTTGCACCAGCTGCATGCTGATGCGCCATGATTATCGTTGAGTCTATCATAAGCCATTCTGTGTCCTCGTCTGCTGCTAAGGTATTAAAAATCATTTGCCACACACCTGCTCTTGCCCACCTTATGAACCTTTTGTGTACACTCGACCATTTTCCATATTCTACAGGTAAGGCTCTCCATGGCGCTCCAGTTCTTCCTATCCATATTACTGAAGCTACAAATTTTCTGTTATCCTTTCCTCTTCTGCCACTATCTCCTTCTTTCCCAGGTAATTTATCTTTTATTCTTTCCCATTGCTCATCTTTCAGATCGTATAACATTTTTCCCTCTCAAAAAATACTATTTTAACTCTGTTTTTATTTAATGTCGACACTACCTAGGGAGGAATAGCAAAGTATACCATAAATGCAGTAATGTAAATATTTAGGACCAGTGCACCGTGGACAATCTGATTCTGGTCATTGGAAGCAGGAGAGTGGCGTGATCAGGGGATATTTATTGAAAATTTTTATTGATCTTGAATGGCTGATCCACATACATTAAAGTAGATAAAGCTGGACTTGGAGCAAAAGAAAAAGATCAAATGATAAGTGGGACAAAAGGGCAAAGGTCCGTAGATGCGCATGGTATGCCGGTCAGAATCAGAAGGTTCCAGACATTCAGGCTAACTCAAGATATAGGCCTTATAAGCTTGCGACACGCATGTATTATAGATTTAGCAAGAAAATCAAGCATAAACCCTGTAATTCCACCAAAGAGGAACAGGAAAATTCCAAGAAAAATAGATAAGGAGCTATATAAACTGAGGCATAATACATTTCAAAAACTTAAAAAATGGCGATGCTTAAAATGCACGATCGTATATGGCGGGCTTTTTCCTTAAAGCATTAGGCCAAAACTTATGCTCTATACTTTTTTGATTTTTTAACTATCTGACCTACCATTATTAAGATGGCATACGTACTGTGCTACTCAGTACGAAGTTTTTTTGATAGTATGAGTTTGCTATTGACAATAT
>JAIXMJ010000038.1 GCA_022836975.1 Wolbachia sp.
ATAGATGAAGGTTCGTATTATATAGCTGATGCCAGTGCAAGGCTTGATGAGAATAATTGCTTTGTTGATGATTTATTATATTGTAGACATGCTGGCAACTTTATAATGGTTAGTAGCGATCAGGTAAGTTATATTGATGTTGCACCTAAACAGATAATATCAGTTGCGGCTTCTCTAATTCCTTTCTTGGAAAATAATGATGCCAATAGAGCATTGATGGGATCTAACATGCAGCGTCAAGCTGTACCTTTGCTTAAGCCTACTGCACCATTAGTAGCTACTGGTATGGAATCCTTTACTGCTGTTGGTTCTGGTGCAGTGATTATAGCAAAACGTGATGGTGTTGTTGATAGTGTTGATAGTAATGCAATAGTAGTGCGTGCTTTTGATAAAGAGAGATTGGATGTAGATATTTATCATTTACAGAAATTTCAACGTTCTAACTACAATACTTGCATAAATCAAAAGCCTATAGTGCGTGTAGGTGATCATGTAAAAGAAGGTGATGTGATAGCAGATGGTCCGGCAATTAATAAAGGCGAGCTTGCGCTTGGTAAAAATTTACTCGTCGCGTTTATGTCTTGGCAGGGATATAATTTCGAAGATTCTATTATCATGTCTAGTGAGGTTGTTAAGAAGGATCTATTTACTTCCGTTCATATAGAAGAATTTGAATGTACTGTACATGATACTCCTTTGGGATCTGAAAAAATAACACGTGCTCTACCTGACGTTAATGAAGAAAGCCTTTATCATTTGGATGATAGTGGTATAGTGAAGGTCGGCACTAGGGTTGGCCCAGGCTGTATTCTTGTAGGCAAGATAACTCCTAAACCTTCTCTTTCATTGCCTCCTGAAACTAAATTATTGATGACAATTTTTGGTGAGAAGTCGTTTGATTGTGCGGATTCTTCGTTATATACATCTCCAGATGTTGAGGGTACAGTAATTGATGTACAGGTGTTTACACGTAGAGGTGTTGATGAAATTGAGAGAGCAAAATTAATTAAACAAAAAGAGATAAATAATTTTGAGCAAGAGAAAGATTATGTAATCAATGTTACTAGCGAACACTTTTATGATGAATTAAAGAAGCTTATTGCTGATTGTGGTGCGGGAGAGGAATTAAATTCTGTTGAGCGTGAGAGGTGGTGGAGTATAGGACTGAAACATGCATCTATTGCACAGCAGGTGCAAAATATTAAGAAAGATTTTGATGAAAAAGTATTCAATGCTACAAGACAATTTAAGCGTAGGGTAGAAAAAATAAATGAAGGCTACGATCTGCCGCAAGGGGTGTCTACAATAGTAAAAGTCTTTATTGCTGTCAAACATAGCTTGCAGCCAGGAGATAAAATGTCTGGTAGACATGGGAACAAAGGTGTAATTTCTCGTGTTGTTCCTGTAGAAGACATGCCTTATTTGGAAGATGGTACACCAGTTGATGTGATTCTTAACCCTCTAGGTGTTCCGTCGCGAATGAATGTAGGACAGATATTGGAGAGCCATGTAGGTTGGGCTTGTAAGAAATTAGGAGAAAAAGTAGCTGGTATTCTAGATAAGATAAAGCGCGTAACTAAAGCAGAAGAGGATAGACAAACAGAGGATGAATATGATAATTTACGTGACTTTTTGATTGAGGCTTATAGTTGTGGCAATAATGCTGCTGTTTGCAAGGGTATTCAGAGTATGGATAATGATATTTTAATGAAGTTTGCAAACGGATTACGTGATGGTATTCCTGTTGCTGCTTCTGTATTTGAAGGACCCAAAGATGAACAGATCACTAAGCTTTTTAAGCTTGCTGATTTAGATAGTTCTGGGCAAGTTGAATTATATGACGGACGTACCGGTGAACAGTTTAATCGTAAAGTTACAGTGGGCTATATGTATATGCTCAAGTTGCACCACTTGGTTGATGATAAAATTCATGCACGTTCAGTAGGTCCTTACAGCTTGGTAACTCAGCAACCATTAGGAGGGAAATCTCATTTTGGTGGACAACGTTTTGGTGAAATGGAATGCTGGGCACTACAAGCATATGGTGCTTCATACACATTGCAAGAAATGCTAACTGTGAAATCTGATGACATTAATGGTAGGATTAAGATCTATGAATCAATAATAAAGGGTGATAGTAACTTTGAATGTGGTATTCCAGAATCCTTTAATGTGATGATAAAAGAGTTGCGTGCTCTATGCTTGAATGTAGTTTTAAAGCAAAATGGTGTGCCAATTCATGAGGTGTCTCACTCTAGTATAGCGCAGTCTTTTGATAAGCTAGGTATATCAATTGCTAGCCCTGACAGCATTCATGCTATGTCTTATGGTGAAATCAAGGATGTATCGACAGCAAATTACCGTACATTTAAGGTTGAAAAAGGTGGTTTATTCTGTCCTAAAGTTTTTGGACCGGTAAATGATTATGAATGCTTATGTGGAAAATATAAAAAGAGAAGACATAGGGGTCGTGTATGTGAGAAATGTGGAGTAGAAGTTACCTCTTCTAAAGTCAGAAGAGAAAGAATGGGCCACATAGATCTTGTTTCTCCTGTTGCACACATATGGTTTTTAAAATCCCTACCGTCAAGGGTTGGTGCGTTGTTAGATATGTCTCTTAGAGATATTGAGAGTATTTTATATAGTGACCATTATGTAGTGATAGACCCGCTCGTTACTCCTTTTGGAAAAGGCGAGATTATTAGTGAGAAAACATATAATGAATCTAGAGATGAATATGGAGAAGACGGCTTTATAGCTATGCAGGGGGTTGAAGCTGTTAGGGAATTGTTATCACGTTTAGATTTGCATGAAATTAGGAGGGATTTAAGGTTAGAACTTGAGTCTGTTGTTTCTGAGGTAAGAAGAAAAAAAATTATAAAAAGACTACGTATTGTTGAAAACTTTATTAAATCTGGCAATAGGCCTGAATGGATGATATTGACTACTATACCTATTTTACCTCCAGATTTACGTCCTTTGGTCTCTCTTGAAAGTGGACGTCCTGCAGTTTCTGACTTGAACCATCATTATAGGACGATAATAAATCGTAATAACAGGTTAAGGAAATTATTAAGTTTGAATCCTCCTGAAATTATGATCCGTAACGAAAAGAGGATGTTACAAGAGGCCGTAGATTCTCTTTTTGATAATAGCCGCCGTAATGCTCTTCCAAATAAGGCAGGTGCTATTGGATATAAGAAATCCATCAGTGATATGCTTAAGGGTAAACAAGGACGTTTCCGTCAGAACCTTTTAGGAAAAAGGGTAGATTATTCAGGACGTTCTGTAATTGTAGTAGGTCCTACTTTGAAACTACATCAATGTGGTTTGCCGAAGAGGATGGCTCTTGAGTTATTTAAGCCTTTTGTTTACTCAAAGCTTAAGATGTATGGGATAGCTCCTACAATTAAATTTGCTAGTAAACTGATCAGGGCAGAGAAGCCAGAAGTGTGGGATATGCTAGAAGAAGTAATCAAGGAGCATCCTGTTTTATTAAATAGAGCACCTACTTTACATAGGCTAGGTATTCAAGCGTTTGAACCTGTACTTATTGAGGGTAAAGCTATACAACTACATCCACTAGTTTGTACGGCGTTTAATGCTGACTTTGATGGTGACCAGATGGCGGTCCACGTTCCGATTTCATTGGAAGCACAACTTGAAGCTAGGGTATTAATGATGTCTACTAGTAATGTCCTAAACCCATCTAATGGTAGGCCAATTATAGTACCTAGTAAGGATATAGTGCTTGGTATATATTATCTTAGTTTGCAGGAAGTAGTTGATCACGGTGATAATGTACCATATTTTGGTACATTCCATCATATTGAACATTCTTTAAATTGTGGAATGTTGACTATTCATTCTAGTATAAAATATAGAATGAAGGATGAAGTAGTTCGTACAACTCCTGGACGCTTAATGTTGTGGCGGATTTTACCAAAGCATGAAAATTTAGGTTTTGATATAGTCAATCAAGTATTAACTTCTAAGGAAATCAGTAATATGGTAGATTTAGTTTACCGTAATTGTTCTCAGAGTGCTACAGTTGTATTCTCTGATAAATTGATGGTGCTTGGTTTTGAATATGCTACATTTTCTGGTATTTCCTTCGGGCGCCATGATTTGGTTATACCTGAAACTAAGACTATGCATGTTGAGAAGACAGCAAATGAAATTAAAAAGTTTTCTATGCAGTACCAGGATGGTCTGATTACTAGCAGTGAAAGGTATAATAAGGTTATAGATGAGTGGTCTAAGTGTACAGATATGATAGCTAGTGACATGTTGAAAGCAATGTCTGTATATGACAAAAAGAGTCAATACAATTCAGTCTATATGATGGCAACTTCCGGTGCTAGGGGTTCTCATTCTCAGATGAAACAGTTAGCTGGAATGCGTGGATTAATGGCTAAACCTTCTGGTGAGATTATAGAGACTCCTATCATATCTAGTTTTCGGGAAGGATTAAATGTATTTGAATACTTCAATTCTACACACGGTGCACGTAAAGGATTGGCCGATATTGCACTTAAGACTGCAAATTCTGGATACTTAACCCGTCGTTTAGTTGATGTGTCACAAAATTGTATTGTAACAATATATGATTGCAAAACAACAGATGGTTTAATTGTGAGAAGTGTAGTGGAAGGAGGTACTATTGTTACATCATTAGAGAATGTAGTGCTTGGTAGGGTAGCCGCGAATAATATACACCATCCGATAACCAAGGAATTATTGATAAGTGCTGGAGAATTAATTGATGAAGAAAAAATGAAGCAAATTAATATTGCTGGGCTTGATACAATTAAGATCAGGTCACCTTTGACTTGTAAAATAACTCCAGGTGTATGTTCTTTATGTTATGGACGGGATCTTGCAACTGGTAAGGTCGTATCGATAGGTGAAGCAGTTGGTGTGATAGCAGCACAATCTGTTGGTGAGCCTGGTACACAGTTAACGATGCGTACTTTCCATGTAGGTGGAGCGGTAACTAGGGGTGTAGAGTCATCTAGTATAGTGGCTTCAATTAATGCCAAAATAAAATTAAATAATAGTAATTATATTATAGATAAGAATGGTAATAAAATTGTGGTCAGCCGTTCTTGCGAAGTAATTTTGGTTGATAGTGTTGGGAGTGAGAAGTTGAGGCATAGTGTGCCTTATGGCTCTAGGCTTTATGTAGATGAAGGTGATTCGGTAAAGATTGCTGATAAAATTGCAGAGTGGGATCCTTATACGTTACCTATTATTACGGAAAAGACAGGTACTATACTCTATCAGGATTTAAAGGATGGTATTTCTGTTGCTGAAGTAATGAATGAGTCCACGGGAATATCAAGTAAAGTAGTGAAAGATTGGAAATTGCATTCTGGTGGAGCTAGTATGCGTCCTAGGATTGTGTTACTGGATGATGATGGGAAAGTCATTACGCTAGCAAGTGGTGTTGAAGCGTGTTATTTTATGCCAATAGGTGCAGTATTGAGTGTACAGGATGGACAAAAAGTTTATGCTGGTGATGTGATTACAAGAACACCTAGAGAATCTGTAAAGACTCGTGATATTACCGGTGGTTTGCCTAGGGTGATCGAGCTATTTGAAGCACGTCGTCCGAAGGAGCACGCAATAGTTAGTGAAGTGGACGGTCATGTAATATTTTCAGAAAAAGATCGTCGAGGCAAGCGTAGCATATTAATTCAGCCTCTAGATGGGCAACTTTCTCCTGTTGAATATCTTATATCACGGAGTAAGCATATTATAGTGAATGAAGGTGATTTTGTACGTAGGGGTGACTTATTAATGGATGGTGACCCTGATCTCCATGATATACTACGTGTTATGGGATTGGAGGCACTTGTACATTATATGATTGCTGAGATACAACAGGTTTACAGGCTGCAAGGTGTGCGTATAGATAATAAGCACATAGAAGTAATATTGAAGCAAATGTTACAGAAAGTAGAAATTACTGATCCAGGTGATACTATGTATCTTGTTGGTGAAAACATTGATAAATCAGAGATTGATCAAGAAAATGATGCTATGACAAATTCTGGCAAACGTCTTGCGCAATACTTCCCTATTTTACAAGGGATTACTAGAGCAAGCCTTGAAACTAGCTCATTTATTTCTGCAGCATCTTTCCAGGAGACAACAAAAGTGTTGACAGAGGCAGCATTCTGTGGTAAGGAAGACCCATTGGTTGGCCTAAAAGAGAATGTAATAGTAGGAAGATTAATACCTGCTGGCACAGGGTTGATTATGAATAAAATTAGGGCGCTTGCGCTACATGGCAACTATGAAAATTGTTTTGGTGTTGAGTTTTATGATGAGAGAGAAAAACAGGTTGTGAAGTGAGAGGGAGGGGTACGGTTATGGCTGTTAGTGGTTATTAAATGTTTTATGTTGATAATTATAAGAAGTGAATATCAAAGTGGGGTAATATGATAAAGGATCTTATAGATAAGGGGAGTACTGAGGATGCTAGTGATAGCAGTATGTTTCGTGCAAGAATTAGAGAGGAAGACTTAAAGCCAGAAGAAGCGTTACAAAATATTCAAGATAAGCTTGACGAATTAGCAAGAAAGCAATTATTAGAAGAAGCACAAGGATTAGACAAAGCGCAGAAATTCAATGAAGCTCATGATGTGGAAGAGGAAGTATGTAAGGGAACGCATGAAGAATTTGCATTACTACTTGATGAGGTTGAGTTATTTGTAGAAGCCAATAACACTTTAAATCCGTTTGAGGAATTATTAAAGAGAATTTGTAGTATTCTTGAGCGTGCTGTTGAATATGTTGTGCATCCTGCAACTACAGAAAAGAAAGAAGGGTGGTTATTTTCACTATTGAGGAAATTTTTATCTCAGCGTTTATCCTGGGAAGAAATGCTGGATGCTGAGATAGCAGAACTGAAGCACAAATTAGAAAATGATGACCTATCAGCAGAAGAAAGAGCTGAGATTATGAAGAGGTTAAAAGTATTGCAGGAAATCAAACTACATAAAATTACTGCTATAGGTTTAATCATTGGTATCCTAGCAAGTTTTATAGGATTTAGTGCTGCAGTAGCAAGGAGTGGGGAAATCGTAAGAAATGCTCTAGAGAAATTATCACAAGTACAAGAAGATGAGCAGAAGAAATGTGAGAAAAACAAAGAAACGGAGAACTGCAAAGCGGAAGATCAAGCTAAGGAAAAAGAAAGGGAAGAAGAGAACAAGAGGAAATGCAATGAACTACGTGAATCAATTTTTAAAGAACTGAGTGAAAAACAGATTTCATCTGAATCCGTTATTGGTGCTTTGATACTTGCAACGGTATGGTTGAATGATATGGGCCTTAGGGCTACAGGTATACTTGATACACCACTGCAAGGTAAGGCAGAGAGCGGTAAATCTACTGTAAAAAATAGCAAAGGTGGCGAAACTGGAAAAGATCCCACTCCTTCTCCTACAATGTTAAATAATCGAGGTGTGGTGCCAACTGAACGCAC
>JAIXMJ010000039.1 GCA_022836975.1 Wolbachia sp.
AATTGCCTCAAAGTGTGCGGTCTTTTTACTACTTCTTTATAATTCATTCCCATATTTTTATTTTAAAAATAATATTCTACTCCCTTATTTATTTCTTTTCACTTATTTTTTTGTAGCTTTGCAGATGGTCTATGGTTTTTAGCTAATTCTACTTTTGGACTACTCCATACTCAAAATACTTCGCAGAGGATCTATTCCTTAAATTTGCAGTATTGATGGTTACTAACTGTTCTAAGCTTGTCGTAGTTAGACGGCATATTCTTTAAATTGTTTATACTTCAGAATATAAAAATTTTATTCATCTTGCAACATGCTCATCATCGGGCTATACTATTATAGAAAGAGCTATATGCTCTATATTTATTTGCGAAACCATATATTTTCTTCTACCTTTGCAATAGTTTGAAAACAAGATACTATCTCTTCATGATACTTCCATAACAACTATATTAAAAATGTTTATACACTTACGTGTGCATAGTGTTTACTCTTTACTTAAAAGTTCTATTAAAATTGAAGAATTGATAACTATATGTCGGCAACATGAGATGCCCGCAGTAGCATTAACTGATTCAGGAAATCTATTTGGTTCACTAGAATTTGCAGAACTTGCAGCACGTAGTGGTATACAACCGATAGTAGGATGTGATGTAATTGTTAAAGATCTAGATCAAAATTTATCAGTACTATTGATTGCAAAAGATGAAGAAGGATATGGTAATCTAGTGAGATTGGTAAGTGAGTCTTTTAAGAAACGTCAACACCACAGCGATATTCCTTATATAGCTTTCAATGAATTATTAAATTCAAATAAAGGCCTAATCATTTTATTAGGAGAATGCTTAACATTAATAAAAGGTAAGGAAACTATAAATAAATTACTTTCAACGTTCGGCAGCCGTTTATACATCGAAATACAGCGCCATGGATTGAGTAGAGAACTAGAATTAGAAGAAAAATTAATAGATTTTGCGTATCGATATAATGTGCCACTAGTTGCCACAAATGATGTATTTTTTGCCAATAAATCTGATTATGAAGCTTATGATATATTAACTTGTATCTCTGAAGGGAATTTTGCCGCAGAAGAAAATAGAAAAAATTTAACGACTGAACATTACTTTAAATCTGTTACAGAAATGCAAAAACTATTCAATGATATTCCTGAAGCGATAGAGAACACTTTAGTAATAGCAAAACGTTGTTCTTATATGCCAAAAAGCAGGCAACCTATTTTACCAAAATTTCCTTGCAAAAAAAATAGAACAGAAGATGAAGAGCTAAAAGAACAAGCTATTGCAGGGCTAGAATCTCGCATTAAAAATAAAAGCACTGATCATAATAAATATTATGATCGACTTTACTATGAACTAGATACTATCATTTCTATGAATTATTCTGGTTACTTCCTAATAGTATCTGATTTTATCCGTTGGAGTAAAGCGAACGGTATTCCAGTAGGGCCAGGAAGAGGCTCTGGTGCTGGTTCAATTGTTGCATGGGCATTACAAATTACAGATTTAGATCCATTAGAATTTGGGCTAATATTTGAAAGGTTTCTCAATCCAGATCGTGTGTCGATGCCTGATTTTGATATTGATTTTTGCCAAGAAAAGAGAGACCGTATCATAGATTATGTGCAGAAAAAGTATGGTTATGTTGCGCAAATAATCACCTTTGGTAAATTACAAGCAAGAGCTGTACTGCGTGATGTAGGAAGAGTATTACAAATGCCATACCCTCAAGTTGACAAAATTTCTAAAATGGTACCATTTAATCCAGTTAATCCCGTTACATTATCACAAGCAATTGAGTTTGATCAAAATTTACAAAAAGAACGTGACAGTGATGAAGTAATTGCAAGACTACTTGACATATCTCTTAAACTTGAGGGTATATATCGACATATCTCAACACACGCTGCTGGTGTTGTGATATGTGACCAAAAACTCGAAAATTTTGTTCCTGTATACTATGATCCAAATTCAGCTCTTCCTATTACACAATATAGCATGAAATATGTAGAGAAAGCAGGACTAATAAAATTTGATTTTCTTGGTCTCGGTACTCTCACCTTGATAGACCATGTTTGCAATTTGATTAATCGTAATGAAAAGAGGATTGATATTTATTCCTTGCCATTGGATAACAACAAAACCTACGATATGCTATCATGCGGAGACTCAGTTGGTGTATTCCAGCTAGAAAGCTCAGGTATGCGAGAAGTTTTAATCAAGCTAAAACCAGATTGTATAGGTGATATTATCGCGTTAATCTCACTATATAGACCAGGTCCTATGGATAATATTTCTACATATATTGCAAGAAAACATGGAATTGAAAATCCACATTATATCCATCCATTGTTAGAAGAAGTACTGAAGGAAACATTTGGAGTAATAATTTATCAAGAACAAGTAATGGAAATAGCACGTATTCTTGCTGGATATAGTCTTGCAGAAGCTGATTTACTCAGGCGTGCTATGGGTAAAAAAATAAAAGAAGAAATGAGTAAGCAACGTGAGTTTTTTATTAACGGTGCTATAAAAAATGGTGTCGAATATGATAAAGCAAATTACATATTTGACCTTGTTGCAAAATTTGCTGGTTATGGGTTTAACAAATCGCACGCTGCTGCATATGCAGTCATATCATATCACACTGCTT
This sequence comes from Wolbachia sp., assembly GCA_022836975.1. Taxonomy (GTDB): domain Bacteria; phylum Pseudomonadota; class Alphaproteobacteria; order Rickettsiales; family Anaplasmataceae; genus Wolbachia. The sequence goes on from JAIXMJ010000039.1 coordinate 2,668, forward strand.
ATTTAAAAGCTAATTATCCACTAGAATTTTTTACTGCATTAATGAACTTAAATATAGATGACAAAGATAAATTAAATTTATTTTATCATACAGCTAAACTAAATGGTATAACGGTCTTACCACCTGATATCAATAAGTCTCAGGAGAAATTTTCTATAGAAGACAGCTCTATACGCTATGGAATTGCTGCATTAAGAAGTGTTGGACTACTTATAGCAAAAGGCATAGTTACTGGGCGTTCAACACAATATCAGAGCATATGGGAACTGATATGCAATATTATAAATAAAAGGGCATTAGAAAGTATAATTAAGTCTGGCGCTTGTGACAGCATACATAAGAATAGGAGACAATTATATGAATCTATAGATACCTTAATTTATTTCGCAAATAAAAATAAACAGGACAAGGAATCTAATCAATCTAGTTTATTCGGTAGTCTTAATGTTTTAAAACCACAATTAGCATCTGTAGAAGATTTCAACGAAGAAGAAAAATTAGAACATGAGCTATTTTCATTAGGATTCTATTTAACCAGCCATCCACTTGAAAAATTTAAAATTTTTCTAGAAAGGTTAAATATTGGATTTATCGGAGATAGAAAAACAATAAAAACTGCAGGTGTAGTATTAAATGTACGAGTCAGAACATCAGATAGAGGAAGATTTGTAATATTGACACTTTCGGACCCTTATAATGTCTCTGAAATAGCATTTTATAATAATGAAATAATAGAAACAAAAAGAGAGTTATTTGCTACAGGAGCATATGTGATTGTTGAACTTGATATATCAAACAATATTGCAAGATTGATAGGAAAAGATATATTTGATTTTAAAGAGAAAACAAATCTAGCAATAAGAGAATTAGTCTTAACGATTGAAGCTATTGATTCACAGAAAGTCGTTGGAAAATTGCAAACAATATTAAAAAACAAAGGCAACGCTAAAGTATTACTAATATTAATTTGTCCAGAACATCAGGTAAGCATATTATTACCAGACAAGTATTTAATCACTCTTGATACTATATATCAATTATCATACTTTCACTGGGTGAAGAATATAGAAATTAACGGAGGCGTTATATAAAAAAGTTTTGCTTATATAAAAAAGTCTTATATAATAAGATTTTATTTTTGGAGAAATAGTGAATCTTTATGAGTTTGTTGTTATAGCTCAGCAGGGGTTATTACCGCAAGAAATTGAAGGGATGATTCAAGAGCTTGCTGTTTTATTAAAAAACATAAAAGCTGAAGTTATCTTGCAAGAAGCCAAGCATATTATAGGTATGGTAAATAATCATCTGACAAAGCAAGAATTAGAAGTACGTGCTAAAAAGATTCAAGAAATCTCGCTAAATTATTCCAATGTTTTAGAGAACATTACAAAGGTTTTATGGAATGAGTTAGAATTAGATATATCAAATTTAAAGGGCATAAAGGCAAAGATTGACAAAGAGCTTTTGGCTTTAGGGATAACAAAGAAGCAACAATTAAGTGGTCATGAGCAACGTAATAAAGTTAGTTTCATTCATAACACAATAAACCTTCTAGGAGACAGGATTGCGGAGTCTATATTAGAGAATCTACAGGATGTTTCACAAAATCAAGCATTGCTCAATAAAATGCTAGAAAGCTTTTTAAGGAGTATTAAAGCAATAGGGTTAATAAAATATGAATATTGGGGACTACTAGATTTTGCATACACAATCAATAAAGTAAAAAGTGGTCATTATTTTATATTGTGTATCAGTGCTACACCTGGTATTCTTGATGAGTTTGAACGTAAGGTAAAACTAAATGAAAATGTTATCCGCTCTTTAGCTATACATGTTAATAAGGTTTTTGAAGGTGAGTCTCGTATGATGAGTAAACAAGTTGTTGAGGAGCAAGCATGAGAAAACGCAATGCTTATACATTTGTAAGTAATAAGACAGGCTATAGGCGTTCTAAGGTATGTCCTCTTGCTGAGCATACTGTAGAAGATATAGACTATAAAAATAAAGAATTGTTATCCAAGTTTACGTCTGATTATGGTAGGATATTGCCTAAAAGATTGACTGGAGTATCTGCAAAAAAACAGAGGAAATTGCGTCTTGCAATAATTAGAGCACGTTTTTTAGCTCTTATGCCTTATTGTACTAAAAAAGCTTAGGTAACTTATGTTAATAATTTTAAAAGAAAATATTAGAACTTTAGGTAAAATTGGCGAGGTTGTGAAAGTTAAGCCAGGTTACGCGCGTAATTTTCTTTTTCGTCAAAAAAAAGCAGTAAAGGCTAACAAAGAAAATTTGGCAAGATTGGAAAAAGAGCGCCTGTTGTTAGAAGAAGAAAATGAAAAAAAATTAAATATAGCAAAGGAGTTTGGATCTTCACTGAGTGATAAGTTTGTAATATTAGTTAAGCAAGCTTCAGAGGATGGGAAGATTTTTGGCTCTGTTACAAAACGTAATATTGCACAGGCTTTACTAGAAGAAGGGTATACAATAGATCACCGAAATTTATCTTTTAATGGGGTGAATATAAAAGATTTAGGTGAGTATCAAGTAAATGTAGAGTTGCATAGTGAAGTAATAGTACCAATTACTTTACATGTTGTTAAATCTGAAACAGATGCACATAAATTGAGGGCAATAAAGTCAGGACAGGTCCAAGAAGATTAAATGATTCCTCGTTATAGTCGTAAAGAAATGTCTTGCATATGGGAAGAGGCTAACAGGTTTAGAATTTGGCTAAAAATAGAAAGGTTAGCCTGTGAAGTACAGGTAGATATTCCCAAGGATATTTCTCAAAAATTAGCTAATCTTACCGACTTTGATATTAAGCGTATCAACGAAATTGAGTCAGTAGTCAAACATGATGTTATTGCATTTCTTACTTATATTTCTGAACGGATTGGTATTGATATGCGTTATCTCCACTATGGAATGACAAGTTCTGATGTGTTAGATACATGTATAGCTGTTCAATTGAAAGAATCATCTGATATTTTACTACAACACTTGGAGAATCTGCTGACATCTTTAAAAAGGCAAGCTGAAAAATATAAAAATGTCGTATGTATTGGCCGCAGTCATGGAATGCATGCAGAGCCAACCACTATTGGACTAAAGTTTGCTAGATTTTATGCTGAATTTAAACGACATTACCATAGATTAATTACTGCACAACAAGAAATTTCAGTATGTAAAATATCAGGTGCAGTAGGTAATTTTGCAAATATAAATCCAGTAGTTGAAGAATATGTTGCAAAAGAAATGGGATTGATACCTGAAACTATATCATCGCAAGTCATTCCACGTGATAGACACGCTGTCTTTTTCTCAGTCCTTGCTCTTATTGCAAGTTCCATAGAGAATGTGGCTGTTGAAATTCGACACTTGCAAAGAAGTGAGGTGGATGAGGTTTCTGAATATTTTTCGATTGGGCAAAAAGGTAGTTCTGCCATGCCACACAAGTGTAATCCAATTTTAAGTGAAAATTTAACAGGGTTATCGCGTTTAATACGTAGCTATATATTTCCTGCACTAGAAAATATCGTTCTATGGCATGAGCGCGATATATCACATTCATCGGTCGAAAGATGCATAGCGCCAGATTCATGTATAGCTATGGATTTTGCGTTAGTCAGGTTAACAGATTTAATAGATGGACTGATTGTAAATGAAGAAAAGATTATAAAAAATTTAAATAGTTCACAAGGTTTAATCTTTTCACAACGCATACTACTTGAACTCATAAATTGCGGTGTAAGTAGAGAAAAAGCTTATGAACTTGTGCAAAACAGTGCTATCAAAGTAACACAACATGGTAGTGACTTTCTAACTGAATTAGAAAGAGATCAATCTGTACTGCAGTTTATCAAACCAGAAAAGCTTAGATCCCTATTTAACTTGCAATACTACACAAAACATGTAGATTATATATATAATAAAGTTTTTAATTAGGCTGAGTAGCTCAGTTGGTAGAGCAGGAGGATCATAATCTCTTGGTCGTGGGTTCAAGTCCCTCCTCAGCCACCATGCGTTTATCTGTGCAGATAGTATAGCCATTTTATTAAAGATACGAATGATGTAAGATAAGGAAGACAGGCAAAATAGGAGGAGAAGAGTGCCAGCAGTGATATTTAAGGACAAAAGCAATACAGGCTTTGGATAAGGAGAAAATGTAGAACAACAGCATCGCAAAGATTCTCAAAATCGGCTTGAAAAAACAGTACCAGAAAGAACATTCCTATATTCAGATTTTTTTGTAGCTGTTGATTCTAGTTTTATATAAGATCTTATGACTATTGCAAGAATTGCCATACTGTATCTACCGTAATATCTGCATTCTCTTGTAAAAATTTCCTAAATTTATCTAAGTAGTGTCGAGATTAAATAAAAACAGAGTTAAAATAGTATTTTTTGAGAGGGAAAGATGTTATATGATCTGAAAGATGAGCAGTGTGAAAGAATAAAAGATAAATTACCTGGGAAAGAAGGAGATAGTGGCAGAAGAGGAAAGGATAACAGAAAATTCGTAGCTTCAGTAATATGGATAGGAAGGACAGGAGCGCCATGGAGAGCCTTACCTGCAGAATATGGAAAATGGTCGAGTGTACACAAAAGGTTCATAAGGTGGGCAAGAGCAGGTGTGTGGCAAATGATTTTTAATACCTTAGAGCCTGTACGCGATCTATAAATATGGTGAGATGAGTATAGTTGAAGTAAGGTGAACTATGAGAAACATATACCCAAGATCATGAAAAATTCGAAAAGATTAGGTTAATTTTAAAAGTA
>JAIXMJ010000004.1 GCA_022836975.1 Wolbachia sp.
AAAAAATACTGTAGCTACAATTAACATGAGAGTTTTATAGTTAAAATCATTTTTATGAGGTTGGAGAGTAATGGCAATACCAATAAAGCCTGTAATAGTGGCTATCCACCTCTGCCAAATTATGTTTTCGTGTAAAAAAAATACTGCAAATAATAGCACAAACAGTGGTGTACTAAAACTTATAATTGTTGCTGTAGATACAGACCCTGCACTTAATCCATAATTCCAAAAAACCATACCGCAAAATAACAATATACCTCTCATTATTTGGATGAATATATTGTTTATTTTTACAGTATTGGTTCCATAGTATATAATAAAGGGTATCAGTGTGATAACACTAAATAAAAAACGAAAAAAAACGATCTGAAAACTTTCAAAATCTAAACTTAAGTATTTTGTGATAATATCATTAGCTGCGCTAATTATTAAGCTAAGTATGAAATAAATCACTCCAATAAAATAAGTACTTGGATTATTAATCATTCTTTTTGTTCTTTACTATAATTAAGTATCTGTAGCATGCCACAAAGCACGGAACCTGTATAGAACATTATTACAGTGCAGATAAAGAGTGTTGTGATAATCTGAACAGCAATACCGTCATTCATGATTACCAGGAATGCTGTAAGAATGGTATCTATTCTGAGCCTATTGCCAGGGTATGTCGTCATAAAATTTCAGCCAACATTAACAAAGCTTTAAGGGAAAGGGCAGCCATATACGATTGTGCATTTTTAGCGTCGCCATTCTTTAAATTTTTGAAATGTATTATGCCTAAGTTTATATAGCTCCCTGTCTATTTTTCTTGGAATTTTCCTGTTTCTCTTTGGTGGAATTACAGGGTTTATGCTTGATTTTCTTGCTAAATCTATAATACATGCGTGTCGCAAGCTTATAAGGCCTATGTCTTGGGTTAATTTATCAGTCTGAGTACAATCATGTCTGGAACCTTCTGATTCTGACCGGCATACCATGCGCATCCACGGCCTTTGCCCCTTTTGTCCTACTAATCATTTGATCTTTTTCTTTGTGAGAGCTACTTTTATAACATCATCAACATTTTTAGCAAAAACTATATTAAGCTTCTCTTTAATATTCGTTGGCATTTCTTGTATATCTTTTTCATTTTCACTAGGTATAACTACGGTTTCAATCGATCCTCTTAATGCAGCAAGCAGCTTTTCTCTTAGGCCACCTATAGCAAGCACTCTTCCACGTAATGTCACTTCTCCTGTCATCGCAACTTTTCTGCTAACTGGTATGTTAGTCATTAGAGAAATAATAGATGTACATACTGTAACACCAGCAGATGGGCCATCCTTTGGTATTGCACCTTCTGGTATATGAACATGTATGCTATTATCTTGAAATACCTCAGGTTTTATACCAAAATATGTGCACCTTGATCTAACATAACTATAAGCAGCTTTTATGGACTCTTGCATCACTTCACCAAGTTTCCCTGTGTATTTGATTTCTTCTTTACCTGGCGTTAAAACTGATTCTATCATTAAAATATCACCCCCGCTTTCCGTGTAAGCAAGACCAGTCACTACACCTACAAGATCTTCACTTTCTGCAATACCAAAAGTATATTTACGTACACCTAAATAATGTGATAGATTATCAACTTCTACAGAAATCTTTTTACCTTTTTCAGTTAGTATTTCTTTGACAGCTTTTCTCATCAATTTAGCAAGCTCTTTTTCCATGCTACGTATACCACTTTCACGTGTATATAAACGTATCAACTCATATAGTGCATCAGTTGTGATATTCCATTCTTTATGTTGTAATCCATGTTCTTGTTTAAGCTTTGGAATGAGATAATGTGTAGCAATATTAACCTTTTCTTCTTCTGTATAACCAGACAGTTGTATGATTTCCATTCTATCACGTAAAGCATATGGTAAATTTAAACTATTTGCTGTGGCTACAAACATTACGCTTGAAAGATTAAATTCAACTTCTAGGTAATTATCAGTAAAATGTTTATTGTGTTCTGTATCTAATACTTCAAGTAATGCAGATGCAGGATCTCCTCGAAGATCTGTACCCATTTTATCTATTTCGTCTAATAGGAAGAGTGGATTGCATGAATTTGCTTTTTTCATATGTTGAATAATTTTACCAGGCATAGAACCTATATAAGTCTTTCTGTGCCCACGTATTTCTGATTCGTCATGCATCCCTCCAAGAGACATACGAATAAAATCTCTATCTACTGCTTTTGCTATGGATTTAGCTAATGAAGTTTTACCTACACCGGGTGGCCCAACTAAACAAAGTATAGGTCCCCTTATCTCTTTTACCCTTTTTAATACTGCTAAAAATTCTAATATTCTATCCTTTACTTTTTCTATACCGTAGTGATTCTGATCTAAAGTTTTCTTTGCAGTATTTAAATTAATCTTTGTGCTTCTGTATTTTCCCCATGGCAACTCTAAAAGCCAGTAAAGATAACTAGATATTACTGTAGCCTCAGGAGAAATAGGATTCATTTTTTTGTATCTCTTTAACTCAGTGATCGCCTTATCTCTTGCTTCCTGCGAAAGTTGTGTTTCATTGATTTTTTTTTCAAACTCGCTAAATGTATTGCTTTCATCACTACTTTCAAATTCTCCTAGTTCTTTTTGTATTGCTTTTAGCTTTTCATTAAGAAAATAGACTCTTTGACTGCTCTCAACTTGTGACCTAACCGTTTTATCCAAACGGTTTTGGGCATTTAAAATGCTTATTTCTTTTTCTATCAAAGTCAAAACTTTTTCTAATCTTTGCCTGAGTTTGTAAGTTTCTAGTATACTTTGTTTCTCTAAGATTCTGACATTAAGATATGAAGTGATAGTATCTGCAAGGTGGCCTACATTTTGTATATGTTCTAATGAATTAATTACAGTTTCAGATTGATTTTTTTTGTTCAGTTTGTTCCAATCATAGAATGCATCTATAATAGATCGTCTGAGAGCCTCAAGCCTAATATCATCTTCTTCACCTTCTTCATAATCGTTGCATTCTATGTTAGCCTGTAATAAATAACCTGAATTTACATATTCTATAACTTTACCTCTATTTATTCCTCGTATTATAGCTTTTACTGCATTATCTGGTAATTTTATCAATGGCTGTGTTATACTTGCTATTACACCTACATTGTAAAGGTCCCTGGATTCTGGATTATCGATTGTTCCATCACGTTGAGTAACAAGAAAAATTTCACTTTTATTATTTATTGCATGCTCTAATGCATTGATAGACTTTTCCCTACCTATGAATAAAGGCATAATTATACTTGGGAAAATTACCAAATCCCTTAAAGGTAGTACTGGCAGCCTAACAGATTTGATGCTCATAACTTATCAACCTATAAATATAATGCACCATTATACTTGAAAAAAGGTAATTTAATAGGTTTAATGCGCATAATTTATTAATCATTAACTATTATAACGTTATTTTGGTCGCGATCATCAATTATTACTTTACCTTCTTCTACCATTTTTTTAGTTACTACTATTGTTTTTCCTGCAAGTTTTCCACTTCCAGCTTGGTACATGAGGTCAAGCAGCAATGATTCTAGAATAGCACGCAACATCCTTGCACCTGTTTTATAGCTTATTGCTTTTTTTGCGATAGCTAATATAGCTTCATCTAAAAATTCTAAATGTACCTTACTGAATCCAAGCAGTGCTTTATATTGTTTAATTAATGCATTTCTTGGCTCTACCAATATACGTACCAGGTCTTCTTGATTTAATGAGTCTAGAACAGCAATAACTGGTACACGTCCTACAAATTCGGGAATTAAACCAAATTTAATCAAATCTTCAGGTTCAACATTGCGCAATATGTTTTTTTGCAGTTCTGGCTGATTTATATTTGCTCCAAAACCTATAGCAGTACCTTTTTTTCTTGATTCGATAATTTTATCTAAACCTTCGAAAGCTCCACCACAAATAAATAATATGTTACTTGTATCTATATGAACTAACTCTTGTTGTGGGTGCTTTCTTCCACCTTGTGGAGGAACATAAGCAATTGTACCTTCCATAATTTTTAAAAGGGCTTGTTGCACACCTTCACCGGAAACGTCACGGGTAATCGAAGTACTTTCAGATTTTCTAGTAATTTTATCTATTTCATCGATAAAAACTATACCACGCTGTGCTTTTGTTACGTCATAATTTGCAGATTGTAATAACCTTGATAATACACTTTCTACGTCATCTCCAACATATCCAGCCTCCGTCAAAGTAGTTGCATCTGCCATCGCAAATGGTACACCTGAAACTTTTGCAAGCGTCTTAGCTAGTAATGTTTTGCCAGAGCCAGTAGGACCAATTAGCATTATATTTGACTTTTCAATTTCAACATCATTTATAATATCAATTTGTGACATATATTGACAGTGATTATACATAGCTACAGATAGAGTATATTGTGCATGCTCTTGGCCTATTACATGTTTGCTAAGAAAATTTTTTATATCTTGTGATGTTTTCGATAGTAGCTTTGCTTCTGTATGATCAGGAGATCTATTTTTTTCCTGATGGTTTGCTATATAAGATAACTCTATGCATTCATTACAAATAAACACATCTGAGTCACCATTGGTTATTAATTTTTCTACTTCATCTTGCGCCTTGCGACAAAAAGAGCAACGGAATACACCATTATTATTAGCCATTAATCTACCTTTTATTTACTATATCTATACGCTCAGAGATAACTTTGTCAATTAATCCAATTGTTTGTGCTTCTTCAGGGTCTAAAAATCTATCCCTTTCCATCATCCTTTCAATTTTTTTTAATTGGTGCCCGGTGTGCTTCTCGTAAATTTTATTGAGCTTCTTTTTAAGCCGTAAAATCTCATTTGTATGTATTGCTATATCAGTTGCCTGGCCTTGATAACCACCAGATGGTTGATGTATCATAATTCTTGAGCTGGGTAAAGAGTAACGTTTACCGTGTGCACCAGCTGAGAGTAACAAGGAGCCCATAGATGCAGCTTGACCTATGCATAGGGTAGAAACATCACACTTTATGTACTGCATGGTATCGTATATGGATAAACCAGATGTCACCACTCCGCCTGGTGAATTGATGTACATAAAGATATCCTTATTAGAATTTTCTGATTCTAGAAATAAAAGCTGAGCTACTATTACGCTAGCTATATTATCATCTATGGGGCCAGTAACAAATATTATCCTCTCTTTAACTAGTCTAGAATATATATCATAAGCGCGCTCACCTCTACTAGTTTGTTCAATTACGATTGGTACAAGAGTCATCTATTTTTCTCCTAATTCTGTTTCTTGTTTAAAGGTATGGTCAAATAGTTCTATCAATGCTTTTACTGAAATATCTTGTTGCTCTTTGTGAGCTCTCTCCATTATGTAATGTGTTACTTTATGTTCAAGTGCCATGCCTTCAAACATGTGCAAATAGTCCGAGTTTTTTTGCAAAACTGTCTTCAATTCAGTGAAATCTATAGATTTATTATCTGTATATCGTTTTTCTTTATAATATCTTAATGCAGCTGCTCTACAGTCATCATTGGTAAGTTTGAACTTATATTCTGAACACAGTTTCATAAATAACATAATAAACTTTGCACGTTTTCTTGCTTCTTTTTCCGGCTCTAGCTCTTTATCTGCATGAGCCCGTTGCAACTCTGCTTTTACTAATTCTTCTAATAAATCAAAGTGATATTCAGAATCTAGATGCTCGAATAGTTGTTCTTTCATTAAAAGTTCTATGATCTCTTGACATCTTAAGGTTATTACTTCTTTTACATACTCTATTAACTCAACACCATCTGCAAGATCTATGGCTTTAGCTAGATCATCATAGTTTGCAAATTTGCCCTGGGTTTTAATATCAATTACATTCACAAAAATATCAGCCTCTTGTCCTGCCAGAGATTGCACTGTATAATTTTCGGGAAATCGTAACTGAAAAGTCTTGGTATCTCCTTTCTTGAGGCCAATGAGATGATCGTCTAAGCCATCAACAATAAAATCGGATGATCCAAGATCCACGGTATGATTTTTATAGCTTCCTCCCTTAAATATCTTGCCTCTAATTCTACCCTCAAAGTCAATTGTCATTCTATCTCCACTTTGTGCTTGGTATAAATCATCATTTACAGAAATAAAGTTCGTCACATTTCCTTCTATGTTATCAATAAATTCTTTTATATCACTTTCTTCAATATGTAATTTAAATGTCTTTAAATTAATTTTACTTATATCTATTGATGGCACTTCTGCTAATGGAATTTCTGGAGTAAAATCAAAAGATAATCGGTATACTAAATTACCTTCTTCTTCATTTTTTGCAGTCAAATCTGGTGGCGACACAATCTTAACATCTGGGTTAGTGTAGCGTTCCATTTTATTTTTTTTTATTAAATCATTCGAGCAATGTTCTATTACATCATTTAATACACGCTCTAGAGCATCACTCTTATAGTTACTTACTACAAGATCATAAGGTGCTTTACCAGCCCTAAACCCAGGTAGCTTTACATCTTGTGCTATTTTTTTTAATTCAGAATCTGTAGCTTGCTTTATATATTGACTACTAACTGTAACTTCATACTCATGTTTAAAGTGATCTGTGTTAAGTTTTCTATAAGTATAGAAATCATTTAATTCTCGGGTAGACATTTTACATAGAATATAATTTTAACAAAATCATTTTATCAGAATTTTGAATAAATTCAATCCTTAATAGATCCTTCTGTAAGTGCGGATAGAGGGACTTGAACCCCCACAAACAAAGTTTACCAGGACCTAAACCTGGCGCGTCTACCAATTCCGCCATATCCGCAGCATCCAAGCATATAATTGTAAAGGTAGATCTTTAAGCTGTCCAGTATTTACATAGATAAAAAAGCTTATTAGTATTTGATGTGTTGTAGGGAAACATTATGAGATTAATTACAAGTTTTTTATTGGTAATTTTGCTCATTACGCAGAGTGGTTGTGCAACGTTAATTGGGTTAGGTACTGCAGTGGCTGCAACAGCAACGGCAATAGCACTGAAAGACAAATCATTGGGGAATATTGTTGATGATACAACTATAATGATTAAAATCAATAAAAGTCTTTTAAAACATAAACTATTTACATCTGTTAGAGTGAAAATTAGTGAAGGAAGAGTATTACTTATAGGAAATGTTGATGATCCTGATAAACAAATTATAGCAGAAAAAATAGCTTGGAAGCAGGAAGGGGTTAAAGAAGTAATTAACGAAATAAGAGTCACACCAATTGATACAACTTCTCTTCTTGATACAACGGTGGACGGTATAATAACTGCTGAAATCAAGACGATATTACTTGGTAAGCAGAATATCAAATCAATGAATTATAGTGTTAGTACGATTGATAGAGTTGTTTACTTAATGGGTATTGCTCAAAATAGAGCGGAGTTACGGTCTGTTGTATCAATTGTTAGGAAGGTAAAAGGAGTGAAACAAGTTATAAGTTATGTACGTTATAGACATAGTAAGTTGCGTTAGCTTGGATGTGTTGAATGGATCAAAGTACTAATTGGAATGTTACAAGTGAAATAAAAATGATATTATATAAAAAAAGCTATGGAATAATAAACAGAACAAAAAGATTGATATAAACTTTTTACAAGCAAAGGTATTGGTGACGATTGTACAGAAGTTAGTCTGTATGAAATATTATACAGAAAGTGCAAACAAATTTGTGGAATAAAAGGTTATTGGATTAAATCTGGCAAGAGCACAAGGAAATTGCACCCGTTTTACTTGGTTTGAAGAGACTGATTTATGAAATTTACCCAACTGTAAAAATCTTTTATAGCTCAAGGTATCACATTACTTATGGATTCATGATAAATCTTTAACTGTGATACTCTTTTCTTGAAATTAATTTAATCTTATAGATTGTGGTAGTTTAGATTAATAGCGTGTATAATTTCTCTTAAGAAAAGGAGCTTTGGAATATGTTTAAACAAAACATAGCTATATTGATTTTTGGTGTAAATCTATTTTTAATCGTTTAGTTATATAATTATTGTTATGATTTCTTTGGGGCATATTATGAAAAATTTGTATTTGTTGTTGTTGACTATATCTATGTCATATAATGTGTTTGCTTTGGAAAAACCTGAAAAGATATTAGGTAAACAAAAGCAGACCACACCGAACTATCTGCCTTATACTGCAACAGTTAAAGATGAAAGTATCGAAAATAAAAAGATGATAAATCAAGATACAGGAATGAAGGATAAAAAGGCTAAAGAAGTGATAGGTCAGAGTAAAAATATAGAAGTGGTAAATCAAGGTGAAGACATAAGAAATAAAGAAAATGCGAATAAAAATATCTGGAATGAAAATAATGGTGTAAAAGATGATAAAAAAGTAGAAGGCATAGAAAATAAGGATGTAAAAGATGATAAAAAAGCAGAAGGCATAGAAAATAAGGATGCAAAAGATGATAAGAAAGCAGAAGACATAGAAAATAAGGATGCAAAAGATGATAAAAAAGCAGAAGACATAGAAAACAAGGATGCAAAAGATGATAAAAAAGTAGAAGGCATAGAAAATAAGGATGCAAAAGATGATAAAAAAGCAGAAGGCATAGAAAATAAGGATGCAAAAGATGATAAAGGGCTAGAAGACAAGAAAAATCAGAACACAAAAAACGATAAAAAAGCAGAAGATAAAAAAGTAGATCAAGATATCAATAAAACAGATGATATTTTTTCTGAGTTAAAAGCTTCGGATGAGAAACGTGATAAAACTACTACTAATGGTGTAAATAAAAAGATTATACCATATGGACAAGCTAAGCAGACGGCACAGCAAGATAGACAAGCTAGACAAACGACACAGCAGGAATCTATGGCTAACACGAAAAGGAATACGGGTAAAAGTAAAGTAAATGATAATAAGTTGAAAAGATGGACTGGATTAAAAAAGGAACCAGTAAAAGAATGGCCTTATCAAGAAACTCAGGATAAGTCGATACATATGAAGCAATATAATGATCTTAACTCACACCTTCCAATCACTGTATATGCGCACGATTATAATAACCAACTTTTCTATTGTGTTAGAAAAAATGATATCCTGTGTCTAAGAGGTATAATTAATAAATTGGAAAATATTGGCTTCTCCATCAAAGAAATATTGGATTTGAGGAATAATATGGGGGACACTTCTTTAATTTATGCAGCTAGAAAAGGTGGATTAGATGCAGTGCGCTTTCTTTTATTACAAGGTGCAGATGTTAATGCAGTAAATAATAAATTTGAATCTGCATTAGATGTAGCATATAGACAAGATATAGTAAATGCTGTATCTGAAATGAAGTCTGGTTCAACGGCAGTGAAAAAAATAAGTAATCAGCAAGGCTCAGATATGTATAATTGGGCAATGAATACAAAAGAGAATCATGAGAAAAACTGTAATAAAAAATAGGTATGTAATCTTTTTGTGTGTATCTATTTTAATGTGTGTTGGTCACTTGTGTTTTGGCAAAGATTCAGAGCATGATTTTTTAAGTGTGTTACATAGTGTAAAGCAACCGATTTACAGCAAGAAAGATTTTGTTAAGTTTTTAACTAAATGTTATAAGGAGGGTATACAAGAAGATTTTCACAAAGGTTTTGGTACTAATTTAAATGGTGTAGATTTTAAAGGTCTCTCTTTTAAGGGCTCTATATTTAGAGAGATGAGCTTGGTTGGCGCTAATTTTTCAGGCTCTGTTTTATCTGATGTTTCTTTTGTTAATGTAGATTTACGTGGGGCAGATTTCTCTGATGCTGTTTTCACTAATGTCAGTTTTAGTAACTCCAATATAAGTTATGCTGATTTCACACGTGCTGAAATGAAAAAATGGGTAATGCAGGAAGTGGTAGGGTTGAATGTTAATTTTTCAAGTGCGAAAATTTATTCGTCCCGTTTTACAAACTCAAATATGGACTATGCAGATTTTGACGATAGTGATTTGGAAAATTTTATAATACAAAAAAGCACGCTTAATAATTCAAGCTTTGTAAATATTGATGCATCTCAATTAAAGTTACATTTTTCTTCATTAAATGAGGTGGATATGTATGGTGCATATATTAAGGACTCAGATTTTACAGGCAGTAATCTTGTTAATGCCTATTTAGATGCTTCTATAATAACTAATAGCAATTTTGATAAGGCCAATTTGAGTAATTCAAAGATTTCCTATGTAAATAATAGTTGCTCAAACTTTTCTGATTCAGTGCTAGATGGTGCACAAATGAAATATTCATATATTTTTGGTGTTAGTTTATATAATGCAAGCCTCTTTGCAGTAGATTTGAGTTTTAGTGAGCTAGACAAAGTAGATACTGCATATGCAGATGTGCGGCAAGGAAAATTTAGTAAGACAGAAATAAAAAATTCTAATATGGAAAATGTGTTTTTTGATTATGCACTATTTTCTGGTACTGGATTTGAAAATACGAATCTTTCTTCATCTTTAATGTATAAAGTTGATATGCGAGGCTCGCGCATATATAATAGCATACTTTCTTATAATAACATGGATTCTATTAATATAGAAAATTCAACATTTTTTGATTCAATGATTAATGGTGTCACTTGGTCCAAATCGGAAATATTAAATTCGCATTTTGTTAAAAACAATTTTAAATCTGCTCTGTTATATGATAATATATTTAAAAAAGTTAACTTTTTTCTTAGTAATATGGATGATTCAGTAGCTAATCATGTAGCTTTTTTATCTTCAAGTATTTATAGGTGTTCAGTCAGAGACGTGAAACTAACAAATTGTGCATTTGATCGCTCAATATTTATTGAAAATAAAGGGCAAGAAGGAGTAGATGATTTAGGTTACGCAATTGCTTCAGTGCAAGATTTACAAAAAAAAATATCAGCAGGAGAAAAATTTGATGTAAATTATTCATATTTTAATTTTGACAATATGGATTTAAAGGGTGCTGATTTTACACATTCAATATTATCTGGAGCAAGTTTTAATGATTCTAATTTAGAGAAAGCAGTTTTTAAAGGGGCTGATCTACGTAGTACTTTTTTCAGTGATTCTGCTTTAAAAACAACAATTGGTATCGATTTAACAGATGCTATTCTAGATGATTCTAATTTAAAAATAGCAATTGGTATCGATTTAACAAATGCTACTCTAGATGATTCTAAGTTTATCAAATCTGAAAACAGAAAAGGTTAAGGTACAAGTCAATAATAAAGGAAAGTGAAGGTGGAGAGTGAAGGTATATTGTTAATTTTATCTTCTCCGTCTGGTGCTGGCAAAACTACTATATCAAGAAAGTTGCTTCAAGTATCAACTAATCTTGTAGGATCTGTTTCTATGACTACACGTAAACCACGTGTTGGAGAAATGGAAGGAAAAGATTATTTTTTTGTTACAAAGGAAAAATTTTATCAGTTATGCCATACTGGGCAGATGCTTGAATATGCAGAAGTTTTTGGTAATTTTTATGGTATACCAAGAGATTTCATAGAAAGAAACTTAAAAAATGGGGTGAGTGTTTTGTTAAGCATAGATTGGCAAGGGGCATTCCATTTGTTTAAAGCAATGCAGGAGAAAATTGTAAGTGTTTTTATACTTCCACCTTCAATGCAGGAATTGAGATTGCGTTTGAGTAAACGTAATAGTGATAGCAGCAATGTCATAGAACATAGGCTAATTCACGCTCATGAAGAAATAAGTAAATGTTATGAATATGATTACGTAATCATCAATGATGATATTGATAAAAGTGTGAGCGGTATCCATAATATATTAAATGCAGAAAGGTTAAAAGTTAAAAGAAGAATTAATTTAACAAAATTTGTAGAACTTCTTTGAAAAAGTCTTGTTTTATGTGATGAGTTTTGTTAAAGTGTATCAATTCTGTTCTGGTTAAATATGAAAGCAAAAATAACAATTTCTGGAGTTTTATCATCTAACTTTAAGACTGTAGTAACTGGTTTATTCGAGGGAGAAAAAACTACTAATGGTGAACAAGTTATCAATTATATAGAGCAGTTTAGTGATTTTAACGGTAAGTTTGGTGAATGTTTGTCCATTGTTTTACCTACTGGACAAAACATTGTGGTAATAGGTCTTGGTAGGAAAGATGAGTGGAATGAAAATCAAGCACTAAATATTGGTGGTAGGGTATATTGTGAGTTGAATAGAATAAAAGTTAAACAAGCTACAATTTCAATTGAGGATAGTGAGAGGATTATAGCAAATATTGCATATGGGGCATTCTTGCGTAGTTTTAAATTTGATAAATATAAAACTAAAAAAGATAGTGAAGAGATGGAGATTGAGATATTGGCAAAGGATGGTAACAGTGAAAAGATATTTCAAGATTTAAAACATGAAGGGGAAGGAGTGTTTTTCGCACGTTCTCTTATAAGTGAACCACCAAACGTTCTCTATCCTGAATCTTATGCTAATCGTATTAAAGATGAATTAAGTAAATTAGGTCTTGAAATTGAAATTTTAGGGAAGCAAGACATGCAAGATATGGGTGCCTTGCTTGGAGTAGCTCAGGGAAGTAGTAAGGAACCTAGGTTAGTAATCATGAGGTGGAATGGATCAGATAATAATGATGATAAGCCTATTGCTTTTGTTGGCAAGGGTATAACGTTTGATACTGGCGGAGTTTCTCTTAAACCTTCTCGTGGAATGGAATCCATGAAGTATGATATGGCTGGTTCTGCTGCTGTGGTAGGTGCTATGCATACTCTAGCGGCACGCAAAGCAAAAGTTAATGTTGTAGGTGTGGTTGCACTTGCGGAAAATGCAGTTGATGGTAATGCTCAAAGACCAAGCGACATAGTAACTTCACTGTCTGGACAGACAATAGAAATATTGAATACTGATGCGGAAGGAAGACTTGTACTTGCAGATGCATTGTGGTACACGCAAAATAGATTTTCACCAAAATGTATAATAGATCTTGCAACCTTAACTGGTGCGGTTGTTGTAGCACTTGGTAATAATGAGTATGCTGGGCTATTTTCAAATAATGATGAATTAGCTGATCACCTGGTTGATGCAGGAAAAGAAGTCAATGAGAAATTGTGGCGCTTCCCTATGAGCCAAGCATACGATAAAATCATTGATTCAGCAGTTGCAGATGTGCAGAATATTGCTCCTGTAGGTTCTGGCGGTGATAGTATAATGGCTGCTCAATTTTTACAACGTTTTGTCAATAATGTTTGTTGGGCACATCTAGATATTGCAGGTACTGCTTGGCACGAGAAAGGTAATGATATCTGTCCAAAAGGGGCTGTGGGTTTTGGTGTCAGATTACTGAATAAATTTATTGAGAAATATTACGCAATATAAAATTTACCTAGGTTTCTTTTTGTCGTAATAGTTACATTTCTCATAAGAAAATAATAATCCTTCTGAGGCATAAGGGATAATTAGTACTCTGATTATTTTTCCATTCGTTAGATGCAGCATATTATTATAGGATCCTAGTAATTCTTTAAATAGAATGCTTGCTTGTTGGCTAGTGGATTGAAAATCTGCTTGATTTAAGAGCTTTTTAGTTTCAAAGAGGTGCAGCATAATTTCATAATAAGTTGGATAAGATCTAAGAAAGTGTGGATCAATATGGAAGATGCTTACAAATGCGTTATTATAGAATTTAAGTTTTTGATTCTTGTTGTATATTGCTATAGCAACTGGTAATTCTTCAAGCAGATTTTTTTGTGTGATCAAATGACTCTCTAATGTGGCATATAGCTTCTCTAGTTTGCTTATGTCTTGTCCATATACCACTGCTTCATTGGAATGATGTATTGGAAGCTTAATGAAATTAAAAGTTTTGCGTTCATTTTTATAAATGATTACGTGTTTTAATAATTTATTATTGTGCAGATTATTGGTGATGGCTAATTTTTGAGAGTTATTTACATATTTATTATAGAATATATTATAAAATTTTACCCTTTTATTTGCATTGTATGTTAGTATTGGATAAGGTAATGCATTGAGGATATTCTTATAATCTTCTATTTCTTGCATAAGTTTTTTATTTTCTAATTCGAGCTCACCGACTTTTAAGTTGTAATCTGAAGTATTTCTAATCCATAGTAGCACTCCTATAACATTATTAGCATTATCAATAATACTTCTACCGTAGCACGTACAATATACTTCACTATCTTTTGCTTTTAAATCTAAAGTGAAAAATTTACTTACTTTTTTTGCTTCGGTAAAATTTTTTATTAACTCTTCTGACTTATCAAAAAAATTGACAAATTCATTAAATGAGTTAAAAACAGTATTAAATAATATTAGTAAATTAGGTGAAAATTTCTCTGTACGTTTTTGTGCGTCCCATATATAGAATCCGTCATCTATTGTATCAATTAAATTATTTGTAATAATGTTTTGATGTTCTAAACTTTTAATTATATTATGGATTTTAAGTTTTGAATAGGATAAGAGAAATAATATTAGAATTAATATTAAATATATATCATATTGAAAAAACATAGTTAAATAACCATAAAATCCTGGTTATACTGTAGAAGTATATAAATAAAGATTACCTAATATTTGGAACCCTAATCTTTTATAGAGATTTACAGAAGGCTTCATGCAATGTGCAACTATGTGTTGACAATTGAACTTCCGAGCTATTTTTATTCGTTCTAATACCATTTGTGTACCGATCCCTTTATTTCTATATATTGGTAAGACTCCATCACTATAAAAACCTGCTACATTGTCTTGTATGTAGATACCGCACGTTCCTACAATTCTTTCGTCTAGTTCTGCAAGAAAAAATTGAAGTTGTGAGCTGCCATTTGAGAGGCCGCGAAAAAATGTGCTCACTACATTAGTTTTATGAAAAAAAATTCTAGAAGTACATAAATCTAGATCTCTTAAAAGATCATTATTATTTACAGTAATCAATCTTAAATTTGACACTATGTCATCAGGTAAAAAGTAATTTCTGAGTTGAAGTAGTGCTTTTTTTGCTGTACTGGCATGCTTTATATCATATTTTTCTAGAATATTATTTTTGTTAGATGTTTCCATTATCCATGTTGCTTCCACATCTCTTTTTCGTAAGTAATCTAAAGTTTTCTGTATGGAAATATCATTTTTACAGAATACAAAATTGAATAAAGGATCTCTTGTACCGTTAATGATGAATACTATATCATCAAATTGATCATGTATTTCCCATTTAGAAAGGGCAGCGGCATATAATATGTAATATTTTAGGTTTTGAATAATTAATTGTGCTTTCATCTTAAAAACAAATAATAAAACACCCACACTGCAATACAAGCTACCACTGCGGCTACTGCGTCATCTAACATAACACCGAGAGAACTTTTGATATTCTTATCAATTAAATCTATAGGCCACATTTTTATTATATCAAAGAACCTAAAAGAGAGAAAGCATAACAGTATTGTAGACCAGTTAATCTCTTGATATAGCGAAGTTAATAATATTGTTAATAGTTGTCCTACTACTTCATCGATGACCACTTCTTTTGGATCATGTGAAGTATTATAATGTTTTATGTAGTTATCTACAGACCATAGACCAATTATGAATAATATAAATATAATTAGAACAGCTAAAATTTTGTTACTCAATATGATAAAGATAAGTGGAAAAGAAGCAAGGCTACCTATGGTACCGGGCATTTTTGTAACTGTTCCAGATAGAAACCATGTTGATATTAGTTTATGCAATAGTTTCATTTCAGCATGGCACAAATAGTCTCATTTATAGTGGCATTTTTATATAATAATTGATAAATTGCATTACATATTGGCATATTAATTTGTAATTTCTGTGCCAGATTAAATATAGAATGAACGGTAGTAACGCCTTCAATTACAGCTCTACCTTTCTGTGGTGTATTACCACTACCTACTTCAAACCCAAAAGACATATTTCTTGAATGCAAAGAGGTACATGTCATTACTAGATCTCCCAGACATGCTGGTCCTAGTAAAGTGTTTATGTTGTTAGTTCCAGTTTTTACTTTATATAAAGTTTGAATCTCATCTATGCTTTTTGTAATTAATGCTGCATGTGCATTAGATCCTAATTTTTTTCCTAAAATAATTCCGCATGCTATCGCAAAAACATTTTTTAATGCTGCACAAATTTGTGTTCCTAAGACATCATTGCTTAAATACAACCTAAGATTTTCTTGATCTAATACTGATATTAGCTTGGATCCTAGCTCAGTATCATAACATGCGAGGACCATTGAATACGGTAGATTGTTTGCAACTTCTATAGCGAAACTCGGTCCTGAAAAAATAATTGCAGGATTATTAGGTAATTTTTCTTGTATTATTTCGCTTGGTAACAGTAGTGTAGATTGTTCTATGCCTTTGCAGGCTACTATTAGAGGAGTATTTTGTCGTATGTTATTGTTATTTAATTGTTGGCATATAGTTCGTATAGATTGCGTTGGAGTAGATAGTATTATTAAGTCACTGTTTGTTGTATCTGTAATTTCTAATGTTACCGATATGTTATCAGGGATTAAACAGCCAGGTAGCTTGTTGCTTTCTTGATTAATCTTTATCGATTCAAATGTAACCTTATTGTGTGTCCATAAGATTACGTCATGTTTTTTACTTAATGAAATTGCAAGCGCTGTACCCCATGCACCTGCACCCAAAATAGATATTATCACATAAAACCTCTTAAAAAGCAACGGATAATCTTAAAAGATCTAAAGAGTACATCGTTACTTGAGCATAGAAATTACTTTATCATAACTTGGCATTGAACTAATTTCTCCAATTGCAGCCACAGTAATTTTATTATGTTGGAGTAATAATTCTTCTACTGCTTCTTTAACATCTCCGATAGTTACGGTATCGATTTTTTGTATTAATTCTTCCTTACTTATATATCTGCCATAGATACTATAATAATGACCTAACATTTCAGCACGTGTGCTGGTGCTTTCTCGAGACATCAAAATTTGAGATTTTATCCTATCCTTTACCCTTTGTACTTCTTCTTCCTTGAGGTCGCTTGTACATAATTTTTTTAACTCTGTGGTGAGGGATTGTATAAGTCTATTTAAATTACTGCTATCTGTTCCTGCAAAAAGAGAAAGTATGCCTGTATCAGTATAGCTGGAATTAAATGAGTAAATAGAGTAAGCCAACCCTTGTTTTTCTCTTATTTCTTGAAATAGACGTGATGACATTCCACCACCTAGGATTGAATCTAGTACTTGAAATACGTAATATTTTTTATCATAGCAGGAAACAGTTGGAAACCCAATTAATAAGTGCACTTGGTCTAGCTTGCGATTTTCTAAATATTCGCTCCCAATATATATTGCACTATTGTTCTTCATGAATTCTTTGGAATGAATTTTTGATAGTGATTCTTTAGTTAATGCTACAACTGAATTATGATCAATGTTTCCTGCTGCAGAAAATAATATATTTTCTGCAAAATAATGATTATTTATATAATCATTCAAATTTTCTCTTGTAAAGGACCTAACAGTTTCTTGTGTGCCTAAGATTGATCTACCGAATGGCTGATCCTTGTAAGCAGTTTCCATATACTTATCAAAGATTACATCACTAGGTGAATCGTTGGTTTGAAAAATTTCTTGTGTTACCACACCTTTTTCACGTTCTAATTCGTCTTCTGGAAATACTGAATTCATCAATATATCCATCAATATTTCAATACCGATAGATATATCTTTTTTAAGAACTTTTGCATAGTAGGAGGTAGTTTCTCTGCCTGTACTTGCATTAAAAACTCCCCCTATGTTGTCGAATGCCTGAGCAATATCAAGGGCAGTGCGAGACTTTGTACCTTTGAATGCCATATGTTCTAGAAAGTGGGAAATTCCATTTTGGTTGATATTTTCAGCCCTGCTCCCAACCCCGACTCTTATGTTTAGCGCTATAGAATCTACATCACGCATTTGCTCAGTGATTATACGTAAACCATTACCTAGCGTTGTAACCTGTATCATATAACCTGCTTTAAGTTTTTTTCAGCAAAATCCCAATTGATCAAATGGTCTAAAAATATTTTGATGTAATCAATTCTACGGTTTTGACAATCTAAATAATATGCATGCTCCCATACATCCATAGTGAGTAATGGTATTTGATTATGGGTGAATGGTAAATCTGCATTAGGTGTCTTGGTAATTTTAAGCTTTTTATTTTCTAGTACTAGCCATACCCATCCACTACCAAACTGGTTCATTCCATATTCATAAAATGTCTCGATAAATTTTTCGAAGCCACCTAGATCATCCTTGATTTTTTTCATAATTTCACTCTCTTCAGATGGTTTTCCACCTCCATCACTTTGCATAGAATGCCAATAAAATGTATGGTTCCATACTTGTGCTGCATTATTAAATACGGTAATTTCTGCACTATTACAGTGAACTTTTTTTATTAGCTCTTTAAGCTCCATATGTTCATAATCTTTATCTTTTATCAACATATTGAGTTTGTCCAAATATCCTTTATGATGTTTATTATAATGAAAATCTAAAGTTCTTGCGGATATATAAGGTTCTAAATCTTCTTGTTTATATGGTAAATCAGGTAAAGTAAAACTCATGCTTGCCTCCTATAATATCTACTTTCTATGGGGCGAGCGACCAGGATCGAACTGGCGACATTCAGTACCACAAACTGACGCTCTACCAACTGAGCTACGCCCGCCAAAGTATAAAGATACTTAACATATTGATGGAAATAGTCAATCGAGTTTTTATTAAATGGAGTGATTTTATGTTTAGACTGGATGATAAAAAATTTTTAATTACAGGTGCATCAGGTGGGATAGGGCAAGCAATTGTGGAGACTATGCATAGATCCGGTGCAATTTTATCTATTTCTGGTACAAAGAAGCAGGTTCTCGAAGAAATAGCTTCTAAGTATAATCAGAACGTACACATTTTACCGTGTGATTTATCAGATGCTGAAGAAGCGAATAAACTGGTAGATAGAGCAGATACGATCATGAGAGGTTTTGATGGGCTAATATGTAACGCTGGTATAACGCAAGATAGTTTGCTATTACGAATGAGTGATGCAATGTGGCAGGAGGTCATAAATATTAATTTAACTGCCACATTTCGTCTTAATAGGAGTGCATGTAAAATATTGCTTAAAAATAGATGGGGGAGAATAGTTAATATTTCTTCTGTAATAGGGCTTATAGGCAATGCAGGACAAGCAAACTATGCAGCAGCTAAAGCTGGAATAATTGCTATGAGTAAATCTATTGCAAAGGAAGTTGCTGGTCGTGGTATTACGGTTAATTGTGTAGCTCCTGGATTTGTTGATACTAGAATGACGGAAGTTTTAAGTCATGAGCAGAAAGAAAGAATTTTAGAGAATATTCCTATGAAGAGAGTAGGTACCACAGAGGAAATAGCTACAGGAATAATCTTTTTAGCAAGTGATGAATCACGGTATATGACAGGTCAGGTATTAAATATTAACGGGGGGTTAATGATGTAGTACAGACATGTTGATGTCTATAGACAAATTCTAAATCTTCTGTAAAATGTAAATATAATTTAAATGGGTCAGAGTGAATTGTATGATTAGAAATTTTTTAAATGTTTTTCTTGTATTGTTGTTGTGTTTTTCACCTTATAGCAGCTTTGCTAATAATGATAATGATAATGGTACTGGTAAGTATGATGTGGCGCAAGATCCTACAAATAAAATAATATGTAGGGTTTTGCAATACATATGGAGGTTTGGTGGGCCTCTTATAACAGTTGTGATAATTGGTTCAGCACTACTTGCAATATTTGGGAAGATGCAGTGGTCTGCTCTTGTTGCGTTAGCCGCATTTATATGTGTGTTTTTTGGAGCAACTAGCATTGTGCAGTTTCTTATGACTGGTATTACGTTTGGTACGAAAAATGCTGGGGGTACTGAAAATATTTACCTCTGTGAGGATGATGTTCTTAAGTCACTAAAAACAACAAAGTAATAATGCACAGTGGTCGGCTACGTCTGGGAGAATGAGTGGTGCTGATATGCAGTAGATGCTTGTTGTCCCGCAGCCCAGTAGCTGGATATAGCATTTAATATGCTGAGGGGGGCGTATATAAGGTAGTGGGGATAGGGTTTTAGCTAGTTTATATGCTCTTTGGTATGTTATTGAAGGTTGTTGGATAGTTTTTTTTTAGCCGTATGTAGAGTTTTAGCTCTATTTCAAGGATTTTATATTAATAGATTATTTCCACTTAGAAAATATAAATTTGGCGGACTTGAAGCATATAGCTCTAATGAATATAGATTATAGACAGTATCCAGAGTCCCTCATATTATAAAACCTCAGCTAAAGCTAAGTTTATTTTAACGCATAAATTACTTGAATCTGCAATACCACATTCTCCGCTAGAGGATCGTGTCTGATGCGACTTTAATTTTCAATCTCTGCGCTACTTCCAAATATGCTTCCTTTAGGTTGCCTAGATCTAAACGATAGGTGTCCTTGTCTAGTACTTTGTTAGAATCAATTGCCCATAATCTCCAGGTATCAGGGGTGATTTCATCACCTAAAATCAGGTTATTATTGAGTCTGCCAAATTCTAGTTTGAAATCAATTAGATTTGCTCCTGCACCTAAAAATAGATCAATTAGTAACTTGTTTATTTTTAGTGCCATAGACTTTATCTCTTCTATTTCTTGAGTGCTGGATAGCCAATTAAAGTAAAGTATCTCACTTTCGCTTACTAGTGGATCAGTGGCATTTTTGTAAATAAATTCAACTATAGGATATCTAAGCTTTTCTCCACGTTGTAATAGACCAAGACGTTTACAAAACGTTCCAGCAGCAGTATTTCTTACTACTACTTCTAAAGGTATCATTTTAAGTCTTTTTACTAATTGATCCCTTTCATTTTTCAGTTCTATAAAATGTGTATTAATGCCTTTTTCTTCTAGCTTTTTCATGATAAATGCGCTTATGTAGTTACAAATTATGCCTTTACCTTGAATAATATTATGCTTTTGCTTATTAAATGCTGTAACGTCATCTTTAAAACGTTGTATTATTAGGGCTGGATCTTCAGTGGCAATAACTAACTTTGTTTTGCCTTCGCATATTATTTCCATATTTTTAACAGATAACCTATAAATATAATTATACAGGATTCTTAGTAAAAGCCATATCTAAAGCTTATGGTAAGTAGTTGAATATTTTCTATTATGGTATGTCGTGCTGATTGAATAAAAGTTTATATAATGACAGAATTTAAGGGTTGGGAAAGATGGAGAACACACAGAAGGCATGATATAAGCGACAGGTTGTTGGATAAATTAGAAAGTCACTTGCCTGGAAGAATGGGTAAGTGTGGAAGAATAGCAAAGGATAATAGGACATTTATAAATGCAGTAATGTGGATATTTAGGACTGGTGCACCGTGGACCACCTGATTATGGCCATTGGAAGCAGGAGATTTTGCAGATGGCGTGATATTTATTGAAAATTTTTATTGATCTTGAGTGGTTGATCTACATATGTAAAATACATAAAGCTGGACTTGGAGCAAAAGAAAAAAATCAAATGATAAAATGGGCAAAGGCCCGTGGATGCGCATGGTATGCCGGTCAGAATCAGAAGGTTCCAGACATTCAGGCTAACCCAAGACATAGGCCTTATAAGCTTGCAATACGAATCGTATTATAGATTTAGCAAGAAAATCAAGCATAAGCCCTGTAATTTTATCAAAAAGAAACAGGAAAATTCCAAGAAAAATAGACAAGGATCTATATAAACTTAGGCATAATACATTTCAAAAATTTAAAGAATGGCGAGGAATAGCAACCAGATATGCTAAAAATGCACGATCGTATATGGCTGCCCTTTCCCTTCAAACTTTGTTAATGTAGGCCAAAATCTTATGACGACATACCCTAGTTTCTATATTATTATGTCGTAACTATTTTATTTCACCGTGAACTGTTATATTTGTTCAAAAATTAGCATCTCTAGCAATATGTCCAGTAGCGAAAAGGTTCATAAAGCTGTTGAACTCGTCTCTACTATTATGAGGATAGCTATACTTCAACAAAAAACTATAATAATTTTTTAACTATACGAATAGTTGATATAGTATTCTTGTAAAGGTTTCACTTCTAATTTACTACTTTTAACATGTTGTATGACTAATACTAATGCCTTGCTGCCAGAAGTAGTAGTACTATAAGCTATATTTTGTAGTATTGCAGTTCTTCTAATATCCTTACTATCGGATACCGACTTTATTCCTTTTGAAGTATTAATTACTAAATTTATTTTACCATCTTTCAGCATATCAACTACATGTGGCCTGCCTTCCCTAACTTTATTGACAGCTATAGCACTAATATGATTGTTGTTTAAGTATAAAGCAGTACCTTTTGTTGCATAAATTATAAAACCTAGTTGGTCTAATATCTGTGCTACTGAAAGTATTGCTTCTTTATCTTCATCTTTGACTGAAATAAGAGCTCCACCTGTTGTTGGTAATCTGTATCCCGAAGCCATATATGCTTTTGCAAGTGCTGCTTCAAACGATGACCCAATCCCCATCACTTCTCCTGTTGATTTCATTTCTGGACCTAGTAGAATATCGCTTTCATCAAAACGTGAGAATGGGAAAACAGCCATTTTAGTAGCAAAATAATTCATGGATTTACTTTCCTGGTTTATTTTGTTACCTAGGATAACCTGAGTAGCAAGTTTTGCAATTGGTATATTAATTACCTTTGAAATGAAAGGGATAGTACGGCTAGCCCTTAGATTTACTTCAAGTATATATATATTATTTTCCTGAACTGCAAATTGTATATTAAGTAACCCAACTACTCTTAATGCATGTGCTATTTTTTCAGTTTGTAGCTTGATTGAGTTAATAACGTCGTCATTTAATGTGCTGGTAGGTATGGAACATGTAGAATCTCCTGAGTGAATACCAGCTTCTTCTATATGCTCTATAATAGCTGCAATAAAAATATTTTCTCCATCAGATATAGCGTCAACGTCAATTTCGACCGCGTTAACTAAAAACTTGTCAATTAACAGTGGACCATATTCAAAAATTTTTTCCTGGTTAAAAAGATATTCTTTAAAACTTTCTGTATTGTATTTTATTGACATAGATTGTCCACCTAATACATAAGATGGTCTAACCAATAGCGGAAACCCGACTTTTTCTATACAACTTAAAGCATCATGAATAGAGTAGCATATAGCATTTACTGGTTGGTTTAATTTGAGTTTAAATGCAAGGTTTTTAAACTTCATACGATCTTCTGCTAGATCGATAGAATTAAATGAAGTACCTAAAATCTTAAAGCCTCTTTTATTGAGAATCTTTGCTAATTTTAATGGTGTCTGTCCCCCAAGTTGCACTATTATTCCTACTAATTTGCCATTTTGTTGTTCTTTTTCTAGTATCTCTAATACATCTTCTGCAACTAGTGGAGCAAAATATAAACGATCTGCTGTATCATAGTCTGTTGACACAGTTTCTGGATTGCAATTAATCATTATTGTTTCATATCCCATCTCTTTAGCTGCAGCAACTGCGTGTACACATGTATAGTCGAACTCAATACCCTGACCTATGCGATTGGGGCCGCTGCCTAAAATTACAACCTTGTTATACTCGGAAACATTTGCTTCACACTCTGGAAAAGAATTTAATAATTTTTTATTAATGTAATAATTGCTATTTTCATAACAACCATACATATAAGCGGTACTGGATTCAAACTCAGCTGCACATGTGTCAATCCTTTTATAAATCTGCTTGATATTAAAATTTTTTCTTATATTTTCAACTTCTTCTTCTCTTTGAGAAGATAATTTTGCTAATCTTGCATCAGAAAAGCCCATTTTTTTTAGCTGTAACATCTCATATTCAGTTTTAGGTAAGCCACTTATTTTAATCCTTTGTTCTGTCAATATAATTTGCTCTATGTTTTGTAGAAACCATAAATCATACCCTGTAATTGTATTAATTTCTTCTATACTTATGCCAAAACGTATAGCATCACCAATAATTAATAATCTATTTGGCAGCAATCTAGCCAATTGGGATTTTATATAATCTATATCTATGTTTTCTGTAAACACCTCATCTAAGCCTTTGAGCCCAGTTTCAAGAGATCGTAATGCTTTTTGTAATGATTCGTTAAAAGTACGTCCTATTGACATTACTTCTCCCACTGATTTCATAGAAGTTGATAGTTCGCAATTTGTACATTTAAATTTTTCAAATTCAAATCGTGGTATTTTTGTAACGATATAATCAATAGTTGGCTCAAATGATACTGGAATTACTGATGCACAATCATTACATATTTCATCTAATGAGTATCCAACCGCAAGTTTTGTTGCAACTTTTGCAATTGGAAATCCTGTAGCTTTTGAAGCAAGGGCAGAGGAGCGCGAAACTCTAGGGTTCATTTCAATAACGACTAGGCTGCCATCTTCTTTTGGATTAACTGCAAATTGTACATTTGCGCATCCTGAATTTACCCCAATTTCTCTTAGTACTGCCATAGCAGCGTTCCGCATCTGCTGATATTCAGCATCACGCAAAGTTAGTGCAGGAGCTACAGTAATGCTATCACCTGTATGTACTCCCATTGGATCAACATTTTCTATTGAACATACTATTATACAGTTACCTTTATAGTCCCGTATAACTTCCATTTCATATTCCTTCCACCCAACTATAGATTCATCTATCTGCACCTCGTTTATTGGTGAAATTCTTAATGCATTATTTACTATACTAATAAATTCTTCTTTATTATATGCTATGCCGCTTCCAGTTCCTGCTAATGTAAATGATGAACGAACAATCGCAGGCAACCCTATGTAATCTAATGCCTCTTTTATTTGTTCTTGGTTTTTTATAATGATACTTTTAGGGTACTTTAGCCCTATTGTATCCATAGATTGTCGAAATAATTCTCGATCCTCTGCTTTTTTAATGGCTTCTTTTGTTGTGCCTATGAGTTCTATTCTATATCTATTGAGTATTCCATCTTCTGCCAGTTGCATTGCGCAATTTAAAGCAGTTTGTCCACCCATTGTGGGTAATATTGCATCTGGTTTTTCTTTAATAATTATTTCTTCTATTATCTCTGGAAGTACTGGTTCAATATAGGTGACATCAGAAAATTCCGGATCTGTCATTATTGTTGCAGGATTTGAGTTAACTAGGATCACTCTGTATCCCTCGTTCTTTAACACTTTACAGCTTTGTGTGCCTGAGTAATCAAATTCACATGCTTGACCTATTACTATCGGTCCAGCTCCTATTAGTAATATAGATTCTATATCTGTGCGTCTTGGCATTTAAACTATTCCATTAATCTTATTAATACTATCAATCTTTGCTGTATATGTGAATTATTTCAATGCAGAATAACTTTTTATGGAACTAAATTTTTATGGATTGCCCAGCGAAGAAAGTATAGTAAATAGAAGGGTTTTTCTGTTTATGGATAGAAAAAATGCACACTAGGTGTACAATTCCAATAAGTATAAAATTATCAATAAAGGAAGAACTATGGGACAACAAACCATATACCGAGGTTGTCCATACTCTTAAAAATGTGCGCTTAGAGGGATTCGAACCCACGACACTTGCCTCCGGAGGGCAATGCTCTATCCAACTGAGCTATAAGCGCATATACTATTTAATACATAAACTTTTTAAATCAAATTCCTGTTTTGGATAAAGCGTAAACTTAATATTACTGTCATCAAAAGAAACATTTTTAGAACAATCAACATCCTTCTTTATCAACTTTTTATCCACATGCCATACAAAAGTTACCCGATCTTCTGTAACTGACTGAACCTTTAAGTCTTTAGTATCACTGAATAGTTTCCCATTTACCCATATTTTCCATGTACCAAAAAAGGAATAGACTATCGAATCTAATTTTACAGTTTCAGAATCAAAATTCTCTATAACAGGTTTTACCACTGCTGTTGAAGGTTTTAAATTAAACTTTTCCATTTCGTTTACTACTTTATCAACCAAGCCCTCATCAAAAAAAATACTTTTTACACTACTGTATTGCAATAATAGATCAAAATCGTCATCTATTACTTCCCTTATCATATTATCTTGATTGATCTCATTCAGATGTATGAAAAAACATTCATTTGCCCGTAAATTTACCATTATATCCAGTTGTTGCTGAGAAATATTCTCAAAGTATTCCTTCTCCATTCTCATTCCATCTTGAGAATGGTAACAAATCATTTCGTCATCACCATACTTTTCTACATAAACACATAAACCTTTACTATTACGCCCTAATATTTTATAGCGAATATATTTGCCGTCTTCGACTTGTCTCGCGCAAGAATATTTTTTACAATGCATCATGCTCTCCATGATACCATCACAGTCACAATACACATTAGCATAGAAAAAAAACAATAATACCAAAGTTAGTCTGCTATCCATTCCTCAGTATAGTGTACCAATCAAAAACTATATTAGCTCTCACTGTTTCTATCATAACACCATTTAAAATTTGGTCCATAACTACTGTATCAAGTTCTTTTTCTTTGATTAAAACTAAAGATTGCATCATAACATAGCCAGGAAGACTTGGTACAGATTTGAGAAATAAAAAAATATGCTTGTCGCTTACTGCACTGAAACTCAAATTTACCTTACGCTTAACTATTTTGGTATATTTTTTGATATATTTACTGATGTAAGGAATCTCAACATCTTCTTGAACAGTCATATATAATTCAGGATTCAATATACAATATTTTTTATATAAATTGTTAAGCTCAAAATCCAAGTTTTTATCATTCAAATAAGAAACTCTTCTCCATAAATCTGAATATTTATTTAGCAAAGATTCTTTTTTATCTGTTTCTTCATGTACCCTAATGATTTGTGATCTAATACAATCTATCTTTGTAAAAATATTCTGATTTTTACTATGAACTGTCTTATTGTAGATTATAATACAGGCTAAAAATATAATCAAAATTCCAGAGAATAGTATATAAAATCCAAGACGCATTGTAACTTTTTTCTTGAGCTGGGAAACTGTCACATTTTTTCCTCAATCCTTATATAAACAGCCATACCTTGTTTTCCTTCAAGCGGTTGCAAATCAGAAATATTAAATGTTTGAATACGAAAATTACTATTCAAACGCTCCTTTAACTTATAATATTCATCAGCACCACCATCAAGATGAAATTCCAATTTTGTAATTATAGAACTATTTGTTTCATCATAATACCACTTAAATGTTCTCAGATCAGTATTAAATGTTTTTAGCTTTTCTACATACTGAATTTGTGTGAGTGGAGAATACTCTATTCTTGATAATATCTTATCTATACTAATAAAGTTATAAACTTCATCTGCTTCCTTTATAATGCGATTTTGCCCTAATTTTATTAAGAGATCATCCGCAGTACGCATATTAGACGATAAGTTTAATAAACATACAGTATTAATCAGAATTAAAATTAAAATGAAAAACAAAAAAAACTTAGGAGAATATAAATATAAAATATTCAATAAATAAAATTCTCTTGTTTCTTTTGTATTAAATATAGTGGCTGGATGATTTTTAACACTGTGAAATAGAATAACTGTATCACAGAATTTATCTTTTTCAGTAATAGTTAATCCTAATTTTAACAGTTTATTTAATTCATATGGAGTAAATACGTTGACACTATCTTCTGAAAAATCAATAACGGACAAACTAGCTTTGATGTCTTCTTCCACTATCATACATAAACCTACAGGACTACCCATTTCAAAGCCATATTTAGGTAGAGATTTAATTGTGTTCTTCACTTCTTGATATACTTTGCCAGCTATAATGCCTGGAAGGTAGTCATTATTAGAATGGATCAAATTAGTAAATACTATTTTGTTATTCTGCATAACCAGCTGCCTATATCCACCAGTCTTAGTTGACATTACCATAATACTCCATTCAGTATGTAGAATACTTCGTACTATAGTTCTTACCTCTATAGGAAACATCAAAATTCCCTTAAAGTTTGATCCCATATTAACAAGAATATCCAACCAATATTCTATTAGATCCCTTACTTTTGATAGAACATACAAATAACACCAATTTTGATTATCTTTATTTGGTTTCTCAATCAAAAATGCTGAATTTATATCATAGGTATTAGCAAAACGTTCTATCTCTGTTTTTACTGCTAAGTATGCACTCATTCTATTGACACTTGGAATATATCTCAATAAATAATCTTGTTCACTATTATTGAGTACTAAATATAAAGGTACATCTTTATTAGCAATAAGGCAGCTTTTCATATCAGCAGCTGCATTACTATTCTTATTTCTAACAAAATATCTTTTATTTAAAGTATTATTTTTGAAATATAGTAATATGGTACCTTCTTCACCTACGCACAGCATAAACTTACACTTAGGCTTTAAAGTAAACATACCTACAGACTACACACAATTTACAAAACTATTTAAGCATACACAGGATTATTATTCTCTAAATATATTAGACTAACTACACCTCTATTAAACTTTTACTTAATAAATCTAATGCAACTTTTTACTCAAATCACGTGAAAGTGTAGATATAACTTCGCTATTGCGTTTGTTATCCTTAAGCTTATTAATAATTGATTTAACACCACTACCAGCAGCATTACTTAAACTTACTTCTAATTCCTCTTTAGCCTTTGTGATCTGATCTGTAGCTTGTTTTATATTAGCAGCAATTCCATCATCCAACTTTTTATCTAAGTTACCTTTATTAGCTGCAATAACGTTGCTATATTCCTTTTTTAGAGACTCTTCCATTCCTTTCATTTCATTTATTAAAGTATCATAGTCTTTCAAAGCACTTTTGCAGAGATATAACACCTTTTTCTTAAACTCCTGCTCAGTACAACTTAAAACACTACGCTTCTTACGACTTTTTCGCAAAGCATTTTTGATTATCCTTTTTAACAATTCATATGATAAAATTAGACCTGTAAAAAAAGCAATACTAGTAATTAACGATGTAGACATATACACTCCTCCTTCTAAAATAACTCTTTAGCTAGCAAAAATTCCTCTTGATCCATTTCAGAGCCAGTCAACTTAGCATAATAGATAAGAGCAAGACTAGTAGTTATTCTCTTTATCTCACCCATATGCTGAACCTTAAAACTTTCTACCTCTTCTTTAACAAACTGAATCATTTTTTTATTTTCTTTGTCCAATTGATTATTAACATCTTCCCTCATTTTTTCTATCTGCATAATCGTATCTGATACAGTTTTTTTTATTTGTGCCTCTGCTTTACCTAAAGCTTCGCTATATTTATTAACTTGTCTTTCTGCAAACTCCAAAAGGCAGACTGAATGATTAAAGGAATTCAACACTTTTTTATTCCTATTATATATTCTCCACTCTAATTTTGGTAAAAAGAGATAATTTACTACCAAAAAAAGCAGATAAAAAGACACAAAGAACCAAAAAACCTGCGATGAAAATGTTGACACATCAAGCTGTGGCATATACTACGCAACAAATATCAATAATAATGCAAGAAGAAATGAAAACAGCCCCATTGCTTCAACTAATGCAGCACCAGTATATACATACTTCTTCATCTTATCTTCTGATTCTGGATTCCTTGCTAACCCATTTAACAGTGTAGAAAATATATGTGCTACACCAAAACTAGCACCTAACATACCAAATACACTTAACCCAATCGCAATAAATTTTAAAGCTACTAAATCCATTATAAACCTTCTTTATTTTTAGATCCTTAGATATTAGTATACACTATATCAAAAGTCAATTCAATTTATTTTACTGCATCTGACAAATAAACACACGTCAATGAAGTAAATATGTAAGCCTGTAAGATCGCAACGAATACCTCAAATCCTATAAGTGCAATGAGAAATACGAATAATATAGGAGCAAATATAGGTGCAACCAATAGGTCCATATTTATAATAAATCCTGCAATCACCTTAATAATTGTATGACCTGCTATCATATTTGCAGCAAGCCTTATTGATAGACTGAATGGCCTGGCTAAATAGGCAAATAACTCAATTAGGATCATCATAGGTGCAAGCCATAATGGTGTACCTTGTGGCAAAAATATTCGCAGAAATCTTACCCCTTTCTCTTTAAATCCAATAACCGTTATATAGATAAAAACAATCATTGATAGAGCAAAAGTAACAATTATTTGACTCGTTACTGTAAAGCTATAAGGTAATATTCCTACTAGATTGCATGATAAGACAAAAACGAAGACTGTAAATATTAAAGGTATATGATTTAGCCCTTTACTGCCTGTATTGTTTTCTATTATTGAAACAATAAAGTCATACACATACTCAACTGCTATTTCCGAAGATTTACCTTTCATACCTATTAACAAAAAAATTATAATGAGCATTACGGAGATGACCATATAAAGCGATGAATTAGTAAAACTTATGTCGTACCCAAATAATTTAGGTAATTCTATAATTGGATATACTTTAAACTGATCTAATGGATTTAATGCCATTTTTTATTTTAACCATATGTATGCTGAACATTATAGATTATAAGTAAAAATTATTCAAATTTTTTGATTCTTTTCAGCGTTTGTGAGAAGATGCAAAGTACCAAATTAAGCTCAAATCATAACACTCTTTGTTGATGTGTATTAGAGCCTGTTCACAATTTTTTTTAACCAGAACACTTTCTCTATCCTTATTCGGTTTTTACTCCATTTCTTGAAATAGTCATAATAACTCTTTTGACAACATCCGTTACTGGTAGTCACTTTTTCAGCACTCTACAA
The DNA here is from genome assembly GCA_022836975.1 of Wolbachia sp. GTDB lineage: Bacteria > Pseudomonadota > Alphaproteobacteria > Rickettsiales > Anaplasmataceae > Wolbachia. Next base: position 30,899 of record JAIXMJ010000004.1, read on the forward strand.
AATAACTCCCAATTTTCTTGGCTTCGTCTTCTTTCGTGTACTTTCCAAAATTGGTCCTCAATAATATAACACTTGAACTAGAATAGTATTTGAATTTCAAATTGGTTATAGAAAAGCAATTTTTTAGTTTTACAACTGGCTAGCA
>JAIXMJ010000040.1 GCA_022836975.1 Wolbachia sp.
GGTTAAGAAAAAAGAAGATATCCATCGTATGGCTGAAGCCAATAGAGCTTTTGCTCATTACAGATGGTAGTATGGGAATATTATGAGTGAAATTAAAGTTAACTTAAATAAATATCGTAATATTGGTATTATGGCTCATATTGATGCTGGTAAAACCACTACTACTGAGCGTATTCTATATTATACGGGACGTTCTTATAAAATTGGTGAAGTGCACGAAGGTAGTGCTACAATGGACTGGATGGAGCAGGAACAAGAGCGTGGTATTACCATAACTTCCGCTGCTACTACATGTTTTTGGAATGACCATCGAGTAAATATTATAGATACCCCTGGGCACGTTGATTTTACTATTGAAGTTGAAAGATCTTTAAGGGTGCTTGACGGGGCTGTTGCAGTTTTTGACGGTGTGGCTGGAGTTGAGCCACAAAGTGAAACTGTCTGGCGCCAGGCAGATAAATATAATGTGGCGCGTATTTGTTTTGTTAATAAAATGGATCGGGTTGGGGCAGATTTTTTTAATTGTGTTAACATGATGATTGATAGGTTGGGAGCCAAGCCGTTGGTTGTACAGTTGCCTATCGGGAAAGAAGCAGATTTTATAGGGATAGTTGATTTAGTAGCGAATAAAGCTATAGTGTGGAATGATGAAAGCTTAGGCGCTAAATTTGACTATAAAGAAGTTCCTGCAAATATGGTAGAGCAGGTAGAAAAATATAGAACGATGTTAATTGAAGAAGCTATCCAAATGGATGATAAGATTATGGAAGCTTATTTAGAAAGTGGAGAGAGTCCCTCTGAAGCTGATTTGATTGCATGCATCAGAAAAGGGGTCATTGCAAATGCCTTTGTTCCTGTATTGTGTGGTTCTGCATTTAAAAATAAAGGGGTACAACCTTTATTAGATGCAGTGGTAAATTTTTTACCTTCCCCGCTTGATATAAGCCAGATTGAGGGTACCAACCCAGATGATAGTTCTCAGATTATTACATGTAATGTAAATAGTCAGGAGCCGTTGGCAGGATTGGCTTTTAAAATTATGAACGATCCTTTTGTTGGTAATTTAACTTTCGTTAGACTGTATACCGGACAATTAACCAGTGGATCAACCGTATTAAATTCTACTAATGGCAATAAAGAAAGAATTGGTAGAATGCTTTTAATGCATGCTAATCAAAGAGAAGAAATAAAGCATGCTGAAGCTGGAGATATTATAGCTTTAGTAGGTTTAAAGGATACTAGGACTGGAGATACACTTTGTGATCCTAATAGACCGGTAGTTTTAGAAAAAATGGAATTCCCGGAGCCGGTAATTGATTTAGCCATAGAACCTAAAACTAAGGGTGATCAGGAAAAATTGGGTGCTTCTTTAGCTAGATTGCTAAAAGAAGATCCATCGTTGCGGGTAAAAACCAACGAGGAAAATGGCCAAACAATAATTTCAGGTATGGGAGAGTTACACCTTGAAATTATAGTAGACCGTATGAAAAGAGAATTTAAGGTCGAGGCTAATGTTGGGGCGCCCCAGGTGGCTTATAGAGAAACTTTTTCTAAAGAAGTCACTGACGACTATACTCATAAGAAGCAGTCAGGCGGTGCCGGTCAGTTTGCTAAGGTAAAAGCTATATTTAGACCGAGAGAAGCAGGTGAAGGGTTTAAATTTATAAACTCAATAGTTGGGGGATCTATTCCCAAAGAATATATTCCTTCTGTGGAATATGGTATAGAAAAAGCGATGTTAACTGGCACAATAGCTGGTTTCCCGGTGGTTGATATAGAAGTAGAATTAATAGATGGTCAATATCACGATGTAGACTCTAGTGCTTTAGCTTTCGAAATAGCTGCCAGAGCGTTATTTAGACAGGTTATGCCTAAGGCATCTCCTGTATTATTAGAGCCAATAATGTCTGTGGAAGTGGTAACCCCAGAAGATTATATGGGTGATGTAATTGGTGACTTGAATAGCAGAAGAGGCCAAATTTTATCGATGAATCAAAGGGCTAACGCCAGAGTGATTATGGCAAATGTTCCTTTGGCAAGCATGTTTGGTTATGTAAACAGTTTACGTTCTATGAGTCAGGGTAGAGCACAATTTACTATGCAATTTGCGCATTATTCTATTGTGCCGCCGGCTATAGCAGCTCAAATTAAACCAAAATAAAATAAAAATATAAATATAAACCCCAAAATTAAAGGAGAGAGAGCAAGATGGCAAAAGGGAAGTTTGAAAGAAATAAGCCACATATGAATGTGGGAACAATAGGTCACGTAGATCATGGGAAGACGACATTAACAGCTGCGATAACGAAGATAATGTCAGAAGTAAACGGAGGAGAAGCGATAGCGTTTGATAAGATCGATAAAGCTCCGGAAGAGAAAGCGCGTGGTATAACGATATCAACATCGCATGTGGAGTATGAGAGTGGGAATAGGCACTATGCGCATGTGGACTGTCCTGGTCACGCAGATTATGTAAAGAATATGATAACAGGAGCTGCGCAGATGGACGGAGCGATATTAGTGGTATCAGCAACGGATGGTCCAATGCCGCAAACGCGAGAACATATATTGTTAGCCCGTCAGGTGGGAGTGCCGGGGATAGTAGTATTTATGAATAAAGTAGACGCAGTAGCCGATAAAGAGCTGCTGGATTTAGTAGAAGAAGAGATAAGAGACCTATTAACAAAATATGGATTTCCGGGAGCAGATACTCCGATCATAAGGGGGTCAGCATTAGCGGCCTTAGAGGGGAAAGATGAAGAAATAGGCAAGAAGGCGATAGTGCAGTTAATGGAAGCGGTAGATACGTTTATACCGGAGCCTAAACGTCCGGTAGAGAAAGACTTTATTATGCCGATAGAGGATGCGAATGCTTTGTGTAGTCTAGCTCGTACTAGCTCGTAGGTTAAACATTCGTGTTTCTGCTCTGTTCTCTCCTATCTCCGGTACTTCCCGTCTACCTGCTTACCGAATAAACCTGCTTTCCTCTCGACCTGACGACATTATATTTGGCGACGTCGATTTGAACTTTACCGTTTTTGGGATTTTGAAACGATGGCGGAAAGAGTCAAATTCACGAAATGCGTCAGGAAAGAGGATGAGACGATCTCCGTATGGCTAAATTCATTGAGAGCCATAGCCGGTCAGTGTAGTTTCGCGTTATGCCTTTCGAGGTATGGATAAACGATTTTTTCCAGTTTTGTATCAATTTCAAAGAAATCCAGTAGAAGAATCAGCTTCAGGTTCTGAAAGTAGAAATAATCATTGGCAATTACCTACAACTATAGCTCCAGTTTTGTACCAATCTCAAAGAAATCCACATGAAAGTAAAGGTGATGGAGCTGTATGTAATAACCAAAAACTGCATGATTCTGAAGCTACTGTACCAGAAGAGACAAATGGTGAGCAAGTAGTACATGCACAAAAAATTTTAGGAAAGGCGAATAATACTTCAGGACAATCTAACTCCGTTAAGTATATAGCTTCTCAAACTGATGGTGAGCCTGGAACAAAAGTTGACCAAGTAGCTGCTGAGCAGAAAAGAGCTGAGCAGGAAAGAACAACAAAATAAGAAGCTTGTATACATGAGGAAAATAGTAATATGTAGCTCTATTAAACTACATATTACTATTGAACAAATCCAATAATATCCTTAATTTCTTTTATATTTTGGTGTGCAACTTTTGCTGCTTTGTCCCTGCCCTGCTTTAGTATTTCTGATAGATAATTTTGATCATTTAACAGTGCTTTCATCTTTTCACGTATAGGAGATATAGTACTGATAATTACATCTGCCACTTCCTTTTTAAAACGTTCCATACTATACTGATTAATTGTGCTACATAATATCTCAACACTCATATCACATAGCGCTGCATAAATATTAACCATATTATATACTTCTGGACGGGCTGATAAAGTTTCTATATCAAATCCTAAAATTGAATCTGTTCTTGCTTTTTTAATTTTGTAAAAAATAGACTCATCTGAATCGTCAAAATTAATACGTGAATAATCTGAGGTGTCAGATTTACTCATTTTTTTTGTCCCATCCCTTAAGCTCATTATTTTTGACGAGTTAATCAATGCTTTAGGTAAAACAAAATAATCTTGTTTATAATGATTATTAAAGGCTGATGCAATATCACGTGCGATTTCTAAATGCTGTTTTTGATCATCTCCAACGGGAATATATCTAGCATTATAAAGTAAAATATCTGCAGCCATAAGTACCGGATAACTATATAGTCCTAAAGAAGCTTTCTGTCTATCTTCACCTGCTTTATCTTTAAATTGGGTCATACGATTAAGCCAACTAATTGGCGTATAACAACCAAGCAGCCAACTTAGTTCAGCATGACAACCAATTGTAGATTGGTTAAAAATTACGGCTTTTTCTGGATTGATTCCGCATGCAAGATGAGCTGCTGTCATCTTAAATATATTATCCCTTAATTCATTGGCAGTGAGTTTAGTAGCTGTAATTGCATGTAGATCAACTATACAAAAAAAAGATTGATATTTATCTTGTACGCTTACCAATTGCTTCATTAAGCCGATATAATTCCCTAAGTGTATTACTCCACTTGGCTGAATACCCGCAAAAGCGATCATGTATTATCCTTTTGAGAAGAATTTTCTGATTTTTTGGAAATAATTACCATTGCTGGACGCAGAAGTCTCTTTTTTATGATATAGCCAGTTTGTAAAGTCTCTATGATAGTGCCAGGCTCATTTTCATTATCTTCTTTTTCTACAACAGCTTGATGCAGATTACTATCAAAAGGTTGACCAAGCGGGTTGATTGCCTCAATCTCATGTTTTTTGAGATCATTAACAATTTTTTGGTATGCTACTTTTATTCCTTCGTGTACTGGATCACCGTCTTGTAAATTGTCTATTATCCTCTTTAAATTGTCACATGAGTCAATCATATCACGCGCAAAGCTTGTTACAGAATAATCACCTGCATCATTAATTTGTTTTTGCATTATACGCTTGATATTCTCATTATCAGCAACAGCACGACGTAGATGGTCTTCAAGTTGAGCAGCACGTCCTTTTAATGTGTTAAGTTCTTCATTAAAGCTACTAACCTTTTCTCGCTCCTTTTTTAAACCTTCCATGTCGGTAAATTTCTTCTTTTTATTTATTTCTGAAACATTTTCTGACATACTAATATCCTTAAAAACCTAATAAATAATAACAAATAATCCAAAAATATCAACTATTACATTTGTAATTATTTTACCACTTTCTATATATATTTTCAGCCATTTTTACATTAGAAGCTGTTCACAATCTTTTTCTCTATCTTCATTCATATTTGTACCCTATTTCTTGAAATAGTCGTAACAACTCTTTTGGCAACATCCGCTACTGGTAGTCACTTTTTCAGCACTCTGCAAAATAACTCCCAGTTTTCTTGGCTTTGTCTTCTTTCACGCGCTTTCTAAAAGTGGCTTAATTTTTTCGAATTTTTCACGATCTTGGGTATATGTTTCTCATATTTAAAATAATTGCAGATCGCTATCGAAATCGACGAAAACGTTTTAGTCTGAGGTTCAACTTAATTGCTGGAATTTACAACTTTGAGTTGATAAAATGAGTTATGCAAGAAGTCTAGTTTTTCCACAACCTCCTACATTTATCTAGCCAAGCAAAAGACCTCTCTACAACCCATCTTTTTGGCAATACAACAAATGAATGTAGCTCATTGCGCTTTATTACTTTGACAGTTGCACCAATAATTGTCTTGATTTGAGTTGCAAAATTTTCCCCTGTATAACCTGCATCAACCAGTATACTCTGAACTTTGGAGAGATTTTCTCTTGCTCTACCAACCATTTCGATAGCAGCATTACGATCTCCTATATTAGCTCTAGTAATATAGATTGCATGTGGCAAACCTTGTGTGTCTACTGCAATATGGCGCTTTATTCCCGCAATCTTCTTGCCTGCATCATAACCTTTTTCTTCAGCAGTATCGGTATTTTTCACACTTTGAGCATCAATTATGCAGAAACTTGTTTTGGTACTCCGACCATTGTTGGAACGGACCTCTCCAACCAATTTTTTTTAAGACTATTTCCAGAATACTTTCTCTATCTTCGTTCGGTCCATTTCTTGAAATAGTCGTAACAATGGACTTCTTGCATAACTCATTTTATCAACTCAAAGTTGTAAATTCCAGCAATTAAGTTGAACCTCAGACTAAAACGTTTTCGTCGATTTCGATAGCGATCTGCAATTATTTTAAATCGTGCACTTTCTAAAATTGGCCTGATCTTTTCGAATTTTTCACGATCTATATCACTTGGGTATATGTTTCTCATAATTTACCTTATTTCAACTACACTTTTCTTTATACTATATTCATAGATCGCGTACAAGCTCTTACTTCAACTACACTCATCTTACCATATTTATAGATCGCGTACAGGCTCTAAAGCCTTTACATAATCTGACCTTTGTCCGGCAGTAACAAAAAATCTTAATGGATTGCCGAGAATGGTTGGTAGAGCAAGAGAAAATCTCTCCAAAGTTCAGAGTATACTGGTTGATGCAGGTTATACAGGGGAAAATTTTGCAACTCAAATAAAGACAATTATTGGTGCAACTGTTAAAGTAATAAAGCGCAATGAGCTACATTCATTAGATCCTCTGCGAAGCACTGCGAAGTATTTTGAGTATGGAGTAGTCCAAAAGTAGAATTAGCTAAAAACCATGTTTTAGATTCACAAGACCAGCTATTATGCGGTCTTTTTACTACTTCTTTGTAATTCATTCCCATATTTTTATTTTAAAAATAATATTCTACTCCCTTATTTATTTCTTCTCACTTATTTTTTTGTAGCTTTGCAGAGGGTCTATTTGTTGTATTGCCAAAAAGATGGGTTGTAGAGAGGTCTTTTGCCTGGCTAGATAAATGTAGGAGGTTATGGAAAAACTGTGAAAGAAAGCTTAATACTAGCCTGCAAATGGTTGTTTTAGCTTTCTCTGTTCTATTGTTAAAAAGATTGTGAACAGGCTCTAANACATGGTTTTTAGCTAATTCTACTTTTGGACTACTCCATACTCAAAATACTTCGCAGTGCTTCGCAGAGGGTCTGTTGTAAACTTGCTCTCTTTTTATTAGGATGTATCGTCATGAGATCTTGGCCCACATTAACAAAGCTTTAAGTGAAAGGGCAGCCATATATGGTCGTGCATTTTTAGCATATCTGCAGCGCCATTCTTTAGAGCCTGTTCACAATCTTTTTTTAACCAGAACATTTTCTCTATCCTCATTCGGTTTTTTACCCCATTTCTTGAAATAGTCGTAACAATTGCGCCATTTTGGAAACTCTTTTG
>JAIXMJ010000041.1 GCA_022836975.1 Wolbachia sp.
AAAATAATTGCAGATCGCTATCGAAATCGACGAAAACGTTTTAGTCTGAGGTTCAACTTAATTGCTGGAATTTACAACTTTGAGTTGATAAAATGAGTTATGCAAGAAGTCCAATAATATTTCCCAAACTAGGTCCAGAGTGTAATAAAGTGGAGTTAAGCATAAATAATTCAGGAACGCTGATAATTCATAAAGACTTTTGATAGTCTTGGGACGTCCTGCATAATTATATACCGAAACGAAACTATAAAGATGCTCTTTAAGCTGTTGATGTGACTTGCTTATTGACCGTGATTCTTTCAGCTTTCTATTCACACGTCTGCCCATTTGTCCAAGAATGACTGACTTGTATCAGCTTATGTGATTTTCTTCACAAACACAATCAAATATATTTGAAAGCATATTTATGACGCTCTTGGTTGATACCATGACAGCATTTTGGGTAGAGAAACGTCTTCTCTATTTTACAATAGTTTTTGGATTGAGATTATAACGCTCAGCAAGCTTTCTCTTTTGTATTGCTCTACGCACTGCCTCTGGCACAGCCATAGTTCCTCCTCTATTGATAATTTTATTATATTATTACTTATTGGAACTGTACACCTTGTAGGTTAAAGGTGAAGTTAAGTTAAAAACTTAGGATATTGGCCATTTTATCTATCTATAACTATCAGCAATATTATTCTAATGCACAAGCTCTTAAACAGGACCAACTAACGGTCTTGCCGACACGTTAATTTCTTCTACTTTCATCACTTTACCATCACGATCAAATAAAATTTGTATGGATCTGCTACTATATTTTCTTCTACCTAGAAAGTTTGCTGGTTTGATTCTATATGAAACGTAATACCAGATATCCTTGTCAAACCTTGAAATTAATGTAGGCGACCCCAAATATTGCATTACTTGTTCCTTAGTATCACCTACTTTTATTTGCTTCCATAATTCGAGATTAACACGTGGTACACCATGAGTATATATGGTGCTGCCAAAACCCATTATAAACAGCGAGGTAAACAATATAAATGTCCTTATATAAGCAATCATCACGACAATATTAGTAATACATATTAGTAATACATCTTTCAAATTCTTTGTCAACTTAACCGATTTACATTATCATCTATAATTAGTTTCATGAATAAATGTATGTCGTTATTAGAATCATCCCCAATATATAAACCTTTTCATTACCCTTGGGCCTATGATGCATGGTTACAACAACAGCGGATACATTGGTTACCAGAAGAAGTGCAACTTGCAGATGATGTGAAAGATTGGAAAAGCAAACTTTCAAAAGCAGAAAAAAACTTATTAACTCAAATTTTTAGGTTTTTTACTCAAGCTGATATAGAGGTAAATAATTGTTATATGAGGCATTATGCAAACATATTTAAACCAACAGAAATATGTATGATGCTTGCAAGTTTCTCCAATATGGAAACTATACATACAGCAGCTTATTCTTATCTTCTAGATACAGTTGGTATGCCTGAGAGTGAATATGAGGCATTTTTAAAGTATGATAGCATGAAGAAAAAATATGAATATATGCTAGAATTTGAAGAAAGTAAAAAACATGATAAAAAACACATAGCAAAAACTCTTGCCGTCTTTGGAGCGTTTACAGAAGGATTACAGTTATTTGCATCATTTGCTATCTTACTTAATTTCCAACGCTTTGGCAAGATGAAAGGAATGGGACAAATAATTGCATGGTCAGCACGTGATGAGACATTGCATACTAATTCAATTATTATGTTGTTTAACACGTTCATTAGTGAAAATAATGAAATTTGGGATGATAAATTTAAGGAAGAGCTGTATACAGCCTGCAAAACTATCGTTGGGCTTGAAGATGAGTTTATAAAACTTGCATTTGAATTTGGTGCTGTAGAAGGTCTATCTGCAAATGAAGTAAAACATTATATCAGATATATAGCAAACAGAAGATTAGCTCAATTGGGACTGAATGCTATTTACAATATCACTGAAAATCCACTTCCATGGTTAGATGAAATATTAAATGGTGTAGAACACACAAACTTTTTTGAAAACAGAGTTACAGAATATAGCCGTGCAGCAACTCAAGGAACATGGGAAGAGGCATTTACTGAAGTAGGCCAAAAAATATAATAGAATAACATTTTAATCTGCATAATAGGATCCATTTCACTATTAAATTTCTGACGGTTTAGATATAAATCCGCAAGTTTTGTTTGTAATACTATTTTTACTATCTTTCTCGGAACTCTCTTAATTATTTCCTCTGTCTGTTTGATATGATATTTAGACTTTTTAATGATTTGTTCTGTATCCATCTGAGAAACTGCTTTAGTATTACGCAAGCTGGTCATTAAATGCCACGCACTTCCACAATGATATGCCAACTGGTCATCATGATAATTTGCTATAAAAAAAAGCATTTTTATTAAATTTACTGTAGTTTGTGCTGCAAATTCCTCTACGTTACCACAGACATTTTGACCAATCATCCGTTCATATCCATCCAGATAATCAGAAATTAAAGACCGTGGTAGAGTTACAGTATGTATGAGGTTTGCAAGTTCAGATATTATTTTATTATCATAACTTAAAACTTTATTATCGTAAATCATATATATTTTCTCACGCCACCATTTAAGACGTATAAGAGCTACCATTGCTTCACTGTAATGATGTATAATGTTATTAATTTCAATATTAAACGCATAGAGCGTCAAGTAATGGTTCCTTATATTTTTGGGAACAAATAAGGAACAGATAAAATGATCACGATCATATTGTCGTACATATTCAAAGATTTCTAATTGCATGAGCTACAGATCTGTTATAAATGATCTCTTGTGCAACAGCACGACTTTTACGATCAATGTCAATTATGTCAGATAATGAGCTAATATATGTATAGTTGTCATCAAAAATTTCTATAGATGAATGTGCTACATTCATTATTTCTGCAAATCCTATTTGTGACGCCAGGAACGCATTTACAGCCACTTCATTAGCAGCGTTTAATACTATGCTATATAGATCAGATGAAGAAGAATTTAAGACTTTTATACCTAGGCTCACAGCAGAAAAACGTTCATGGTCTACATCTTGAAAAGTTAATGTTTTTTGTTTTGTTAAATTTAATCGATAATTTAACAATGATCTTTTTGGCCAAGACATAGCGTAGGAAATTGGAATTGCCATATCAGGTGCTGCCATTAAAGCAAAATTTGTACCATCTTGATAAACAACGATTCCATGTATTATCGATTCAGGATGAATCACAACTTCAATTTTATCTGGGCTTATATCAAACAGGTTATGTGCTTCTATAATCTCTAATGCTTTATTCATCATCGTTGCACTGTCAATTGAGATTTTTTTTCCCATATTCCAAGTTGGATGTGCAAGCGCTTTATTTACAGTAACATTTTTAAGTTGTTCACTACTATAGCCTAAGAACGGTCCACCAGAAGCAGTAAGTATAATTTTTTCTATACATCGTCCATTATTCTCTAAAATCTGAAAAATTGCACTATGCTCGGAATCAATAGGGATAATTTTTGTGCCATTCTTTTTAGCTTTGTTAAGTAGTAATTTACCACCACACACAATACTTTCTTTATTTGCTAATGCTATAGCTTGAGTACCGCTTTCTATCGCACATATAGTTGGCTCTAGTCCAGCAATACCTACTATTGCAACAACTAAAAGATCTAAAGGAGTAGACGTAATATTTATTAAATCAACTTCCACTGCAATACCGGTTCCAAGTAATTCTTCTTTTAAATCCTTATAAAATTCTTTATTAGAAATCACTACACATTTTGCATTCAATAATTTCGCTTGATGAGCCAATAATGCAAAATTCGAATGAGCACTTAACCCTACAACTTTATACTCTCCCATATTCTGCAATAGCAAATCCACAGTCTTTTTGCCAATGCTACCAGTAGATCCAAGAACTGAAATTTTTTTCACTATCTTAAAATTTCATATTTGATAATTAAAGATATCTATATCCTCCCATCCCATCAAATCTAATTTAATACGGGTAGGTAAAAAATTAAAGCATTCTTGAGCTAATTTCTTCCTATTTTCACGCTCCAACATAAGATCTAGTTTCTTTTTTATTTCATGCAAATAAAGAACATCATATGCTGCATATCTTTTTTGTTTGTCTGTTAAATGTTCATCACCCCAATCAGAACATTGTTGTTGCTTACTTAATTTAATATCTAGCAATTCAGAACATAATCCTTGCAGACTATGATTATCCGTATAAGTACGTACTAAACGTGAAGCTATTTTTGTACAGTAGCACGGCATTGCCCATACTTCTAGATAATAATATATTATACTTATATCAAATCTTGCAAAATGAAATATCTTAGTAATATCTCTATTTTCTAATACCCCTTTTAAATTGATAGCCTTATAGTCATCCTTTAATTGCACCAAGTATACATTACCATCACCAGTGGATAATTGTACCAAACATAACCTATCTCTTCCCCTGTTATGCAGAAGTCCCATCGCTTCTGTATCAACAGCTATAGCATTGACACCGTCAAAAAGCAGATTGTTTGGCAAGTCGTTCTTATATAAAAATATTTTCATGATTTTTATGTGAAATAAATTAAGTATACCACGTTTTTCAAAATCTGAACGTTTTTTGGTAGAAAGGAATTATAAATTCATCTATAATAAGATGGTGCGGGAGTAGCTCAGTTGGTAGAGCGTAACCTTGCCAAGGTTAAGGTCGAGGGTTCGAGACCCTTCTCCCGCTCATGCTTACATTGAAAACACACAACCTGTCCTCGTGGTACTGATTTAAGTTCATCCACAGATACTTTAGATGAACAGTGTATGCATTTTATCTCCTGACTTGGAACAAGTGACTGAGTTACTCCAACTCTATCATCAAAAACAAAACACGTACCTTTCCATTTATTATTTTTATTTTCGCTCTTTTCAAGATAAGAAAGTATCCCTCCTTTCAAATGGTAAATATTCTTAAACCCTAAACTTTTCATATATGCTGTGGATTTCTCACACCTAACTCCACCAGTACAGTACATGGCTACTTTACTATTTTTATCACCAGAAAACGACTCTACCCATAGTGGAAAATCACGAAAACATTGAGTGTGAGGATCTATAGCGTTCTGAAACTTACCTAATTTTATTTCATATTCATTACGTGTATCTATAACTACTACATCAGGTTGAGAAATAAAATCATCCCAATATTCTGGTTCAATATATTCTCCTCTTATAGAAATATCCAGATCTTCCACTCCAAGATTTACAATTTCATTTTTTAATCTAACTTTCATCTTGTTAAATGGTTGACACTCAGCGTAAGTTTCTTTCCATATTAAACTTTGCAGCCTATAGTCAGAACGTAAAAAATTAAATACACTGTCAATTGCATTTCTTGCACCAGATATAGTTGCATTAATACCTTCTTCAGCAAGAAGTATAGTACCTTTCACTCCAACATTATCACATACAGCTTTGATCTCTACTTTCATGTCATAGTAATTAGAAAGTTCCACAAAGTGGTAAAAAGTTGCAATAACAACACTCATATAATAAGACTAAATCTATTGGCAAAGTATATAATAAAAGATTCAATTTAGAAACTTCCCTTTTATGTTTATTTTAAGGCCATGAATAAAATCTGCAATATTACACGGCTTCCTTCCTTCTACTTGGACAACTTTAGGAATCAAAGTGCCACCTTTGAAATATATACGCATACTCTCGTCAATTATTTGACCAAATTTAAAGTTAAAAAGTTCACCTAGGTGTAGATCGGCATCAAGTATTCTGACACGTCTATTATCTATATTAATAAATGCTTTTGGGTAAAATGCTTTAATTTTTCTATATACAATTTCGCAATCATCATCTGCATAAATCTTGTAATCCTCTATTTTGTTGGCATAACACATATGACTATCATCCTGCTTTACAGGAGAAAGATTCTTAATTTCATCCAATACTTCTAGTAATAAACGACCACCGATTTCAGACAATTTATCATGTAGTGTTTTATAATTATCGTATTCTAGAATAGGGATTTTTACCTGTTTTAACACAGGACCCGAATCTAGCCCTTCATCCATTTGCATAATACTCACACCTGTTTCCAAATCACCAGATAAAATTGTATGCTGTATTGGTGCAGCACCACGCCACCTCGGCAACAATGAAGGATGAATATTTATACATCCGTACTTAGGAATATCAAGAACTTCTAGAGGCAATATTATACCATATGCAACAACAACAGCAACATCAGGCATAAAATTTCTAAAATTATTACATTCTTCCGTAGCTCTGAAAGAGTTTACAGTACATACTCCTATTTGGTTTGCTTCAGCAGCAAGATGCACAATTGTTTTTGTTAATCGCTTTCCACGCTTTGCAGGTTTTGGAGCTTTAGTATAAACTACCATTACCTCATGAGACGAATCTAATAATAACTTCAGAGGTCGAACAGCAAATTCTGGCGACCCCATGAAAATAACTCTCATGCAGCCAGAACAGTTTTGACCAATTGAGCAAAATTATCCTTATAATTAACAGCCATTTCAGCAAGAATTTTCCTATTTAAATTAATTCCTGCAAGCTTAAGACCGTGGATAAACCTACCATAAGTAAGCCCATGTTCTCTAGCTGCTGCATTGATTCGTATTATCCACAAGCTACGAAAATCACGCTTGCGATTTCTTCTATCTCTATAAGAATACTGCAATGCCTTTTCGACCCTCTGCAGTGCAATCCTATAACAGTTCTTTGCACGTCCTCTATAGCCTTTAGCTAATTTTAATATTTTTTTGTGACGAGCGTGAGTAGTAACCCCACGTTTTACCCTAGCCATTTATTCTATCTCCCATTTTTCAAAGACCGTAAGGTATATAAAGCTTTACTATACGTGAATCAGATTTACCAAGGATTGTAGTACCGCGTTGATTGCGAATATTAGATTTGCTTCTCTTAACCATACCATGTCTTTTACCTGATTGTGTAGCAATAACCTTACCATTAGCTGTAAGACTAAAACGTTTTTTTACAGAAGACTTAGTTTTTAATTTTCTCTTTTTCATATACGCTAACAGCTAAAGCTATAGTATAAATAATTTGACGCAAGAATCAAATAGAAATAATTCAATAAATTTAAAGATCTATTAGGGTATGTCGTCGCAAGATACTAGTTGAATAGGTGTCAAAAGTGTATATAATAAAGGATTTGAGGGTTAGCAAAAGATGGATACAAAATTAAGTCATAGAAGGCATGATATA
>JAIXMJ010000042.1 GCA_022836975.1 Wolbachia sp.
ATTCTCTACAGGTTACAATTCCCAATCTGAATATGCTTTATATATACTTAGACTCTAACCATATGACTTATTTCCACATAATTATCTTTTTAGTCTGACTTGGCTATTCCTTATTTTCATACACTCTGCTAAATAGATGCACTACCTTGTACTAGAAAATTTGTTAGACCCACCTAGTGTAATATTAAATGTATAGGTTTTAGTGTTCTTTTTGTTGTAAGATAATGGTGCTATTAATAAGTGTCCTTTAGGTATGTTTTCTAGAATAGGATCTATGTAATCGACATCAGAAAAAAACATTTGCGTAGTAAATTCTGTAAAATTTGGATGCTGTACAAGGAAATTTATATGTGGCGCTCTATCGCCATTTTTACCTGGTATTATTGTAATGAAATGGTAATAACCAAGATTATTGGTGATAAATATACCTGACCCTGCAAAATTTGGATCATGTAGTTCTGCGTGTTGTTCTATATTTTTATCATATCCACATGCGTCTGCATGCCATATATGTACTACAGCATTTTGTATAGGCAAGCAGTTTATATCTGTTACCCTACCTACTATGTGTGTTAGTATTCCAGATGCAATCTCTGATGAACCTGGTTTTCTTCTTAAATTATTTGAATGACTAAATTCTTTTGGACTCACATCGATATTGAATATTTCTGGAGTTTCAGTGCATTTAAGAAGTATATAGTCAGATGCTAATATCTTCAGATTATAAAGTAGCAATATTAATAATAGTAAAAGATATTTTTTCATGCTTAACAGTTTTTATTCTATCAGTATACAAGTATAAGAAAATTTGCCAAATTAACTTTAATAGAAATTTTTGAAATTTCTATAATATCGTTTGTTTGTTTTGCCATAATTACTAACTTGTCTCAATCTTGCATTAGTATGTTAATGAATTAGATCGATGAGTAAGTATAAAACGAAGAACATTTAATAGAATATACTATTTGAAAGACAGATCTCAAAATTTTTTTCTTTGGTCTGGTCCATCACATATTAATTTTGTTTCTGCATAATCCTCTAAACAGGAAGATTTCTTGAAAATATAGCAAATTAGTTTAAGTTTTATACTTTAAAATGGTTTCTCTTATTACAAAGCATTAAGCTTACCAAGCACAATAAGATAAGAGATTGATTTACTTAACCATAGAATTATACTTAGTTAGTGGTTTTATCTATTAAAAGAGCTAGGTAAGTTGGAGTGCATGATACATTATTAGTCTTACAAGATGGTAAGTGCTTTCCAGGTAGAGCAATAGGCAAAAAAGGTAAATGTATAGGGGAAGTTTGTTTTACTACTAGTATAACTGGTTATCAACATATTATAACAGATCCTTCTTTTGCTGATCAAATTATCACATTTACTTTTCCTCATATTGGCAATGTAGGTATTAATAATAAGGATAGCGAAGGCAAACAGATTTTTGCAACTGGTGTAGTTATTAAAGAACTTTCACCTATATCCCATCCTTCTTCTTATAATAATATTAATGATTGGTTAGAACAAAATAATGTGGTTGGGATCTCTGAAGTTGACACCAGAGCATTGACTAGACATTTAAGAGATAAAGGGTCACAAAATGGGATAATATGTTCATCAGATAAATACGTATTAGATTGTGCTTTCAAAGAACTAGAGAATTACAGATTTGCGGATGGGATAGAAATAATTGATAAGGTAAGTTTAAGTAACTATTTTAATAGTGACTTAAACTTTAAATATAAGATAGCAATAATTGATTTTGGCGTAAAAACCGGTATAGCTTTGCGTTTAATGGAATTAGGGTGTGCAGTTGAGTTAATTAAACCTATTGATGGTTTTGCTCAGAAAGTGCTTAACATGAGGCCTGATGGCATAGTACTTTCAAATGGTCCTGGTGACCCCGAGAAAATATTTCAAGGCATTTGTTCTGAGATAGAGGTTATTGTGAAATCTAATATACCTACATTTGGTATATGTATGGGACACCAACTACTAGCTATAGTTTTAGGAGCAAAAACTGTTAAGATGATTAATGGACATCGTGGAAGTAATCATCCAGTACGCGAGATCAGTACCGGAAGAATAGAAATTACTAGCCAAAACCATGGTTTTGTTGTTGATTCAGCATCGTTACCAAATAATATTGAAGTTTCACATGTTTCGCTATTTGATGATAGTATTGAAGGAATAATAGGAAAAGACTATCCTGTCTTTTCTGTGCAATATCATCCAGAGGGTTCACCGGGTACATATGATGCACACTATTTGTTTAAACGTTTTATTGAATTATGTCGTTCATGCCTATAAATATTGCTATTTTAGGTGCTACTGGAATAGTTGCACAAAAGGTTATAGCGCTTCTGCAAAACTCTAATAATTTTAATATCACAGAATTAGTAGCATCAGAACAATATATAGGGAAAAAATATATTGAAGTATGCAAATGGCGCGAACCACTTATTTCGTTGCCTGAATATATTGGAGAAATGAAATTTAAATCGGTAGATGCAGTGGAATCTGAGTTTGTTGTATCTTGTTTGCCACCAAATGTTGCAAAAGATATGGAACAAAAATTAAGTCGTGCGGGAAAAATTATATTTTCTAACGCTTCAGCATTTAGAATGCATGAAAACGTACCATTACTTATTCCAGAAATAAACTTTACGCACTTGAGCTTGCTCAAAAAGCAAGAAACTTCCGGCAAGATCATTACAAATCCAAATTGTGCAGCTGTAGGAGCATCTCTTGTCTTGGCACCATTAATGCCACTAAGTAAAATAGAGTATGTTAATGTTGTCACCCTGCAATCAACAAGTGGAGCTGGTTATCCAGGCGTACCATCTTTTGACCTGATTGGTAATATCATCCCTAATATTGCAGACGAAGCCGACAAGATTACAGAAGAAACTAAAAAAATTCTTGGTAACGTTGATAATTATGCTAGCTTTACTATCACAACTAATGTTTTTCGTGTGCCCGTTTTATATGGCCATTTCGTTACATTATATGTAAAATTTGAACGCAATATTGAAATAGAGAAGGTTATAAAGGAATATGATAATTGGAATTCCAGGTTCGGTAATTTATTTGTATTGCATAAACAAAAAGATAGACCGCAGCCTGTACGTGACCTTACTCATGATGATATGCGTATTCATATAGGTAATTTAAAATATAGCGATCAAGGTAATATTTTAAGCCTTGTAACACTTAGTCATAATCTAGTCAGAGGTGCTGCAGGTGCTGTAATTGCTAATATGGATGCTTATTTACGCTTTAGGTGATATTATGGCATTAAGAAAAAGTGTTGCAAAATTTGGTGGTACTAGTGTTAAAGATGTTTATGCTATTAATAAAATAGTGGAAATTTTAATCAGAAATCCCAGAATACGTTTTGTAGTGGTTAGTGCAATAAAAGGTATTACAGATAAGTTAATAGAGTTTTGCTGTGCTTCTACAGAACATAGGGCACAAATTATTTCTGAAATTAGGACCGTGCATTTAAAAATTGCCTATGATTTAATGTTACCGCAAGCAGTTTATGAAAATATTGAGGATATAATATCTTTGTTATGTTCTAAGTTTTTTACCACTGATAGTATTCTTGCCGTTGGTGAATTATTATCATCCACAATAATTTATGAATTTATACATAAGAAAAATATTCCTGTTACATTACTTGATGCACGTGAATTTATTATTATAGATGAAAATTGTGTGCCAGAAATTTCTGCAATCAAGAGATTATTATCTGAAAGAGTTAATAATATTCCTCAAGATCACATTATAATTACTCAAGGATTTATAGGTGCTACACAGGATGGCAAGACGACAACTTTAGGACGTGGTTGCAGTGATTATAGTGCAGCTTTAATTGCTGAAGGAACTGAAGCCGATAAGTTATATATCTATACTGATGTTCCAGGGATTTTTACAATGGATCCCAATATTATAGAGAATGCACAGCTTATACCAAGTCTTGGATTTCAAGAGATGAGTGAAATGGCAAATTTTGGTGCAAAAGTTCTGCACCCAGCAACACTTCTTCCTTGCGTCCGTGCTGGCACTCCTGTAATAATTTCCTCCACTTTTAATCCAGAAAAAGGTAGTACCTGTGTTACAGTTGACAATAATACACAATCATCCCTAGTGTGCGCTATTACAATACGTCATTCCCAACTATTAGTAACTATTCAGAACTTAAAGAGGTTAAATGCTCATAGTTTTCTGTCAAATATTTTGAGTGTTTTAGCAAAATATAAAATTAACGTTGATCTTATTACTACTAGTGATGTAAGCGTAGCATTAACCATAGATCAAAACTCAAATATTTTTGCTAATAAAGAACTACTTGCATCACTAGAAAACTTCGCTTATATTACAACTGAGAGTAGTTTGACATTAATTGCAATTATTGGTGCAAAGCTAATATCACCTGGAATTATACACAGAGTATTTAGCAAAATAGGTAATGATTTTATACGTGTAATATGTTATGGTTTAAGTAGTTCAAGTATAGGGATATTAGTGCATGATAAAAATGCACATAAAATCGTAAAAATGTTGCATAAAGAATTAATTGAAAAGGAAAGAAAGAAATTAGATGTTTGTATGGACGGCATGTATTACTCCTTTTGATTATACAGGAGATAATATTGATTATAGAAGTTTACAACGTTTGTTAAAGATACAAGCAGAAGCCAGAAACGGTATAATACTGCTTGGTAGTACTGGTGAAGGATTATCACTTACGGAATCCGAAAAGCGTATGTTAGTTGAATTTGTATGCGGATTAGGCTTAAATACAAGGATAATTGTTTGTGTACCCGGAGTTAATTTACATCAGTCTTTAGAGTGGATTGAGTTTTGTAATAGTTTACCTATTTATGGTTATCTAATGACTACTCCGGTTTATACAAAGCCCGGTATTGTAGGACAAACTTTATGGTTTGAAAAGCTACTCAAAAAATCAGATTTTCCATCTATGCTTTATAATGTTCCATCGAGAACGGGTGTTAAACTCTATCCTGAAACCGTTAGAAATTTATCTGAACATAATAAGTTTTGGGCTATAAAAGATTCAAGTGGCACTATCAGTACTATGATAGAATATAAAGAAGCTGCCTCACATATTGAATTATTCTGTGGAGATGATATCATGATGCAAGTTGTAACAGATGTTGATGTTATAGGACTTGTTTCTGTTGCATCAAATCTGTGGCCCTATGCTACTTACAATTATGTTAAAAGGTGTTTTAATGGTGATAAATCATTACAAAATACATGGTGGAATGTTTGTAAACCATTATTTACTACTAGTAACCCTATACCGGTGAAAGCACTGTTACATGACTTAGGGCTTATAGAGTGTGGGACTGTACGTTTGCCATTAAGCAGGAATGATTTACCTTCTATATCGGCATTAAGAAAAGCAAACGAAATGATTCTCGATTGGGATATTAATATTCATTTGAACTAGCGTGTGCAGTTATTGACCTGTATGCAGTTATTGACCTGTATAAAGTTGTCTTGGTCTACAGATTCTGGTTTCATGATCATGTATCATTTCATACCACTGGGCAACCCATCCTGTGGTTCTAGCAAGTGCAAAAATTGGCGTAAACATTTGTGAAGGTATACCCATGGCATTCATTGTTATACCTGAATAAAAATCAACATTTGGATATAACTTTCTTTCAATAAAATACTCATCCTTAAGTGCAATTTCCTCAAGCTTTATAGCAACATCTAGTAATCTATTTTTTTCTGTAATTTTACTTAAGACTTGATTACAAATTTGTTTCAATATACGTGCACGTGGATCATAGTTCTTATAAACACGGTGCCCAAAACCCATTAATTTAAAATGAGCTTTATCATCTTTAACTTTTGTAATAAAACTTTCTATGTCTCCACTTTCTGCTATTTCTTTTAACATATTTATTACTGCTTCATTGGCGCCACCATGTGCTTTTCCCCAGAGTGCTGTCACACCTGCAGCAAGGCAAGCAAATAGGTTCGACCCTGTTGAACCTGATAGCCTTACAGCAGCTGTTGAAGCATTTTGCTCATGGTCAGCATGAAGGATAAAAATTGCATCTATTGCTTTTGCAAATAAGTTATGGTCAATTTCATTACCAAACATCATAGTGAGAAATTTCTTGCTATAATTTAACTCACTGTTTTTATCTTCATTTATAAATTCTTCATTATTTATATGCCTATAGACCATTGCTACAATAGAAGGTATTTGTGCTATCGCAGAAATACCACAGTTTAAATCTTTGTATCTATCTTTATCACAATAAAGCGCAGCTAAACTTGCAAAACATGCGATAAGAATTGACATAGGATGAGAATTCTTTGGAAATGCTTTAATCACATTTACGACTGATTCTGGTACTTTAGACAATTTCTGTAGTTTAGAAAGAAAATCTTCCAGTTGTTCTACACTTGGTAATGTACTATAGAGTAATAGGTAAATAACCGAAATAAAATCATAGTTTTCTGCTAGGTTATTAACATCATGCCCCCTATATTGTAACACACCTTTATCTCCATCAATAAACGTAATTGAAGAAGAACATAGCGCCGTTGAAACAAATCCAGGGTCATAAGTAAATAGCCCAGTTGTTTTATATAACTCCTGAACATTTAATACTTCAGGACCCATAGTTCCCTTTAATACAGGTAACTCAACTTCCAATCCACTATGTAACTTTAATACTGCTTTTTTACACATAAATTACTTTATATGGAAATCTGGTTAACAACCTATTACTAATGCTTTTACTTTTGCATTTAATCTACTAATTTTACGTGCAGCAGCATTCCTGTGAATAACACCTTGGCTAACACATTTATGCAACCTGGATTCAGCATTCCTGAATGCTATAACAGCTTCTTCCTTGTTATTCAATTTAATGATGTTCATTAATTTCTTTATAGACGTACGAGCTTTATTTTTACGCATTTTATTTATTAAAGTACGTCTTTCTATTACTCTTGCCATTTTTTTAGCACTTTTATGATTTGCCATATTACATTGTGAAACTATATGCCCTTATTATAGAGGTTCTTTATTAATTTGCAATAGTGGTTTCATATTTTGTATAAGAAGCCTGTTGCTAGATTCTAGGGTATGTCGTCGCAAGATACTAGGTAGTGTCGACATTAAATAAAAACAGAGTTAAAATAGTATTTTTTGAGAGGGAAAGATGTTATACGACCTGAAAGATGAGCAGTGGGAAAGAATAAAAGATAAATTACCTGGG
>JAIXMJ010000043.1 GCA_022836975.1 Wolbachia sp.
GCACAAGACTTTATCTTCAAGGCTTTCAATATGCGACTTCCTTCCATAGCATTTCTTCTTTTTCTCTAGTTTCTCCCATCCAGGTCTAATTTTCTCTACCACTTCTTGGAACTCTTCTGCACTCATTCCAGTTAATTGCCTCAAAGTGTGCGGTCTTTTTACTACTTCTTTATAATTCATTCCCATATTTTTATTTTAAAAATAATATTCTACTCCCTTATTTATTTCTTTTTACTTATTTTTTTGTAGCTTTGCAGAGGGTCTAGGGTTTATGCTTGATTTTCTTGCTAAATCTACAATATGATTCGTATCATAGGCTTATAAGGTCTATATCTTGGGTTAGCCTGAATGTCTGGAACCTTCTGATTCTGACAGGTATACCATGCGCATTCACGGCCTTTGCCCATTTTGTCCTACCTATCATTTGATCTTTAGTCACTCAAGATCAATAAAAATTTTCAATAAATATCACACCACTCTCCTGCTTCCAATAGCCATAATCAGGTGGTCTACAGTGCACCGGTCCTAAATATCCACATTAATGCATTTATGAATCTCCTATTATCCTTTGCTATTCCTCCACAGCTACATCTTCTTCCAGGCAAGTGACTTTCTAATTTATCCCACAATTTGTCTCTTATATCATGCCTTCTGTGTGTTCTCCATCTTTTCTACCATTAAGTTCTGTCATTGGACTTCTTACATAACTCATTTTATCAACTCAAAGTTGTAAATTCCAGCAATTAAGTTGAACCTCAGACTAAAACGTTTTCGTCGATTTCGATAGCGATCTGCAATTATTTTAAATCTTTTAAGTAAACCTATTAGGGTATGTCGTCGCAAGATACTAGTTGAATAGGTGTCAAAAGTGTATATAATAAAGGATTTAAGGGTTAAAAAAGATGGATACAGAATTAAGTCATAGAAGACATGATATAAGTGACGAATTGTGGAATAAATTAGAAAGTCACTTGCCTGGAAGAAGAGGTCAGTGGAGAGGAATAGCAAAGGATAATATGGTATTTATAAATGCAGTAATGTGGATATTTAGGACTGGTGCACCATGGACCACCTGATTGTGGCCATTGGAAGAATGTACATAGGAGATTTTGCAGGTGGCGTGATAAAGGAATATGGGAAGATTTATTGAAAGTTTTTATTGATCTTGAGTGGCTGATGATAGATTCTACGTATGTTAAAGTATATAAGGCTGGACTTGGAGCAGAAGAAAAAGATCAAATGATAGGTAGGACAAAAGGGGGGTCAATACAAAGGTACATATGGTCGTGGATGCGCATGGTATGCCGGTCGGAATTATTATTACAGAAGGTTCCAGACATGATTGTACTCAGGCTGATAAATTAATCCAAAACATAGATGCAGAATACCTTATAGCAGACAAAGCTTACGATACGAATCGTATTATAGATTTAGCAAGAAAATCAAGCATAAGCCATGTAATTCCACCAAAGAGGAACAGGAAAATTCCAAGAAAAATAGACAAGGATCTATATAAGCTTAGGCATATTATAGAAAATACATTTCAAAAATTTAAAGAATGGCGAGGAATAGCCACCAGNTATGCTAAAAATGCACGATCGTATATGGCTGCCCTTTCACTTAAAGCTTTGTTAATGTGGGCCAAGATCTCATGACGACACACCCTAAGAGAGAAGTAAATTTTTTGTGAAATGTTGAAACTTGGTATGATGACGTTTTGCTACATTTTCAAAAAATTTTCTTGTTCCAAGTATTTATGCAGGATCATTTTTTATCTGGCTATTAATTTTCTCTAACATTGATTCTGCAGCTTTTCTTTCAGCAATTTTTTTACTGTGAGCTTGAGCAATAACTGTACCATAATTTTCTATACATACTGATATGGTAAATTCTGGTTTATGTGCAGGTCCTGATCTTTCTACAATGGAATACTCTGGTAGAGGCAATTTATTTTTTTGAGTCCATTCTTGTAATGAGGTCTTAGGATCTTGGGGAGGACACAGTTTTGTTTTTGCGAGTTTTTTCCAATGTTGAATGATGAACCTCTCAACATTTTCAAATCCTCCATCAATAAACATTGCGCCTATCAATGCTTCAAGTGTATTTTCTAAATTTTTTAAATTGGATCTACCTCCATTATGACGTTCGCTATTGTTCATGATAATGAACTTACTTAATTGAATTTCTCTCGCAATGCTAGCTATAGTGCTACCACAAACCAGATCAGTTTTTCTTTTTGCTAGTCCCCCTTCTTGCTCATCAGGAAATAATAGGAATAACATGTGAGATATTACCATGTTTAATACGCTATCTCCCAAAAATTCCAGTCTTTCATAGCTTGTAATTTGATTGTTACTGTTTCTTTTGTTGACACTTGGATGGGTTAATGCTTCTTCTAATAGAACATTATTTTTAAATTTGTAGTTAATAATTTCATCTATCTTCTTATTTAAATCATGCATATAAAAATAATAATGCTTTAAACATATCATACTATAGGAAAACTGGTTTTTTAAGTTAATTTTGTGGATAAGATTGACAGAAAGTGAAGAGTAAATTAAAAGTAAAGTAAATCAAGCGATAATTTATGCCGATAAAAATATTAATGCCTGCTCTTTCTCCTACGATGAATAAGACTGGTGGAAAGATTGTGAAATGGCATAAGAAAGAGTTAGATAGGGTTGAAGTAGGAGATGTTATTGCTGAAATAGAGACTGATAAAGCCATAATGGAATTTGAATCTGTTGATGAAGGAGTAATGGCAAAGATTTTTGTACCAGAAGGTACTAGCGGTGTTGCTGTTAACCAATTAATAGCTTTAATGATAGAAGAAGGAGAAGAATATCTTAATGATCTTCAAATGGAAGAAAGTGTAGTAGGAGAGGATAATGAAATAGTCAAAGAAATAGTTGCAGAAAAGAGTAGTACTGAAAGTAGGGTAGATGAGAAGGCAAAAAGAATAAAAATAAGCCCTGTAGCTAGACAGTTAGCATATAGAAGTGATATTGATATAACCAAACTAAAGGGTACTGGCCCATATGGTCGTATAATAAAAGCCGATGTGCTTGATAAAATTAAGCTAAAGGACATAAATTCTGAGGACGTTATTGAAGTGAGTAATATACGTCAGGTGATAGCACAACGTTTAGTAGAATCTAAACAAACCATCCCACATTTTTACCTAATGGTAGATTGTAAAGTTGACAAATTAATCGCTCTAAAAAATGAGATTAATTCTAGTGATGAAAAGAATAAAATCACACTCAATGATTTAGTGATCAAAGCTACTGCTATGAGTATGAAAAAATTTCCTGAGATAAATTCTTCATGGGTTGATAACAAGATATTGAAGTATCGAAGTATAGATATTGCAGTAGCTGTGGCTCTAGATGATGGGCTTATTACCCCTATTGTCAAGAATGCGGATAATAAAAATATCCTATCTATTTCACATGAGGTAAAGGATCTAGTGAGTAAAGCAAGATCTGGTAAACTGAAGCCAGAAGAGTTTCAAGGTGGTGGCTTTACAGTGTCTAATCTGGGAATGTTTGGTATCAAAGCTTTTAGTGCTATAATTAACCCACCGCAGTCTTGTATAATGGCTGTTGGAGCATCTGAGAAGCGTCCTGTTGTTGTTAATGAAAAAGTTGAAATTGCAGAGATCATGTCAATTACGCTTTCGGTTGATCATAGAACTGTTGATGGTGCACTAGGAGCAAAATTTTTAAATATTTTTAAATTCTATATAGAAAATCCGTTATCTATTCTTATCTAAGAAGCTTTTAGGTATTTAAACCTTTGTATTTTATTAAGCCTGAGTATATTATAATATATAAAGTTAGTTGTTAGGTAGATATGAGCTATAATAAGAAAATTTTAGATCATTATGAAAATCCAAGAAATGTTGGTTCTTTGGATAAGCATGATCCAAGAGTTGGCACTGGGCTGGTAGGTGCACCTTCTTGTGGTGATGTAATGAAATTACAGATAAAAGTGAATGAATATGGTATAATTGAGGATGCTAAGTTCAAGACTTTTGGCTGTGGCTCTGCCATTGCTTCAAGCTCTCTGTTAACTGAAATAATAAAAGGGAAAAGTATTGAGTGCGCTTCACAGATAAAAAATACTCAAATAGTACAGGAATTATCTTTACCTCCAGTAAAAATACATTGTTCGGTACTTGCTGAAGATGCAGTGAGAGCAGCTATTAATGATTATAATAATAAACAAAGTAGAAGCAAAATAAACAATGATGGGAGTTGCTAAGCAAACGAAGGAGCCTATTGTTATTACAGAAAAGGCTAAAGATCGGATTAGATATTTGTTAAATAAAAAAAATGCTTCAGAGAAGGTGGTAGGATTAAGGGTACTTATCAAGCAAAAGGGTTGTTCTGGATTTAAGTATAGTATTGAGTATGCATATGATATTCGTTTTCTCGAGTCTGTAATCAGCATTATGTATGATGATGGTCTAGAGTATAAGGTACTGGTAGATCCAAAGTCTGTTATGTTTCTGCTTGGTACAGAAATGGATTATGTAGAAGAAAAATTTTCTGCTGGTTTTGTTTTTAATAACCCTAATGAAAAAGGTAGGTGTGGATGCGGGGAAAGTTTTTATGCATAATAACTATTTTGCATTATTTAAAATTGAGCCATCTTTTCATATTGATTTGCATGAACTGGAGAGAAGGTATATTGAGTTGAGTAGAAAATTTCACCCTGATCTGAATAATGGGGAGATTTACAGAATAGTAGATATAAATAAAGCTTATAAAATTTTACAATCTCCACTGACACGTGCAGAATATTTGCTAGATCTTTTCAATATTGAGGCTGATGTAGATTTTGATGTATTAGATGAATCTATGGAAATAAGGGAATATATATTAGATTGTGGCGATTTTCAATCTGCGGCAAAAATGGTTAATCAGAAGATCAGTGAATGTATGCAAAATTTAGAGACTGCCTTTGCCACTAGTAACCTAAATTATGCTTCTACACAAGTGGTTAGGTTGAAATATTTATATAAATCATCTGATGAAATCAAAAAGAATGTATCCAATCCAAGTCTCTGAGCCAGATTTACTTAATCAAGATGAAATTGTTTTTGGCATAGACCTCGGGACAACTAATTCCTTAATCGCTATGGTTGATAAGGATGGTAATGTTGAAATAATTAGAGATGAAAAAGGCAGAGAGATTTTACCATCTATTCTATTATATGAGAATAATAAAATAAAAATTGGTCATGAAGTTGATATGTATTCTTCACGAGCAATTTATTCGATAAAGCGTTTAATGGGGAAGAGTATTGATGATCTTGATGAAAATGCTCTATCTTTTGAGATAGATCATGAAAGTGAAAAAGTTATTAGAGTAAAATGTACGGATGAAAAATATTTAACGCCTGTTGAAATCTCTGCAGAGATACTTAGAGCATTGTGTGAAAGGGTAAAAAAATCAACAGGATTAACTGTAAAAAAAGCTGTCATTACAGTACCGGCATACTTTGATGATTCAGCTAGAAATGCCACTAAGTATGCTGCACAACTTGCAGGGATTAAAGTACTTCGTTTAATTAATGAACCAACAGCAGCAGCATTAGCATATTCCATTGAAAAAAACAATAGTAGTGGGATATATGCAGTTTATGACCTGGGTGGAGGTACGTTTGATATTTCCATATTAAAATTACATAAGGGAGTGTTTCAGGTGCTTGCAGTAGGTGGCGACACTAAACTTGGTGGGGATAATTTCGACCGTTTACTTGGCTCTATGATAATCAATAAATTAACAGAAAAAGTAGAGTATATACCGTTAATTGCATTGCGTTCAGTGAAGGAATATCTCAGCACTAATACTACTGCTACTTTTGATTTTAATGTTCAAGATAGACGTTTCCAGTGTGAAATCACTAGAACAGAATTTGAACGATCAATTGTTCCTTTGGTGGATAGAACAATTGATATAGTGATTAGCACTATGAAAGATATAAACCTTAGCTTCGACAATATTGATGGAGTAATTTTAGTGGGTGGTGCAACTAAAGTACCTTTGATTAAGAATTCATTGATTAAATTTTTTGGTAATAAAGTATTAGATGATATTGATCCATATAAAACCGTTGCAGTTGGGGCAGCGCTGCAAGCTTATTATCTGACCTCTAGTACTCAGGAAAAAAATATTACATTAGATGTTTTGCCTTTATCTCTTGGAATAGAGACTATGGGTGAGATAGTTGAAAAGATTATACAACGTAATACTCCATTACCAGTTTCGGAAGTGAAAGAATTTACAACTTACGTTGATGGGCAAACCACAATTAAAATTCATGTCTGTCAAGGAGAACGTGAGATGATATGGGATAATAAGTCTTTAGCACAATTTGAGTTTAAGAACATACCTCCATTGCCGGCAGGATCTGCAAGGGTAGCAATAGAATTTACAGTAAATGTTGATGGAATACTTACTGTTGCTGCACGAGAAAAAACTACAGGCATTGAACAAACAATTACAGTGGATTCAAGCCTTGGTTTAAGTAAGACTGATATTGAAAATATGGTTAATCATTCAATAGAAAACTTTGATCGGGATCTGAGATCACGTTCGCTTGCTGAGGCAAAACTGGTTGTTGAAAAATTAATTGATTTACTTGGATCAAGCAATACAAAGCTGACTGAAAAAGCAAAAGTCATTTTACAGAGTGAAAATTTAGATAACATAAATAGTATTATAACGAAACTAGAGCAAGAATTAGCAAATAAATAACCATTTTGCTGTTTTATAAAATGAATAAGTTAGGTCTTGTTGTGTTGCGTATATTATTTGTCTTCTTAGTTTGTGCTTGTGTAAATATTTATGCAAATGAAAGTTTAGAAATTAAAGAAATTTTTAATGATGTAAGTAAGTATATACAACCAATTAAAAAGTTTGATATTCTTGACACTAGTGTCAACTGGCTAGTCTTCCAGTTGACACTAGTGTCAACTAGTTAGTCTTCCAGTTGACTCTAGTGTCAACCGGAAGACTAACAGTTGACACTAGTATAAAATGAAGAAAATGAATTTGTCACTAGAGTCAAATGGCTAGTCTTCCAGTTCTCACTAGTGTCAACTAGTTAGTCTTCCAGTTGACACTAGTGTCAACTGGAAGACTAGCAGTTGACACTAGTATAAAATGAAGAAAATGAATTTGTCACTAGAGTCAAATGGCTAGTCTTCCAGTTCTCA
>JAIXMJ010000044.1 GCA_022836975.1 Wolbachia sp.
ATTATTTCTATTAATTCTGTGAACGAATAAAATCCAAGGTGCAATGGAATGCCAAATCTATCCCTTAATGGAGCAGAAAGCAATCCAAGTCGTGTGGTTGCTCCTATTAGTGTAAATGGCGGTAAATCAATTCTTAAAGTACGAGTTGATGGGCCTTCTCCTACTAATATATCTAAACAAAAATCTTCCATAGCGGTATAGAGTATTTCCTCGATATTGCGATTTAGTCTATGGATTTCATCAATAAATAACACATCTTTTGTATTAAGTGCTGTAAGTACTGCTGCTAGATCTCCAGCTTTGCTGAGCAAAGGACCAGAGGTTGCACGAAAACTAACTCTTAATTCTTTAGAGATAATATGAGCTAAAGTTGTTTTTCCAAGACCAGGAGGACCACATAGTAAAACGTGATCCAGAGCTTCATTTCTTGTATGTGTAGCATCTATAAAAATTTTTAAATTTCGTATTAAATCTTGCTGCCCAATAAAGCCGTCTAATCGTTCAGGCCTAATATTAGTATTACGTATGTCTTCTCCATATTCCTTACTACATAAAATTGATTTCATAGCGTTGATAATTCCTTGAGTGCTATACGTATAATATCTTTAGTTTCTAAATTTGGTAAATCTCTTTGTACTTTTTTTATTGCATCATATGCCTTCATTTTTTCATAACCGAGATTGATTAAAGCTGAAACAGCATCTTCGTGGATAGAACATCCAAATTTATTAGTTTCTGGGTGCGACTCTCATCAGACCGGTGACCATCGGAGTTCTATGGCGTAGTCATCTTGAGATGAATCCTTGGTTCGTTTCTGAGAAGTGTCCTTCATTAATCAGAGAGCTTAAACTTGATGGGATGGAAATTGCTATCTTATAACTAATGCCACTTATTTTAACAAGTAGACGCAGGCATTGTTGTTCTTCTCTGTCTATAAAACCATATAATTGTGGTATATTTTCTCTGCTATTTGAGTAGGTTTCAATGGAAAGCTTAATTTTTTTCCCGACAACACAAGAGTTTAAGGTTTGTGTTGAAAGGTATACAATGTATCCTACATCATTTACGTTCAGTATTATATGGTCATTATAGATTTCATCTACTGTTCCTTTCAAAGCTCCTATCATGTCTTTCTTTGAATTGCCTTTATTATATTGCTACTAGACTCTACATCTTTTTTCTACTTTAAAAAACCTGATCTTATGTTAGATTTCATTTAGGGTAGGGCAAGTGGCTCATAATGTAAATGAAACTTTCAGTAATATTGGAAATAAACCAAGATATAAATTCTTTTAGAAATTAATATATTTATTAGTCCTATCCTCTAAATATTATTATCACCTTTCACTCAGTAAGTGAATAAAAAAATTTGTAACATTTTTTGGTACTCTATAATTTCTTTTAATTATACCAAATTGTATAACCAATGAAAAGAAAATTTTCTACCTTTCAAGTAAATATAATATTCGTTTTAAAAATATACTTATATAATGCTTCACGTAGCGTTATAACCACTTACATGTAATGTCAAAGAATTAACACCTTCTCTTACACTTCTACAAAAATAACAACTTTTTCTTCCTATTTTTAAAAATCTATTTAATAAAACCTATTTAAGCTTTTCTTCCTTAAAAAGGACATGCCTTCTTACGACTGGATCATATTTCCTAAATTCCAGTTTTTTAGTGAGTTTTTTTGGGTTGCGTTTCTTTACGTAAAAATAGCCTGTTAATTTTTCTTCACCAGCTAGTGTCTTCTTAGTTGCAGTACTGACCAACTTTACAAGTAATGAAACATTCTTCTTAGCCATATATTTACATTAGTGAATAAACCTAATATTATACTAAGCAAAATACTAAAGTCAATTGCTTTAAATCTTGACAGTAAACAACGTATGAAATAGCATTTTAATAGAAGGATTTTTTGGTATAATCGGTGTATACGTGGTAGATAATGGTAAAAAATTATTATTAATAGAGAGTTCTATTTGCTCTGGCGAGGTTAGGGTTGCCTTATCAGTGAATAATAAGGTTGTGGAGTTTGAACAAGAATTTAAGGAAAAAAAGCAATTACGTGGGAATATATATGTTGCTTATGTTAAACGTATAGAGCCATCTTTACAAGCAGTATTCATAGAGTATGGTAAGAACAAGCAAGGGTTTTTACCTTTCTCAGAAATATCATTAGATTATTTTAATATTTCGGATAAGGAAAAGGAGGCATTATCTGCAAGTTGTCTAAATGACAGTAGTGGTAAAAATGATGATGAAGAATGTGATAGTGATTCAAAAGAAAGAAAGGAAGATATTGACTGCAGTGCAAATAAGAATAGCAATGAACCCAGTGGTACTTTCGTAAAAGAAATACCTATATACAAAAAATACAAGCTACAGGATGTAATTTCAGTAAATCAGAAAGTGCTTGTTCAGCTGACTAAAGAAGAACGTGGTAATAAAGGTGCATCATTTACGACGTATATAACGCTTGTTGGTAGGTATTGTGTACTAATGCCTAATGCGCTTAATAAAGGAGGTGTGTCACGCAGGATAGAAGACCATAATACCAGAAAGCAATTAAAAGAGATCTTAAATTTATTAAATTTACCAAAGAGATTGGGTCTAATAATCAGAACTGTAGGTGGAGGGAAAAGTAAAAAGGAAATACAACAGGATTACGACTATTTATACTCTTTATGGCAAGATATTCAAAAGAATGCTTCATCTACACATGTTTCTGCATTGATTTATAATGAAGCAGATATTATTATGCGATCTATACGTGATTTTTGCAGCGATAATGTTGAGATTGTAGTATCAGGTAAGGAAGCTTTTGAATCGGTTAGAAGGTATACTAGAAATGCATTAAAAGATAGCAGGATACGTTCTAGGTTATATAGAGGGTCAATTCCAATATTTACATATTATGCTGCTGAAGATCAAATAGCTGAGCTTTATAGTAATAAGGTAAAATTGACATCTGGAGGATCTTTAGTGATAACTTTGACTGAAGCATTTGTTACGATAGATGTAAATTCAGGTAAAATGACAGGAGAAGATAACATAGAAGAAACTGCTTACAGAACTAACATGGAAGCAGTTTCTGAAATAGCACGACAAGTGAATCTTAGAGGTCTATCAGGATTAATAGTGATAGATTTTATTGATATGTTGAAATATCAGTACTGTAGAACTGTTGAATCTGCTGTAAGACAGGCATTTAGGTATGATAGAGCAAAAGTTCAGTTTAGCTATATAAATGAGTTTGGTTTAATGGTGCTTTCTAGACAAAGGATCAAACCGAATATACAAGAAATTAATACTACAGAATGCTTCTATTGTAAAGGAGTTGGTAGATTGAAATCTAGTGAGGTGATTGCAACCTCTATACTTAGAGATCTGCAACATGTTGCAAATAAAAATCGTAATAAATCTTTTGATTTACTAGCAAATGGAATAATTATAGCTCATATTTTTAACTACAAGCGGGATGCAGTTACAGCAATAGAGAATGAGTTTAATATTGGGTTAAATGTTAGCATTGATAATAGTTTGGATATAGATAAATTTGTCTTGAAATATGGAGATGATGTTCATCTTAGCAATTATACTGAGCCGTTAAAAAATCTTGGATATCAGCCTAAGAATAACTGGAGTGGTAACGATAAAGATAACAGTAAAGATAACAATAATAAGAAAGTTAGTAACTTCTGGTTAAATAAGTGGCTCTCACGTCTTTTAAATTTCAAAAAGTGATCTTGTATTTTATCTATACTGAACTTATATACTATAATATAGTTCATATAAAATAAAGGGAGTATTCTTATGGGAAGAACAGTAGGTATAGATTTAGGTACAACAAACTCTTGCGTTGCGATAATGCAAGGTAAAGATGCTAAAGTTATAGAAAATAAAGAGGGAGCAAGAACTACCCCATCTATAGTTGCATTCACTTCATCTGGAGAAAGACTAGTTGGTTCTCCTGCAAAAAGACAAGCTACAACTAATGCACGTAATACATTTTTTGCTACTAAGAGGCTAATAGGACGCAGGCATAGTGATCCTGAAGTTAAAAATTTAAATATACCGTACCAGGTATTTGCAGCAAAAAATGGTGATGCATGGGTTAGGACAGTTGATGGTAACAATAATGTTGTGAAAGAATATTCTCCAAGTCAGATAGGTGCATTTATATTGCAGAATTTGAAAGAAGCAGCAGAAGCTTACTTTGGAGAAGAAGTAACTGATGCTGTAATTACTGTACCTGCTTATTTTAATGATTCTCAACGTCAAGCTACTAAAGATGCAGGAAAAATTGCTGGGCTAAATGTATTAAGGATAGTTAATGAGCCTACTGCTGCAGCGCTTGCTTATGGACTTGATAAGAAACATGGACATACAATAGTAGTTTATGATCTAGGTGGTGGTACATTCGATGTTTCAATACTTGAGATTGGTGATGGAGTTTTTGAGGTCAAAGCTACGAACGGTGATACACATCTTGGTGGGGAAGATTTTGATAATACTATAGTTAATTATTTACTTGATGAGTTTAAGAAGAGTAGCGGTATCGATTTAAGAAAAGATCCTATGGCTATGCAACGCATTAAAGAAGCTGCTGAAAAGGCTAAAATAGAATTATCTAGCGCTATGGAAACTGAAATAAATTTACCCTTTATTACTGCTGATGCTAGTGGGCCAAAGCATTTAAATATGAAATTGACTAGAGCAAAACTTGAAAGTTTAGTGAACGATTTAATAGAGCGGACAATGATTCCTTGTAAGAAAGCGCTTGATGATGCTGGACTATCATCTAATCAGATAGGTGAAGTAGTTCTGGTTGGTGGTATGACACGTATGCCAAAGGTAATAGAGAAAGTGAAGGAATTCTTTGGTAAAGATCCTCATAGAGGTGTTAACCCAGATGAAGTTGTAGCAATTGGTGCTGCAATACAAGCAGGTATAATACAGGGTGATGTAAGAGATGTGTTACTATTGGACGTTACTCCACTTTCTCTTGGTATTGAAACTGTAGGGGGAATACTAACTCACCTTATTGAGCGTAATACTACAATTCCTACTAAAAAGTCTCAAGTATTTTCAACAGCAGAGGATAATCAAACGGCTGTGACTATTAAAGTATATCAGGGAGAAAGAAAAATGGCATCTGATAACAAATTATTAGGCCAGTTTAGCTTAGAGGGTATACCTTCTGCTCCTCGTGGAGTACCGCAAATTGAAGTTGCATTTGATATAGATGCGAATGGGATAGTACATGTTTCTGCAAAGGATAAAGCTACTGGAAAAGAGCAAAGTATACGTATCCAATCTTCTGGTGGTTTATCTGACGATGAGATTAAGCGTATGATAAGAGAGGCTGAAGAGAAGGCAGAGGAAGACGAAAAACGTAAAAAGTTTATTGAAGTAAAGAACAATGCTGATGGTTTAGTACATTCTACAGAGAAATCGTTACGAGAGTATGGTGATAAAGTATCTCCTGAAGATAAATCTGCTATAGAGAATGCAGTTAATGAGTTGAAAGAAGCAAGTAAATCAGATGATATTAATGATACTGGTTCTATACAACAAAAAGTTGATAATTTGTCTCAGTTATCTATGAAGCTTGGACAAGCTATGTATGATGCATCTAAGCAGAGTTCTGGTCAGCAAGATTCTACGTCTTCTGCAGAAACAAGTAGTGG
Source organism: Wolbachia sp. (assembly GCA_022836975.1). Taxonomy (GTDB): domain Bacteria; phylum Pseudomonadota; class Alphaproteobacteria; order Rickettsiales; family Anaplasmataceae; genus Wolbachia. Next base: position 5,699 of record JAIXMJ010000044.1, read on the forward strand.
AGAAGAAAAGGTTGTGGATTCTGATTACCAAGATGTAGATAAGAAGGAGTAGAATCAGGGGTTCCATTTATGCTTTAGGACGGACAGGATAAAACATTAAAATAACCTGTAAAAAACTTAAAATTATGCTTATGATGATTTTGCTAAGTTTTTAAAAAGACATTTTTGTTTTAAAGTATTACGCAGATGTGAGCTCTAGAAAGGGTTTAACTATTTCAGAGGTGTTGCCGTACAGCTGAAGATTATAAGATCTTCCATAGTTCAAGAGTAAGATTACTTGTAGCTTATCTTATGAAACTTGAACCGCGACACTTCTGTTAATGTAATACCTAGCCGCCTTGACCTGTACTAGGTATACAGCTTCAATAAATAATTGTATAATAAAACTATAAATAAAGGAGGGAATGATTGGACAACAGCTGTGTCAGAGGCAATACATAGAACAATACAAAATAGTAAAGGGAACATAGCAAAGCTTGCTGAGATCTCTAATCCAAAAACTGTATCCAAAGTATCTGTCTCACGTGTCGCTTTACCATTACATTGGGGACAATTAATATTCTTCCAAGTAGGATGCTGATCTAACGGATTTCCTTTACCAGTAAAAATCATGTCTTTAGGAAGTTCTACCGGTAAATTATTAAGCGGTACTGGCAATATACCGCAACCATCACAATATATTATAGGTATAGGACACCCCCAAAAACGCTGTCGTGATACCCCCCAATCTCTAATCTTATAATTAGTTTTTCTATAACCTAAGGAATTTCCAACTAAGATTTCAATAATTTTATTATGTGCTTGCTGGGAATTTAATCCATTTAAATCTTGAGAATTAATTAATTTTCCCTCTCCTAGATACGGACCTTCACTAACATTTCCAAACTCATCATTTAAGGGTTCTATTACTTGTTTTATATCAAGTTTCATATTAATAGCAATCTCATAATCACGTAGATCATGAGCTGGGCAACCAAATATAGCACCACTTCCATAATGCTCTATAACATAATTTGTAATAATAATGGGAAGTAAAATTTTTTGATCAAATGGATGCACTGCATAAAGCCCCGTAGCGATTCCTTCATAATTTAAGTTTTCAATTTCGGGTATTTCAGAATATTTTTCAATGAATTTTTGAATTTCTAAATTATCTAATGATAAATCTTTTATAATTGGATGGGTTGCTGAAATTCCTATAAAACTAGCACCAAATATCGTTTCTGGTTTTGTAGAGAAAGCTTCTATCTCCTTATCTATATTATTAACTTTAAATTTAATTAACGCACCTGTACTTTTACC
>JAIXMJ010000045.1 GCA_022836975.1 Wolbachia sp.
CTCAAGCACTTTCGTAGGGTTGCTACTCGTTATGATAAATTAGCCATCACTTTCTTATCTTTTCTTCATATTGCTGCTATTTATCTTTGGTTGAAATAAATGTCGACACTACCTAATCCTTGTTTCAGTACAAGCCCTTCATTCACAGTATACAATGCCAAAAAATTTACAAGTTCACAAACCTAAAAATATCCTTATATTCATTGAAATTTTTCTTATCTACATCTGTTATCCAAGTTTGGCATTTAATGTCTAGTATCTCTTCAATCAGTAACTTTCTATGCTGTTCATCCAAATGAGACATTATATCATCAAGTAATAAAATTGGAGCCTTACTGTAATAAAAACATCGTGCTTTTACGCTAGATAAGATAATAGAAAGCAATAATAACTTTTGTTCTCCAGTAGAACATAAATTGATCGGTATATTCCTTTTCTGACACAAAACTTGAAAATTATCATTATGAACACCAAAGTTCACTTTTCCGGTCAATAAATCCTTTGCTCTATTTTCTGCTAAAATCTTTTTGCAACGTTCTTCGTTAAAATCTGAACTTAACTGGCTACTGATTCTAAGTGTTGCTCTAGGAAAAGCAAAAGATCTATTGATCATATCCTGTATCATATTTAATACAGATAATCGCATGCAAGCAATATCAATAGCACTGTTTGCCATTATACTTTCAAGACTCTTGAACCAATTTTCATCTAACATACCATCTCGTAACAATTTATTTCTTTCATATTTAGCTTTTCTATATTTCATGTATGCAGAGGTATAATTATTTTCAAACATTGAAGCTATACGATCTAAAAACTTCAGCCTTTCACTTGGAGACTTAAGTAAGATATGATCCATTTGTGGAATAAACCATATTACGTTAGATACCTTATATAAAGATGAATAGCTTGATTGCATTTTATTATCTACCTGTACTAGTTTCTTATTATAATTCTTTGCAATACCAATGGAATTGAATTCCATACCATTACAAAAATTGTAATGCACTACCCAGTCCTCACTTGCAAGTTTATTTTGCATATCAGTAGACTTAGCTTTTTTCATACCATTACTTTTAGCAAGTAGTGAAATTGCTTCCAATATATTAGTTTTACCTGCACCATTTTTACCAACTATCACAACTGAGGAATTGCCAGAATCTAATTCAAAATTAGTATAGTTACGAAAATTATATAGTCTCAATTTTTTAATGTAACAATAATTATCCATGAAAGTATTGTTTTTTATCACTAGAACACATATAATCCAGTTTTTAGGAAAAAGATTAATGTTAACCAGGAATGTTTTAATATGGTTTCTAGCATCATTGTTTTATGCATATCAGTATATACTACGTGTAATTCCTAACATAATCACATTTCAATTAATAGAAAAATTTAATGTGAGTGTGGCAGATGTAGGCCAATTTGCTGGTTTATATTATATAGGTTATACCTTAGCTCATATACCCGTTGGTATTTTCCTTGATATGTTTGGGCCAAAAATTATTTTACCTATATGTACTGTTTTGACATTTACCGGGACATTACCACTTATATGCTCCGATACATGGGGTTATTCAGTGCTAGGTAGGGTAATTGTAGGGATTGGATCTTCAGCATCAGCGATTGGAATTTTTAAAGTTTCAAACATGTATTTTTCGCAAGAAAAATCAGTAAGAATGGCAAGTTTAGCAATAATTATAGGGTTACTAGGTGCTATGTGTGGTGGTCAACCGTTAGACTATTTGCTGAATAGATTTGGCTTAGATTATGTTGTTTATGTCTTTTCAGCATTTGGCTGTTTGCTTGCTATACTCCTATTCTTATGTACACCTAAAAGCATCTGTGAACAGGAAAAGATTAGCATTAAGGACTTCAGAATGGTTTTTTTCAATAAATACATTATCTTTATTAGTTTGTTTAGTGGTCTAATGGTAGGATCATTACAAGGGTTTGCAGATGGGTGGGCAAAGCCATTTTTATATGAGGTATATAAATTTACTGAAAACATTGCATCTTCGCTTTCTAGTCTAATTTTTATAGGTATGGGTATCGGGTCATTTGCTATAGCTTATTTATTAAAAAAATATCAAGATAAACATTATGAGATAATGATTGCGTGTGCATCTATAATGGTTATCAGTTTTTTACTACTTTTTACTGGTAGCGGTGGTTTATATTTAGTTCTTCCTCTGTTTCTGATAATTGGTATTGCATCTGGTTATCAAGTAATCACAATTTATAAGGCTATAAGTTATGTAAATAATAATTTAGTGGGTTTAACCACAGCTGTATCCAACATGATATTAATGGCTTTCGGCTATTTTTTTCATACAGGGATTACAAAAATAATAAACCTATATTGGTGTCACACAGTTGTACAAGGCATCCCTATATATGGTCCTAATCTCCTAATTACAGCAATTTCTCTTGTTCCTATAAGTGCATTTATAGCGATATTAGGATTTATATGGTTAAAGAAAACAGCATGAGGTACTATGGCAAACGTTTTTAAAGATGTTATAAAGGTTTTATGTAATTTAAGAAATCTCGATAGCGAAATTCAAGGTGCTTTAAATACTTTCTCTGAGCTTAAATCTTTGTCTTCTGACCTAAAAATTTTATATAGTGATCTAGAAGATGCTATAAAAATTTTAGACGAGCTGAAGGCATTTTATGCTGAAATTCAAGGTTTATCAGCTGGTCATTCCAGTGGATTAAAAGCTTTTGATAATGAGATCGACGAGCAAATTGAGCAGGAACGTCAGCGTCAACAATCACAACTGAATTTAATTGCATCAGAAAATTTTGCAAGTAAGGCGGTCATGGAGGCACAGGGTTCTGTGCTTACTAATAAGTATGCGGAAGGGTATACAGGAAAGAGATATTATTGTGGTTGTGCATATGTGGATAAAGTTGAGAACATCGCGATAGAAAGGCTCTGCAAATTGTTCGATGTAAAATTTGCAAATGTTCAGCCTCATTCTGGTTCACAGGCAAATCAAGCAGTATTTGTTTCTTTACTGAATCCAGGTGACACTATATTAGGATTATCTTTAGATAGCGGAGGACATCTCACACATGGCGCAAAACCTAGCTTATCTGGCAAATGGTTTAATTCAGTACACTATACAGTTGATGAAGTAACTTATTTATTAAACATGGATTCAATAGAAGAGCTTGCATTAAAGCATAAACCACAGTTAATTATAGCTGGTGCTTCTGCTTATCCAAGGACGATAGATTTTCAACGTTTTCGTGAAATTGCAGATAAAGTTAATGCTTATCTACTTGCAGATATTGCACACTATGCAGGACTTATTGCTTCTGGTGAGTACCCATCTCCGACACAATATGCACATGTTGTTACATCTACAACACATAAAACCTTACGTGGTCCACGGGGTGGAATAATTATGACAAATGATGAAACAATATATAAAAAAATTCAGTCCGCTGTTTTTCCGGGAGTACAGGGCGGGCCGCTTATGCACGTCATAGCTGCCAAAGCTGTTGCTTTTAAAGAAGCTTTAGATCCAAAGTTTAAAGTGTACAGCAGAAAGGTCATAGAAAATGCTAGAATATTTGCTCAAGAGCTACAGACTTATGGATTAAGTATTGTCTCTGGGGGCACTGATTCCCATATAGTTTTAGTAGACTTAAGACCACAGAAATTAACTGGTAAAGATGTAGTAGATAGTCTTGAAAGAGCTGGTATAGTATGTAACAAAAATGCTATACCATTTGATACAACAAAACCTACAATTACCTCTGGTTTACGTTTTGGTACAGCAGCTGAAACAACACGTGGTCTTGAAGCAGAAGACTTTAAAAAAATAGCTAGTTTGATAAATGATATAATATATGGTCTAATTAATAGAAATAGTGCATATGTTGAAAAGGCAGTACTATCTCAGGTTAAAGAGATGTGTAGCAAATTTTCCTTCTATTAATTGCAATTTATGCATTTTCTATTTTTAGAAAGTCTGCCCTATAATTTTATAGGGGATCAGTGAAATTTTGAGGAAGGATTGATTCAGAGAAGCATAGGAGAAATTTACTTTTGGGAAGTTTGGAAAGTAAAGTGGAAAAGCCTACTGATTATATTATAATATGTGGGTATTGATGCTGTTTGCTATGTCTATCGTTTTGAAACTGATTTTAAGTAGTGATATAGCAACTTAATCCCTAACAAAACTGTGTACAAACAACTCGATCATTTAAGAAAAGGTAATAGCTCTGTTAAAAAGGTGTGTCATGTATAACATTACATATGGATGTAAAGCAAGTATTTGAAAGGTTTAAGCAGGCAAATCCAGTTCCCAGTACAGAACTACACTATATCAATGACTTTACACTACTAGTTGCAATAGTTTTATCAGCACGTGCAACTGATGTAAGTGTTAATAGGGTTACTAAAGAGTTATTTCAGATTGTTAGTAGCCCGGATGAGATGTTGAATTTAGGTCACGCTGTACTACACAAACAGATTAGTAGCATTGGCTTATATAACTCAAAAGCAAGAAATATAATTAATCTCAGTCAAATATTGAGAGATAAGTATAATAGTAAAGTACCTAAAAACTTTGAAGATTTAGTCTCATTGCCAGGGGTAGGTAGAAAAAGTGCTAACGTCTTTCTAAATTGTAGTATAAGTGAATTGACTATAGCAGTTGATACACATGTTTTTAGAGTAAGTAACAGAATCGGCCTAGTGACAGAGAAAAGCTTACTTAAAACAGAACAATCTTTGATGAAAATTGTACCTAAAGAATATTTACTCTACGCCCACCATTGGTTAGTGTTGCATGGTAGATATGTTTGCAAGGCTCAAAAACCTTTATGTAACAAATGCATAATAAGCGATTTATGTAAAAATCGCTTATTAGTTTAATTCTACCTGCCGCAATAAACTGTAGGAGATAGTGTGAAGTGTGGTGTTAGCTTTGCTTCTTCCATCCTGCAGCTTGGTTTATGCTGATCATTCTTACTATTCTGCTCAAAATGTTCTAGGGATTCATTTACAACATTCTTTACAAAACGCTGAATATCCGCATTCTTATTTTGTTGAAGTAATTTTTCAAATACTTCTGTTATTTTTGCAATCAAGTTATCTAACAGACTTACATGCTGAGTATTTTGTATGTATGTTACAATTTCTTCGATCTGTAAAGTTTTTGCATACTTACAGTCGTCTTCTTGTACTTGTAAGCACATTGCAGATTCATAATCATCTTTTTTTTGTAGATTTTTTGCAAACTGATAGTCTCTTTCTTCTTGAAAACGCATGTCGAATAGCGGTTCAAAATGGTTGCGTCCGTCATTCATCATGCATATTGTTTCCTTATCCAATTCGGAAAATTTACTGACTCGATCTGTAAAGTTTTTGCATACTTACAGTCGTCTTCTTGTACTTGTAAGCACATTGCAGATTCATAATCATCTTTTTTTTGTAGATTTTTTGCAAACTGATAGTCTCTTTCTTCTTGAAAACGCATGTCGAATAGCGGTTCAAAATGGTTGCGTCCGTCATTCATCATGCATATTGTTTCCTTATCCAATTCGGAAAATTTACTGACTGCTCCGTTATTTAATCCGTTATTTAATATGACCGAATATAGAAACTCTGGACTTTCCATGCTATTTTTTTCAAGCACACACAGCTTTACGCCATATTTTTCACACAGTATTCTTCCTTCTATATCAGGGCGACCCCATGTCTCTCGTTTTATAATATTTTCTTTATATTGATCTATAGTTATTTTCGGACGAATTTTATGATCAATATTATAATCATTAGAAAGAGAGTGTTGTAACCAATGTGGCACAGAAGCCTTACTTGCAAAATCAAGACAATCCTTGCGTAATTGTTCAACAGTCACTTCTGTTCCCAGTTGTTCTAACCCTTGTCTAAATGAGTCAAAAAAACAACTTCCATCACTTATTGCTGAACCTTTTGTAAAATCAATGCCTTTATAAGATATAATCTTTGAGTTTTCCATTATAAATTACCTCGTTATATAAATAAATTGTAATAATAAATTGTAAACAAATAATTAATATATTACAATCTAAAATTTAGATAGAGAAAAAATGGGTTTTAATTGCGGTATTGTTGGTTTGCCTAATATTGGAAAATCAACATTATTTAATGCACTGACACAATCGAATTTAGCTGAGGCTGCAAATTATCCTTTCTGTACTATAGAGCCAAATAAAGGTAGAGTATCAATAAGAGATCAGAACCTGAAGCAGATTGCAAAGATCGCTGGATCAGAAAAAATAATTTATAACCAATTGGAATTTGTAGATATTGCAGGCCTTATTAAAGGCGCTAGTAAGGGAGAAGGTCTTGGCAATAAATTTTTGAGTCATATTCGTGAGGTTGATGCCATTTTGCATTTATTGAGATGTTTTATAAACGATGATATCAACCACGTACATGATAAAATAGACCCGGTGTTGGATGCTGAAGTAGTGGAAATGGAAATGATTTTTGCTGACATAGATAGTATAGAAAAAAGGCTCCCTCAGATTGAAAAGAAGGCAAGATTAGGTGATAAAGAATTTAAAGCACAGTTAGACTTAATGCATGAAATATTAGCTCTGTTAAGATCTGGCAAGCCGGCGAGAAGTTTGAAACATCCTGATGAAAAACAGGTAAAGTCGCTGCAATTATTGACAACAAAGCCTGTAATATATGTTTGTAATGTTGAAGATACTAATGTTGTTTCTGGAAATGAATTATCTAGAAAAGTAGAGGAAATGGCCCAGAAACACGAGAGTAGGTATTGCTGTATCTCAGCTAAATTTGAGGCTGATATTGCTGATATTGATAGTGAAGAAGAGAGGGAAAATTTTTTATTGGAATTTGGATTGCAAGAATCAGGGCTGAATTCGATAGCACATATT